>DATGRC010000104.1:0-8389 GCA_035303865.1 Acidimicrobiales bacterium
TACTTCAAGAACAAGTACGACCACACCTTCACCGTCTACCCGGCGGCGGAGGCGAAGGACGTCGTCGACTGGACCCACGAGATCCTCGAGCAGGAGCGCGGCATCGTCATCGCCTCGCCGCCCTTGCAGGCCACCGTCTGCGACGTCCCTGGCATCGCCTGGGGCCACGTGTTCTACGAGAGCGGGCTCGCCATCAACGTCCTGTACGGGCTCGGTGAGGGGGACAAGCGCGCCGTCGGGTTCAAGCTCTCCGACGGCATGGACGTCCCCGAGGAGCTCAGCTCGTTCAAGTTCGCCCGTCAGCGCTCGAAGCTGGCGGGGACCATCCGGGGGTCGTACTTCGTCATCAAGCAGGAGCACGAGCCTCCCGCCCGCTGGCTGGCCTGACCCCACCGCACCGAGCGGTGCGCTGGCCGGGCCCCTCGGGGGCTTCGCGGCGGTCCGTCAGCCCAGCTCGGCCTGGACCGGACCGAGGTACACCCAGCGGCCCTCGTCGTCGCGGACGAACCGGCTCAGCTCGTGGAGCACACCGGGGCGGCCCCGCCGGTCGTAGAAGGCCTGGAACTCCACCTCGCCCTCCTGGTCGAGGAGCTGGCCGCCCTCGACGCCGAGGATCTCGAGGCGGACCCAGCGGCGCCGGGGCACGAAGGTCACGCGGGCCGGGCGGGTCGAGGGGTGCCAGGACCGCAGCAGGTGCGCCTCGTCGCCCCGGGCGAAGGCGGTGAAGCGGGAGCGCATCAGCGCCTCGGCGGTCGGCGCCGGCCGCTCGCCGGCCACGATCGGCCCGCAGCAGGCCTCGTAGCCAGCACCGGACCCGCAGGGGCAGCGCGCACCGTCGTCAGCCATCGGCCCGATCATGCCAGCGGGGATCGGGCCCGCCCGCACCCGACCCCCTGGCGGTGACCGGCCCGAGCCCGCCGCACGGACCGGCCACCGCTCTACGGGTACCGGGCGGCCGTGACCGGGGGCCACGGCGCGGGTCGCTCCTGGCCGAGCACGAGGCGAGGCGACCTGGGGCGCACCGCGACGCGGGCCGTCGGGCGAGCACCACGTGGCCCCCCGTGGACCCCAGCCGCCTGCGCTGAGCGCCGCCGCTCGGCACCGCCGCAGCTTCTCGTGGGGCCCAGCCCCCGTGGGGTGACGCTGGCTGTCGGTGACGCCGGCTGTCAGCGATCGGGTGCCATCGTGAGCGGGTGAGCGAGCACCGCTACCGGTTCACGGCGCCCCTATGGGTTTGGGACGCCCGCGACGACAGCACCTGGCACTTCGTGACGCTGCCGGAGGACGAGGCCGACGAGATCGCCGCCATCACCGAGGGGATCCGCCGGGGCTTCGGGTCGGTGCGCGTGGAGGTGACCGTCGGGTCGACGACGTGGCGGACGTCGATCTTCCCGAGCAACGGCACCTTCGTCCTCCCGGTGAAGAAGGCGGTGCGCACGAAGGTCGGCGCCGAGGCCGGCGACGCCCTCGACGTGGCGCTCCGCCTCCTCCTCGACCTCTGACCTCCTGACGCGAGGCAATGCGTCCCACCCGAGCGGGCCTGAGGCGATGGGTCCCGCATGTGGGACCTCATGCCTCAGGCGCCCGGCGGCGGGACGCATTGCCTCGCGTCCGGGAGCGGGGTCAGACGGGGAGGTCGAAGGACTCGGTGGCGCGGGCGGGGACCCGCGGGCCGGGGAGGACCACGCCGGTGAGGTTGAGCGGGTCCGTGCCCGGCAGGGTCAGGGTGCGGCCGGAGGGGTCCGAGCGGCGGATGGCCCGGAGCGCCTCCGCGGCCTGGGGGAGGGCGAACTGCTCGCCGGCGAAGCCCCGCACGAAGCGGCCGCCGGCCACGAGGCCGCGGTCCTCCATGCGGCGCAGGGCCCACTGCAGGTCCCGCCAGCGCAGGGCGAGGTTCTCAGCGGCCACGAGGTCGTAGAACACGACGCCCCACCGCTCGAGGAGCTGGTCGGCGAGGGCCTCGGCCAGCTCCTCGCGGTCCACCTCGGCGGGCGGGGGCACGAGCGACCAGCGCCCGGCCGTCTCCGTGGGGCGCAGGCGGCCGCCGGTGCGGATGCGCGACAGGCGGGTGACCGGCGGTGCGGCCTGCTTGCGGCCGGTGGCCAGGGCTCGGACCGGCTCGAACCCGTCGGACGCGAGGAGCCCGCGGGCCATGCCCTCCCACAGCGCGGCCTCCACGTCGGCCAGCACCCGGCCGCTGGCGGCGGCCAGCTCGGTGGCGAAGCAGGCGCCCCGCTCGCGGAGGACCTCGACGATCTCGGCCACCGCGCCGACGCTCGGCACCGGTGGCGTGGCGTCGCCGCGATGGGCGGCGAGCAGCCACGGCAGGTCGGCCCGCAGCACGAGCGACACCGGCGTGGCCCGGGTGGCGCCGTTCAGGCGGCGGTCGGGGTCGTCCACCGGCGGCGGGCAGAGGCGCAGCCAGGTGACCTCACCCTGGTGACACAGGTGGTCGAGCCAGGCCGGCTCGTAGCTCCGAACCCGCCGGGCCAGCACCTGCGTCTCCCAGGCGCCGACCGCCGTCTCCCAGCCCTGCAGCTGGGCGATCACCCGGTGGAGGCCGTCGAGCCCGCGGTGGCGGGTGGCGTCGGTGCAGTGGTGCCACTGCACGAGGAAGCGCATCAGCTGCTCGGGGCTGACCGGCTCGTGCCGGCGGCGCCGCTGCGCCCGCGAGTAGCTGTGCATGCGGGCCAGCAGCCGGCGGCTCGCCCACTCGACGGCGGCCGGGTCGTCGCTCGCGTCCACCGCGCGCTCGCTGAAGCGGCCCTGCAGGGCGAAGCCCTGTGACTCGAGCATGGCCAGGCCGACCGCCACCCGGGTGGGCGACAGGCCCGTGCGACGCTCGAGGTCCGCCGCGGTGAGCGGCGAGG
Organism: Acidimicrobiales bacterium; assembly: GCA_035303865.1. GTDB lineage: Bacteria > Actinomycetota > Acidimicrobiia > Acidimicrobiales > VFJN01 > VFJN01. The sequence continues at coordinate 2,871 of DATGRC010000104.1, forward strand.
CGATCTCCAGGTGGCCCTTCAGGACCTGGGCGGCCGCCTCCTCCGCGGTGGTGCCGTCGACGTCGACGCCCTCGAGCAGCGCCCGCACCGCCGCGGCGTTCTCGACGGTGTGCCAGCGCACCACCCCGTCGTCGCCCACCACCGACGCCACCCGCCCCTTCACCTGCAGCGCCCCGAGCAGCACAGCCCACGTCCCGCCGCCGCCCGCGGCCCAGCCCGCTGCGTCGATGCGTCCGTGGACGCACTGGTCGCAGCCCACGTGGCCGAAGCGCCCGTCAGCGCCAGCACCCTCCGCCATCCGGGATGTCGAGGCAATGGCGCCCGCGTCGTGGGAGTCGAGGCAATGAGGCCCGCATTCGGGCGTCATTGCCTCGCCCTGGGGCTGATGGGCGCTATTGCCTCGGCTTGGGGTGGCGGGGTCGGTGCGGAGAGCGGGGGTGGCGGCACTCGGCGTCGTGCCCCACGGTGGGCAGGGGCTGAGCACGAGCATGGCGAGCAGGTCGTGGAGCTCGTCGGGCGTGGTGGGGGCGGGCTCGATCTCGGCCCGGACCCGGTCGATCGCCTCCTGGGTGATCCGGCCGGCCTCGGTGATCTCCGTGGGCAGCCCCCGGCGCAGCGGCACCGCGTTGGTGCGCCGGTCGATCGCCTCAGCGTCGTCGAGGAAGGCGTAGGGGCGGGCGGTGAGGATCTCGTGGGCGAGCAGCGACGGCTCGGTGGAGTCCACGAAGTGCCAGCGCACCTCGCCGGCGGCGACCCGCTCCCACAGCTCGATGAGGCCGTCGCAGTCGAGGGCCTCGGTGAGGGTGTCGTGGATGGCCTGACGGGGCAGCGGGTGGTCGGGCACCTCGATCGGGCCGGTGATGTTCTCCTGGCAGGCGGCGGCGCCGGGGAACACGGCGGCGAGGAGGTCGTCGCTCTGCATGCGCTGGAACGCCGGCGGCACCCGCTTGCCGCCCCGCTGGCGCAGCACGATGAGCGCCCGGTTGAGGTTCCCCCGCCAGCGGCTCTGGAAGACCGGCTGGTCGAGCACGGCCTGCTGGAGCGTGGCCCGGATGTTGCCCGGGTTGAGGAAGCGCGGGACGTCGGAGAGCGGGAACGAGTGGTGGGGGCCGAGCGAGATGACGACGGCGTCGTCGTTGGCGCTGGCCTGCAGCTCGAAGTTGAAGCCGGCGCAGAACCGCTTGCGCAGGGCGTAGCCGAGCGCCCGGTTGAGCCGCCCGCCGTAGGGCGAGTGGACGACGAGCTGCATGCCGCCGGTCTCGTCGAAGAACCGCTCGATGACGAGGTCCTCCTGGGTGGGCATCACCCCGAGGACGGCTCGGCCGGCGGCCAGGTAGGTGACGATCGTGGCCGCCGCGTCGCGCGCCACGCCGGCCAGCTCGACGAGCTCGTCGACGGCGCGGGCGAGGTCGTCGTCCACGATGGCCCGCTCCACGAGCGAGCGGATCCGGGCCACCTCCTCGCTCAGCTCGGCGGTGCGAGCCGGCGCCTCCCCCAGCCAGAACGGGATCGTGGGGTGCTTGTCACCGGCGTCGACCACCCGCACCTCGCCGGCGGTGACCTGGCGGATCTGCCACCGGTGGGTGCCGAGGATGAACACGTCGCCGGCCATCGACTCGGTGGCCCAGTCCTCGTTGACGGTGCCGATGAAGGTGTCGTCGGGCTCGGCCACGACCCGGAAGTCCCCCAGCTCGGGGATGGCGCCCCCGTTCTGGAGCGCGGCCAGGCGAGCCCCCTTGCGGGCCCGCAGCTCGCCGTTCACGCGGTCGTAGTGCACGTAGGCGGCCCGGCGGCCCCGTCCGGTCTCGATCCCGTCGGCGACGAGGTCGAGCACCTCGTCGAACGCCGCGCGGGAGAGGTGCCGGTACGGGTGGGCCCGGGTGACGAGCTCGAAGAGCGCGTCGGCCCGCCACTCCTCGGCCGCCGTCTCGGCGACGATCTGCTGGGCGAGGATGTCGAGCGGCGCCTCCGGAAGCTCCACGGCGTCGAGCCGGCCGGCCCGCACGGCGGCGAGCAGGGCGGTGCACTCGACGAGCTCGTCGCGGGTGAGCGGGTAGAGACGGCCCTTGGGGGTGCCGCTGCGGGTGTGGTTGGAGCGGCCGACCCGCTGGAGGAACGTGGCGATCGAGCGGGGCGAGCCGATCTGGCAGACGAGCTCGACCGGGCCGATGTCGATCCCGAGCTCCAGGGAGGCGGTGGCGACGAGGGCCCGCAGCTCGCCGGCGCGCAGCCGGGCCTCCACCCGGAGCCGACGGTCCTTCGACAGGCTCCCGTGGTGGGCGGCGACGACGTCGTCCAGCCCCTGCCCGGCGGGCGCGCCGTCGGCCGCGCCGAGCGCCTCGGCTCGGCTGCGGAGCCGCTCGCCGAGCTCGTGGGCGAGGCGCTCGGCCAGGCGGCGGGTGTTGACGAACACGATCGTGGTGCGGTGCTCGAGGACGAGGTCGGCGATGCGGTCGAGCACGCTGCCCATCTGGGCGGCGGAGGCGACGGCCTCGAGCTCGCCGTCGGGCAGCTCGATGGCGACGTCGAGGGCGCGACGGTGGCCGACGTCGACGATCGTGCAGGCGGGCGACCCGTCGGGCCGGGCGCGGGTGCCGACGAGGAGCGCCGCCACCCGGTCGATCGGCTTCTGCGTGGCCGACAGGCCCACCCGGGCCGGGTCGGCGGCGCACACGTGGGCCAGTCGCTCGAGCGTGAGCGCGAGGTGGCTGCCCCGCTTGTCCCGGGCGAGGGCGTGGATCTCGTCGACGATCACCGTCTGCACGTCGCGCAGGCCGGCCCGGCTGCGGGCCGAGGTGACGAGCAGGTAGAGCGACTCGGGCGTGGTGACGACGAAGGTGCGGGGCGTGCGGGCCATCGCCGCCCGCTCGCTGGCGGTGGTGTCGCCGGTGCGGACCCCGATCGTGAGCTCCGGCGCGGACAGGCCCATCGCCCGGGCCGTGTGGGCGATCTCGGCGAGGGGCCGGTCGAGGTTCTCGGCGATGTCCACGGCCAGCGCCTTGAGCGGCGACACGTACACGACCCGGGTGCCGGTGATCGGCTCGCCCCGGGCGTGGGCCACGTAGAGCCGGTTGATGGCCATGAGGAACCCGGCCAGGGTCTTGCCGGAGCCGGTGGGGGCGGCCAGGAGCACGTGGTCCCCGGCGGCGATCGCCGGCCAGGCAGCCGCCTGGGCGGGGGTGGGGCCCTCCGGGAACCGCCGCCGGAACCAGGCGGCGACCGCCGGGTGCAGCCCCACGCCGGGCACGAGCGAGGTGTCCAGCGCGACGCCACCCAGCTCGAGCGGGTCGAACAGCGACGCCTGGCTGGAGACGACAGCGGTCACCCCGCTCACCCTACGCCCGGGCTGAGACACCCCTCCCGGCGCGTCTCCCGGGCGCTCGCACCCGACCGCGGCAGCGCACCTACGTGCCGCAGGGACGCGGCGCTTCAGGTGCGGGTTGCGAGCGGGGTGGGCTCGTGGTCGGGCCGGTCGGCGGGGTGTCCCGGGGCGTGCTCGGCAGGTCGGGCCGCGGGGACGACGCTGGTGCCGGCGGTGCCGGCGATGATGCCGGGCAGGTCCTCGAGGGCACCGATCGCGGCCCGGTGGCCGGTGGCCCGCACGAAGGCGCAGGCCGCCTCCACCTTCGGGCCCATCGACCCGGCCGCGAACGCGTGGCGCTCGAGCTCGTCGGGCGTCACCTGGTCGAGGCGACGGGCCTGCGGGGTGCCCCAGTCGAGGTACACGCCGTCCACGTCGGTGGCCATCACGAACAGGTCGGCGTCGAGCAGGCGGGCGAGCAGGGCGCTGGCCCGGTCCTTGTCGATCACCGCCTCTACCCCCACGAGCCGCTGCGACTCCGGCTCGACGACGGTGGGGATGCCGCCGCCGCCCGCGCAGATCACGACGCAGCCGTGGTCGACGAGGAGCCGGATCGTCGCCAGCTCGAGGATCCGCTTCGGCTCCGGGGACGGCACGACCCGCCGGTGGTGGGCCCCGTCGGGCTTCATCGCCCAGCCCTTCTCCCGGGCCAGCCGCGCCGCCTCCTCCGCCGTGTAGACGGGCCCGATCGGCTTCGTCGGGTCGGCGAAGGCGGGGTCGTCCGGGTCGACCTCCACCATCGTGAGGACCGTGGCCAGCTCCTGCTCGGGCGGGAGGAGGTTCGCGAGCTCCTGCTCGATCAGGTAGCCGATCCAGCCCTCGGTGGCGGCGCCGAGCACGTCGAGCGGCGACGCCTCCTCGGGCGACCAGGCGCTGCTCTGCAGCGCGAGGAGCCCCACCTGCGGTCCGTTGCCGTGGGAGACGACGAGCTCGTGGGTCATCGCCACCGGGGCCAGCGCCCGGCAGGCGGTGCGGACGTTCGCCCGCTGCACCTCCGGGCGCATCGGCTCACCCCGGCGCAGCAGGGCGTTGCCACCCAGGGCCACGACGAGGCGCATCGCTCAGCCCCTCGGGGCGCCGAGCGGCACCTGCTGGGTGATGCAGTGGATGTTGCCGCCGCCGAGGAGGATCTCCCGGGCCGGGATGCCGACGACCTCCCGGTCGGGGAAGGCCTTGGCGTAGATCTCCCGGGCCTCGTCGTCGTAGCGCTCGTCGAGGAGCGGCAGGATCACCCGGCCGTTGCAGACGTAGGCGTTGGCGTAGGAGCCGGCCAGCCGGTCACCGGGCAGGCGGGGGAGCGTGCCCTCCACGGCGTCGACGCCTCGGGACTCCTCCTCGGTGATGAGGATCGGGCCGGGCGACGGCAGGGTCCACACCTCGATGTCGCGCCCGCGGGCGTCGGTCGCCGCCTCGAGGCGACGCCGGGCGTCGAGCGAGATCTCGTGCTGCGGGTCGTCCTCGTCGTCGGTCCAGGTGAGCAGCACGAGGCCGGGCCGGACCACGTTGATGAGGTTGTCGACGTGGCCGTTGGTCTCGTCGTTGTAGACGCCCCGGCCGAGCCAGATCACCTTCTCCGTCCCCGTGTACTCCCGCAGGTACCGGTCGATCTCGTCCTTGGTGAGCTCGGGGTTGCGGCCCGGGCTGAGGAGGCACTCCTCGGTGACGAAGAGCGTGCCCTCCCCGTCGGTGTGGATCGACCCGCCCTCGAGGACGATCGGCGCCCGGTAGCGGTCGGCGCCCTCGATCTCGAGGACCTTGCGGGCGACGGCGTCGTCCTTGTCCCACGGGAAGTAGAGGCCGTCGACGAGCCCGCCCCAGGCGTTGAACCGCCAGTCGACGCCGCGCAGCCCGCCGCGGTCGTCGACCACGAAGGTGGGCCCGATGTCGCGCATCCAGGAGTCGTCGTTCGACATCTCGACGACGCGGATGCGCGGCGACAACACGTCCCGGCAGTGGTCGTACTGGCGGTGCGACACCGCCATCGTCACCTGCTCGGTCTCGGCGATCGCCTCCGCCACCTGGGCGAAGGCCTCCTGCGCCGGCTTGGCGCCGAGGCGCCAGTTGTCGGTGCGCTCGGGCCAGACGAGCCACGTGCCGCGGTGGGGCTCGAACTCGCCGGGCATGCGGAAGCCGTCGGCGGCCGGCGTGGTGTCGTGCG
>DATGRC010000105.1:0-5261 GCA_035303865.1 Acidimicrobiales bacterium
GATGGAGGTCCTGTCCGAGCACCTGTGCCAGGGCTGGCTCGAGGGCTACACGCTCACCGGCCGCCACGGGCTGTTCAACTGCTACGAGGCCTTCACCCACATCGTCGACTCGATGTTCAACCAGCACGCCAAGTGGCTGGCGGTCGCCCGGCAGCTCCCGTGGCGGGAGCCGGTGCCGTCGTTCAACTACCTGCTCTCGAGCCACGTGTGGCGCCAGGACCACAACGGCTTCTCGCACCAGGACCCCGGCTTCCTCGACATCGTGGCCAACAAGGACCCGGCGGTGATCCGGATCTACCTGCCGCCGGACGCCAACACGCTGCTGTCGATCATGAACCACTGCCTGCGCTCGCAGGACTACGTGAACGTCGTCGTGGCCGGGAAGAACGAGATGCCGACCTGGCTCGACATGGACGCCGCCAACGCCCACTGCCGCGCCGGCGTCGGCCCCTGGGACTGGGCGTCGTCACCGGCCGTGGCCGCGGGCGACGAGCCCGACGTCGTGCTCGCCTGCTGCGGCGACGTCCCGACGCTCGAGACGCTGGCGGCCGCCGACCTGCTGCGCCGCCACCTGCCGTCGCTGAAGGTGCGGGTCGTCAACGTCGTCGACGTCATGCGCCTGCAGCCGCCGTCCGAGCACCCGCACGGACTGAGCGACACGGACTTCGACGCGGTGTTCACCCGCGACAAGCCGATCGTGTTCGCCTGGCACGGCTACCCGTCGCTGATCCACCAGCTGACCTACCGCCGCACCAACCACGGCAACCTGCACGTGCGGGGCTACAAGGAGAAGGGCACGACCACGACGCCCTTCGACATGGTCATGCTCAACGACCTCGACCGGTTCCACCTGGTGATCGACGTCATCGACCGGGTGCCGTCGCTGGGCACCGAGGCCGTCGAGCTGCGGGCCGAGATGGTGGCCCGGCGCATCGAGGCCCGGGACCACACCCGGCTGCGGGGCGAGGACGCCCCGTTCGTGCGCGACTGGGCGTGGCCCTACTGAGGCGGACCGCTCGGCCGGGGGCGATCGAGGGGAGGCGGCGGTGACCACCGAGCAGCGCGTGCCCGACGTCCGGCCGCGGCGTCACCGGTTGAGCAGCGCGGCCGGGCCACCGTCCCGGCCGCGCGACCTCAGCCCCCGCGAGCTCGGCTTCGAGCGCATGCCGGCGACCCGCTGGTTCAGCCCCGGGGTGCTCGCGGTCACCGGGCTCCACGCCGGGGTCACCACCGTCTTCGGGTCGTTCCTCGACAAGCGCGAGCTGCAGGCGTCTCGCCCGGTCGAGGCCGACCGCCGCTACGCCGGCTGGGACGAGGTGTGGATCGACTACGTGGCCGACACGGGCGACGGGTTCGCCGCCACCGCCACGGTCGCCACCACGGTGGCCCGGCCCCGCCTGCGCGTGGTCGGCGACGACGGCGCCGAGCTCGAGCTGCCCCGGGGCGACATCCTCGTCCTCGGCGGCGACGAGGTCTACCCGGTCGCCAGCACGTCGGGCTACGAGAACCGGCTCGAGGGGCCGTGGCGGGCGGCGCTGCCGTGGACCGACCCCGGGCCCCGGTCGCCCGAGCACCCGACGGTCTACGCGGTGCCGGGGAACCACGACTGGTACGACGGCCTGACCGGCTTCCTGCGCCAGTTCGGCCAGCACCGCTGGCTCGGCGGCTGGCGCAGCCACCAGACCCGGAGTTACTTCGCCGTGCAGCTACCGCACCGCTGGTGGCTGTGGGGTGTCGACATCCAGTCGGACGCCCTCATCGACGAGCCGCAGCTCGACTTCTTCACCCACGTGGCCTACGACCTCGCGCAGCCGGGCGACCGGCTCGTGCTGGCCACGGCGGTCCCGAGCTGGACCCGCCTCGAGACCGAGCCCCACGCCTACCGCAACCTCGCCTACCTCGAGCGGACGCTGCTGCGCCCCCGGGGCATCGAGCTGAAGCTCACGCTGGCGGGGGACCGGCACCACTACGCCCGCTACACCCACGAGGGCGACGACGACGAGGTCGGTCCCACGCACAAGATCACCGCGGGGGGCGGCGGCGCGTTCCTGCACCCCACCCACCAGCTGCCGGCACGGGCGCCGATCAGCGTCGACCCCGACGACCCGGGGGACACGACCGAGTACCGGCTCTCGGCCCGCTACCCGAGCGCGCGGCGGTCGCGCCTGCTGTCGCTGGCCGCGCTGCTGCTGCCGCTGCGGAACCCGAGCTTCGTCGTCGTCCCCGGCGCCGTGCACCTCATGGGGCTGTGGGCCGTGCAGTTCGGCCTGCGCACCCTCGACCGTGGCCCGGCCGGGTTCGCCGCGGCCGCCGAGGACTGGGGCTGGACCGACACGGCCGGCGGCATCTTCCGCAACCCGGTGTCCGCCGGCGCGCTGATCCTCCTGCTCGTGGCGCTGGCCGGCTTCGCCGAGGCGCCGCCGTGGGTACGGCGCCCGACCCTGCGCGCCCTCGCCCGGGTGGTCATGGGTGCCGCCCACCTGGCGATGCACGTCGTGGCCATGGCGACGGTGATCCTCGCGGCGATCACGCTCGCGGCGTCGGTCGCCGACCGGTTCTCCGGGGCGGCGGAGGCCTGGGTGTTCGGCACGGTGGCGAGCGTCTTCTGCCTCGTGGTCGGCGGCGTCGTCGGGTCGGTCGTCGTCGGCCTCTACCTCGCCGCGGCCATCGGGCTGCCCGGGCTGCGGGCCCACGCCAACGAGGCCTTCGCCGCGGCCCGCATCACGGGGTGGAAGAACTTCGTCCGCCTCCACGTGGCCCGTGACGGCTCACTGACCGTGCACGCCGTCGGCATCGACCGGTCGGTCCCCCGCCGGCGGTGGCGGGCCGTACCCGACGGGGCGCACACCGACCCGCACATCCGGCCCGCGGGCCGTCCGCCGCAGCCGCGGCTCGTCGACGAGGTGACGATCAGGTGACGGCCCCGGCCGCCGCGGCGCGCGGGCGCCCCGGTCAACGGTCGGGTTCCACCCGCTCGAGCCCGACCGTGCGGGCCCAGATGCGGCTGACCGTGCGGGCCATGGCGTCGACGTCGACGGGGTCGCCCCCGGCCTGCGGCAGCAGGTGGTCGTAGGCGACCCGGATGGTCATGGTCTGCAGCGCGACGGCGGTGGTCCAGGGGTCGATCCCGTCGCAGACCCCCTGCTCCTGGAGCCGGCGGATCCACCGGTCGGCCCGCTTGATCGCGCCGACGATGGTCGAGCGCCGGGCGCCCGCCACCTCGGGGTCGGCCGGCGCCACCTGCTCGATCGACCGCGCCACCACGGCGTTGTCGACGACGACCTGGAAGTAGGCCCGGCTGGCGTACTCGATGTCGCGGATCGGGTCGCCCTCGGTGTTGTCGGGGTCGCGCCGCGGCGCCCGCAGCATGGCGTCGAGCACCTCGGCCGCCACCTCGCGGAAGATCTCCTCCTTGGCGTCGAAGTACGTGTAGAAGGTGCCGTTGGCGACGCCGGCCCGGGCGGTGATGTCGACGATGCGGACGTCGGCGAAGGGCGTCTCGGCGAACACCTGGCGGGCCGCCTCGACCAGCGCGGCGCGCGTGCGACGACCACGCGCGGTGAGGATGCGACCCCCGGCGGCCGCGCCGGCACGCAGCTGGCCGTCGGCGCCATTGGGCACGGGATCGACCTCGATGTCCACGTCAGGAGGGTAGTGGGCGGGGGCGGGGCGGGAAGGGACTCCCCACCCCCACACCACGACCGGTGCTCAGGGGGCCCTCCGTCCCGTCGAGCGGCCGGGCACCGATGCCTGGGTGTGCCCGGCTCCGGCACCCCTCGCAGCGAGCGTGGTGGTCGGTCCTCTCGACGGCATGTGCTCCCCCTCAGCTCCCCAGCGGCCTTCACGCTACCTCGACATGAACATGGCGTCAAGTTCGTTTTGGGCCACCGCCGAGGCCGCTGCGGGCTACCGCGCGAAGCGTGGTGGTGACCGCGCGAGCTCGCTTTGTTACGGTTTCGCCGCACCGTCCGTCCCTGCCGCCGTCAGGGTCCGAACGCACGTACCTCCGAGGGAGGGTTGGTGGGCGTCCACAGCAAGGTCGTCCGGAGCTGGGTTGCCGGTCTCCTCGTCGCCGCGCTCGCCGCGACGCCGAGCGCGTCGGCGACCCCCAGCGGGCCCGGGCAGACGGGCCCCGACGACGACGAGGAGCGGGGCCCGCAGACCGAGTGGAGCGTCGACGACGTCGACGTCCTCGTCTCCACCGACGCCGACGCGGTCGACGCCGCCCTCGACGAGCTCAACACCGAGGTCAGCGAGCAGCTCGCCGCCTACCGCGAGGCCGAGGAGGCCGTGGCGGAGGCCACCGCGGCGCTCGCCAGCGCGGACGCCGCGCTGAACGACACCGAGCTGCGGATCGAGGAGACCGAGGTCGCGAGCGACGAGGTCGTCGTGCAGGCCTTCATCAACCCGCCGTCGGAGTCCGCGCTCGAGGTGCTCACCGCCGACTCGACCGTGGACGCCACGGTCAAGCGGGCGATCCTCGACATGGAGACCGACCGCCACGCGGCCTCGCTCACCGAGCTGCAGGAGGCGCTCGCCGACTACGAGGTCCTGAAGGCCGAGCAGGAGGAGGCCCGCAACGCGGCCGCCACCGCCCGCAGCGAGGCCGAGGCCCGCCTCGCCGACCTCGAGGCGTCGCTCAGCGCCCAGGCCGAGTTCGTCGCCGCGGTCGAGGCCGCGCTGCGCGACCAGTCCCTGCAGGCCGACACCTCCGATCCCGACGTCGCCGCCCGGCAGGCCGAGATCGCCGCGGCGCTCCAGGAGGCCAAGGAGGCCCGCGAGCTCGAGGAGGCCCTGCGGGCGGCCGAGGAGGCCCGCCGGCGCAAGATCGAGGCCGGGATCATGTTCTGCCCGGTCGCCGGCCCGGTGTCGTTCTCCGACACCTGGGGCGCGGCGCGCTCCGGCGGCCGCTCCCACAAGGGCGTCGACATGATGGCGTCCATCGGCACGCCCACGGTCGCCCCGGTCAGCGGTCGGGTCGAGCACCGCTCGACCAGCCTGGGCGGCCTCTCCTGGTACGTCTACGGCGACAACGGCAACACGTACTACGGCACGCACCTCTCGGCGTACGAGAACGTCGGCGCGGGGTGGGTCGAGGCCGGCACCGTCATCGGCTACGTCGGCGACAGCGGCAACGCCGCCGGCATCCCGCACCTCCACTTCGAGGTGTCGCCGGGTGGGGGCGGCAACGTCAACCCCTACCCGTACGTGAAGCGGGCGTGCGGCTGAGCGACTCCTCCGCAGCGGACGGCGCGCCCCGC
>DATGRC010000106.1:0-14843 GCA_035303865.1 Acidimicrobiales bacterium
CTTGGCGTAGATGCCCTTGTAGCAGGCGACCATCGCCGCGATGAACCCGAACACCCACGCCTTGGCCAGCGAGGAGTAGAGGTCGGGGAGCTGCACCAGCGAGGTGAAGCCCTGGAAGTAGGCGCCGGGCGTGACCTTCTGGATGACGACGTTGAAGAAGTAGCCGCCGGCGATGCCGGCCACGGACACGAGCGACACGAGCATCACCCCGACGGTGCTGGCCGCCCAGAGGCGGGGGGTGACGAGGCGGTGCACCGGGTTGACCGACATCACCTCCATCGCCGCCAGCTCGTCACGGATCTTGCGGGCCCCGAGGTCGGCGGTCATCGCCGAGCCGCCGGCGCCGGCGATCAGCAGGGCGGTGGCCACCGGGGCGGCCTCGCGGACGATGGCCAGGACCATCGCCGCGCCGGTGGTGGACTCGGCGCCGAGCTGGCGGGAGAAGGCGCCGACGTGCAGGGCGATCACCGCGCCGAAGGGGATTGAGATCAGCACCACCGGGATGCTCGTCACCTTGGCGATGAACCAGCACTGGCGGAGGTACTCCTTCCACCACATGCGCACGTCGGGGGTCTTGCGGAGCCCCTCGAGCGAGATGGCGAAGAGGTTGCCGGTCTCGCGGAGCAGGAACTGGACCTTGCCGATCATGCGTCGCCCTCGGGCAGGGCCATCAGACGGTGAGGATCTCGTCGTCCGCGGGCTCACCCATGCGGGCCACCTCCCGGGCGACCAGATCCCGCTCGATCTCGCTCTGCTCGGTGGCCAGCTCGTCCATCCCGATGGGGCCGAGCGCCCGGCCGGCCAGGAACTGGCGGATGATCGGGTGGTCGGTGGTGCGCATCTCCTCCTTGGAGGCGAACTTCACCAGCCCGGCCCGGTAGAGCACGGCGATGTAGTCCGACGTGCGCATCACCGAGGCGATGTTGTGGGTGATGATGACGAAGGTGGCGCCGGTCTCCTCCTGGATCATGCGGACCAGCTCGTCAAGGTAGGAGACCCGCACCGGGTCGAGGCCGGAGTCGGGCTCGTCGAAGAGGATGATCTCGGGGTCCATGGCGAGAGCCCGGGCCAGGCCGGCCCGCTTCTTCATGCCGCCGGAGACCTCGCCGGGGTACTTCTTCAGGTGGTCCAGGAGGCCGACCATCTCGGCCTTCGACAGGACGATCTCGCGGATCTCCCGCTCGCTCTTGCGGGTGTGCTCGCGCAGCGGGAAGGCGATGTTGTCGTAGAGGTTCATCGACCCGAACAGCGCACCGTCCTGGAAGAGGACGCCGAACTTGCGGCGGACGCGGTAGAGGTCCCGCTCGCCCATCCGGACGGTCTCCTCGCCGTCCACCCAGATCTCGCCCCGGTCGGGGCGCAGCAGGCCGATGATGTTCTTCAGGAGCACCGACTTGCCGGTGCCGGACGGGCCCATGACCGCCGTGATCTGCCCGCGCGGGATGTCGAAGCTGATGTCCTTCAGGACGGTGTGGGACCCGAACGACTTGGTGACGTCCCGAAGCGAGATGACGGCGTCCAGCGGATCCTCCTCGGTGCGGCGGTGCAGGGTGTGACGGTTGGTCCAGACGGCGCCCGCAGTGGTTCGCCGTCGGGCCCTCCGACTCCTCCCGGTGTGACCGCCGCCACGCGAGGCCGTGGCGGGCGCGCCGTCAGCAGTGCGGCGCGATGAGCGGGTAGGGGTTCACTGCCGACCCGCGGGCGTGGATCTCGAAGTGGAGGTGGGTGGGGCCCCCGGCCGCGTTGCCCGTGTTGCCGACCGTGCCGATCACGTCGCCCGCCGCCACCCGGCCCGCCTTCCCGAAGCTGTGCAGGTGGGTGTAGTGGTAGGTGGCCCCGTCGTCGCCGACCAGCTTCACCTGGTTGCCGCCGAGGCGGCCGGTCGTCTGGGTGGCGGTGCCGCTCACCACGGCCACCACCGGCGTGCCCCGAGGTGCGAACAGGTCGTTGCCCTCGTGGAAGCGACCGCCGGAGCGGGGGAAGCCCCAGTCGTTCATGAGCGTGGCGCCGCCCTGCACCGGGCAGCGCAGCGTGGTGCTGCCGCCGCTGCTGGCGGGGATCGCGAGCCGCTGCCCGGCCCGGATGCGGTTGGGGTCGCTGATGCCGTTGGCCGACGCGATGGCCTTGATCGTGGTGCCGTAGCGGCGAGCGATCGTGGAGAGCGTCTCCCCCGCCGCGACGGTGTGGGTGCTGCCGCCCGCCGCCGGCGCGCTCGGCGCGGCCGGGCCCGGGACGAGGCTGAGGCGCTGCCCGAGGTAGACGACGCCGCCCGTGAGCCCGTTGGCGTCGATCAGCTGCTGCTGGCTGATGCCGTAGCGAGCCGCGATCTTCGAGATCGTGTCGCCCTTCTGGACGACGTGGTGGGTGGCGCCGCCGGCCGGGGCCTTGGGGGCGGCTCCCCCGCCGCCGGTGCCCCCGCTGCTGCCGGTGGGGACGGTCAGGACCTGGCCCACCCGGATGAGGTTCGGGTTCGTAATCCCGTTGGCCTCGACGAGCGCGGCGATGGTGGTGCCGTGGGCGGCGGCGATGCGACCGAGGGTGTCGCCTCGCACCACGGTGTAGCGGCCCGCAGAGGAGCCCGAGCTGGCCCCGCCGCCGGGGATGGCGAGCCGGGATCCGGCGATGATGAGGTTCGGGTTCTCGATCCCGTTGGCGTCGGCGATCGCCTTCGTGGTCGTGCCGTAGCGAGCGGCGATCCCGGCCAGGGTCTCGCCGGGGCGCACCGTGTGGGTGCCGGTGCCCAGCATGGACAGGAGGGCCAGCGAGACGACGGCTGCCGTGGCGGCGAGGGTTCGATGGGCGCGCATGGGGATCCTCCGGGTCCTCCGCCCGCCGTGGGCGGCAACCTACCGCGGCCTCACGAGCCTCACAAGCCCCGTTCTCCCCGTGCGCAACACCAGCAACAGCGACGGCGATCCCCGGGGCGCGGCCGCGACGCCGCGGCCCCGTCGAGGCCCGGGGGTTCGACGGGGGTCGGCGGCTACCGGGACCGGCGGCGAGCCTCGGCCCGGCGCTCGGCGTCGAGGCGCTCGAGGCTCGGCTCGGGCGAGTGGTCGACGAAGCGCATCGCCTCGGCGATCGCCCGGTGCCCGGCCTTCTCGGCGATGAGCCGGTGCATCTCCTGGCCGACCACCCGGTAGGCGGGGTGGCCCTGCGGGGTGGTGCGCAGCTCGAGGAGGTGCATCGCCTCCCGGGCGTTCAGGTGGAGGTAGAAGCGGATCCGGTAGGCGAGGGAGACCGCGTAGGGGGCCTGGGCCGGGAAGCGCTCGACGAGCGCGTCGTGGAGGGCGGCCGAGCGCTCCATCGCCTCGTCGAAGCGGGCGCCGCAGCCGGCCAGGTCCACCGCCTCGGGCTTCGTGTAGCCGTGGCGGGGGCTGAGCGGCTGCCACTCGATCGTGAGCATCCGGTGCCGCTGCAGGTCCCGGAACGCGCCGTAGTCCGCCAGCACGTCGAAGCGGTAGAACGGCCGCTCGAAGGCCCGTCCCGGCTTGTGGCGGCGGTTGGCCCGCTCCCCCACGTAGGCCCGCAGCACCTCGAGGCGCTCCTCGGTGGTCATCTCCCGGACCCGCTGCTCGATGGTGGCCTCGCTGACCGAGATGTGCGGGTACAGGATCGAGGCGACGACCTTCACCTCGGCGTCGGGATCCCAGTCGAGCAGCTCGACCGACGGCTCGCCGCCGTCGGGCGGGGCGGGGGCCGAGCCCTCGCCCTCGGGGAAGATCCGGGCCGCTACCTCAGCCACCGCGTCGCGGGTGCGGGCGAGGTACTCGCTCCAGGCCACGCCGCGGTCGTCGAGGTCGACGCGCTTGAGGAAGCTCGGGATCACCTTGCGCAGCTCGGTGAGCATGAGCTCCGCGTAGGCCCGGGCCTCGGGCAGCGGGTGGGCCCGCATGCGCAGTAGCAGCGCCTCGTAGCCCTGTCCGGTGCCGTAGATGCCCACGTTGGACAGCGACGCGGCGGGGAGGATGCCGCGCACCGCGTCGAAGGCCTTGGCCCGGATGGCCTGCCGGTACACGAAGTCCGAGTCCGACGGGTCCTTCGGGAAGCGCTCCCGGAAGAAGTCGGCCATGAGCGGCACCAGCTCGGCGTACGCGTCGAAGAGCCGGTCCATGTCGCCGATGTAGCGGAGCCCGAGGTTCGAGCTGAGCACCTCTGGGTCCCGGTAGTACCGGAACCGCCCGCCGAGGCGGGTGTCGTAGGCGATGTACCGGGTGGACTGCTCCAGGTACGACATGAGCCGGCCCCACTCGAGCACCTTCGTGAGCAGGTTGGAGGCCTGCTCGCAGGCCAGGTGGACGCCGCCCAGCTGGGCCACGGAGTCGTCGCCGTACTCGAAGAACACCCGGTCGTAGAGCTCCTCGGCCCGCCGGAGCCCGACGGTGGCGTCGATCGTGGTGTCGCCGCTGATGTCGAGATCGCCCACGAACTCGTCGAGGAACAGCCGCCGCAGGCTCTTCGAGCTGCGGGAGTACCGGGCGAAGAGCGCCCCCTTGACCACTTCGGGCAGGTTGACCAGCGCGAAGACCGGTCCGTCCAGGTTCGTGAAGTACCGCCGGAGGACGTCGGCCTCGTCAGCGGTGAACTCCTCGGCGATGTAGACGGTCATCCGGCGGTCCCTGACGGCGAGCGGGGACCCAGAGCGTACGCCCGGCTCACCCCGAGGTCGCGGATCGCCGGGCGGCCTCGCCGACCCGGGCCATCGTGGCGGCGAACTCGTCCCGCACGGCGTCGAGCACCCCGTCGCCGAGCCAGACGTCGGCCACCGTCCAGGCCATGGCGACGGCCCCGTCGAGCACCGCCCGATCGCCCTCGGGGCCGCAGGCGGCGCGCTCGAACTCGGCGGTGTGGATGGCGGTGCCGTCGGGCGCGGCCTGGACCATCGGGTGGATGGCGGGGACGGCGTAGCTGACGTTGCCCATGTCGGTGCTGCCCACCACCCGACGGTCCGGGCCGGGCTCCCTGGGGTCGCGCCCGAGGGCGCGGGCGTTGACCACGTAGCGCGAGAGCAGCGCCTGGTTGTCCAGCAGGTCGGCGTAGACGACGTCCTTCCACTCGAGGTCCACGTCGCAGCCGGTGGCGGCCGCTCCCGCTCGCAGCGCCGCCTCGACCCGGGGCTTCAGCTCGGCCAGGGTGCTGATGCTGTCGGAGCGGACCATCCACTCGGTGCGGGCCCGGGCCGGCACGACGTTGGGCTTGTCGCCGCCCTCCGCCACGATCCCGTGGATCCGCTCGGTGGGTCGGATGTGCTGGCGCAGCGCGGCCACCGCGCTGTAGCCGAGCACGGCGGCGTCGAGCGCGTTGCGCCCCTCGTGGGGAGCGGCGGCGGCGTGGGCGGCGCGCCCGTGGTAGGTGGCGAACACCTCCTGCACGGCGATGGCGTCGATGCGCGTCAGCTCGGCCCCGGCCGGGTGGACCATGAGGGCCGCGTCGACCCCGTCGAGGGCGCCCGCTCGGATGAGCGCGATCTTGCCGCCGCCGCCCTCCTCGGCCGGCGTGCCGAGCACGAGCACCCGGCCGCTGGCCTCCTCGGCCAGCGCCGCAGCGGCCAGGCCGGCGCCGAGGCCGGCGGCGGCGATGATGTTGTGCCCGCAGGCGTGGCCGATCCCCGGCAGGGCGTCGTACTCGCAGAGCACGGCGACGAGCGGCCCCCGGCTCCCGGCGCGGGCGGCGAAGGCGGTGTCGACCCCGTGGGCGGAGCGCTCGACGGCCAGGCCGGCCGCCTCGAGGACCCCCGCCAGCAGGTCGTGGGCGAAGCGCTCCTCGTAGTTGGTCTCGGGGTTCTCGTGGATCTGGTGGGAGACGTCGAGGAGGAGCTCGCGGCGGGCCTCCACCTCCTCCCGCAGCCGGGCCTTGAGCTCGTCGAGGTCCATGGCCTGCCTCCTCAGGACCCGTGCCGAAGCACGATCTTGCCGAGCTGCTGGCCCGCCTCGAGCCGCTCGAGCGCCGTCGGGTAGTCGGCGAGGTCGTGCACCTCGTCGACGGTGACGGGCAGCCCCTGCTCGATGAGGCGGGTCACCTGGGCGAACTCCTCGTAGCTGCCCATCGTGGAGCCGATGATCTCGATCTGCTTGAAGAACAGGCGGGGCAGGTTGACGGACACCTCGGTCCCCGAGGTGCCCCCGCACACGACGAGGCGCCCGCCGGGGACCAGCGCGCTCACCGAGCGGTCCCAGGTGGCCGGGCCGACGCTCTCGACGACCACGTCGGCCTTCACCGGCCAGTCGGCGGCCGAGTCGTAGGCGGCCACGGCGCCGAGGGCCAGGGCTGCCTCGCCCTTCGCCGGGTCCCGGGAGGTGACGTGCACCTCGGCCCCCATGCGCACGGCGAGGTGGAGGGCGGCGGTGCTGACCCCGCCGCCGATGCCGACGATGAGGCACCGCTCCCCTGCCGCCAGCCGGGCCCGGCGCAGCATCCGCCAGGCGGTGAGGGTGGCGAGGGGGTACGCGGCGCACTCCTCCCAGGAGCGCCCGGCGGGCCGGCGCACCACGTTGCGGGCGGGCACGACGACGAGCCCGCCGTGCCCGCCCCAGCGCTGCTCGCCGAGGATCTGGAAGCCCCGCCCGAGCGGTGCGTCGTCGCCCAGCGCCACGACCGCCTCGATCGGGGCCACCGCCGGGTTCACGACCACCTCGTCGCCGACCGACCAGCCGGTCACCTCAGAGCCCACGGCGGCCACCCGCCCGGCGACGTCGCAGCCGGGCACGTGGGGCAGCGCCGGCCGGGGCCGGCCCCGGGTGAGCCACAGGTCCATGTGGTTGAGCGCGCTGGCCACCGGCGCGACGGCCACGTCGCCCGGGCCGACCTCGGGATCGGCGATCGACCCCCACCGGTAGCGGCCGGGCGACTCGTCGAGGATCCAGGCGTCCATGGCCCCACCGTAGGACCTCCGCGACGGCCGCGATCTCTGCAAGGATGCGCGGCGTCGGTGCCTCCTACCTGTAGCGACGAGGAGGAGGTCCCGTGTGCGATCCATGGACGACGCAGCGCTGGTCGAGGCCGCCCGGAGCGGCGACGGCACGGCTTGGGCGCGCATCTACGACCGGTACGCCGATCGGCTCCACGACCACTGCCACCGCCTGCTGCGCGACCGCGACGAGGCGGCCGACGCGCTGCACGATGCGTTCATCGCCGCGGCCCGCAACCTGCACCAGCTGCGCGACCCGTCGCGGCTGCGCCCCTGGCTGTACTCGATCTGCCGGCACGAGGCGCTGCGCCGGGCCCGCCGGCGCAGCCGCGTCGAGCTCACCGACGAGGTCGACGACATGAGGGCGGTGGAGGTGGACCTCGACGGCGGCACCAGCGCCGAAGAGCTCCGCGAGCTCGTCTGGTCGGCCGCCGCGGGCCTCGGTGAGCGGGACCAGGCGCTCCTCGACCTCAGCCTCCGTCAAGGGCTGGAGGGCCAGGACCTGGCCGACGCCATGGGCGTGTCCCTCAGCGCCTCGTACGTGATGATGAGCCGGCTGCGCGACCAGGTGGAGCGGGCCCTCGGTGCGCTGCTCATCGCCCGCCTCGGCCGGGAGGAGTGCGACGAGCTGGCCCGGATCCTCGAGGGCTGGGACGGCCGCTTCACCCCGCTGCTGCGCAAGCGGGTGGCCCGCCACGTCGACCGCTGCGACACCTGCACCACCCGCCGGGCCGCGGTGCTCTCCCCCGCCGCGCTCCTCGCCGCCGCGCCGCTCGTGCCGGCTCCGGCCGAGCTGCGCGATCGGGTGCTGGCGGCGGTGGCTGGTGACGCCACCGGCGCGGCGGTGGCCTTCACCGACGCCGGCTTCGCCGCCCCGTCGGGCCCCCGCCCCCACCGGCGTCGAGGGTGGTGGGCCGCCGCAGCCGCAGCACTGGTCATCGGGGGCCTGACGGTGGCGGTGGTGGTCGACGGCGGCGACGAACCCACCCTCCTCGCCACCGACGGCAGCACCACCACGGCACCCGCGATCGCGCCGACCAGCGCCGCGCCCGAGCCCGGTCCCTCGAGCACCGCGACCACGGTGGCGCCGGCCGCGGCGCCGCCGGCCACGACCGCGCCGGAGATCGCCGCCCCCAGCACCGGGCCCCAGGGGTCGCCCCCCACCGCCAGCGCACCGGTGGCCGCACCGCCCAGCACCGCCCCGCCGGACACGACCCCACCGACGATCGTCTCGGTGACCTCGTCGGTGCCCGAGCTGCGGCTGGTCACGTCGTGCGGGCCGTCGGAGCCGCTGCGGGCCACGATCACCGCGGTGGTGCCCGACGCGTCGTCGGTCGAGCTGTCCTGGACCGGGCCGGAGACCGGGGCTGCACCGATGGTGCGGGCCGGGAGCACCTGGACGGCGTCCTTCGGCGACTTCACGGATCCCGGCCCGTACGAGGTCACCTACACCGTCACCGCCCGCGACGCGGCCGGCAACGTCGCCGCCCGCACCGCGTCGCTGCCGGTCACGCCCTGCCCCGGCTGACCCCGGGGCTCAGACCACGCAGACGAGGGCGTCGGGCTCGGTGCGGATGCTGAGGTGACGGGCCGTGCCGACCCGCTCCCCGTCGAGGTGCACCGGCGTAGGGCGGTCCAGCTCCACCTGGATGGCGTCGACCCGGCGCTGCTGGATGTCCGGGTGCGGCACGTGGGTGCCGGCCGCCAGCCGCTGACGGGCGAGGAGCCGCTGCCCGAAGGGCATGTCGACGTCGAGGACGTCGAGCCGCCCGTCGTTGGGATGGCTGCGGGGCGCGACGTCCCACGCCCCCAGGTACTGGGCGTTCATCACCGCCACGATCCGGCCCCGCCACCAGGACCGGCGGGCGACGAGGTGGGCCACGAACCAGTGGAGGCGACCGTCGAGCAGCACCGCGCCGAGGTCCACCGGCAAGCGCACGGCGTGCTCGGAGCGGAGGCGGCCCTCGTCGCCGCTGCCGCCCAGCGTGCGGCACAGGTCGCCGCCGAGCAGGCCGAGCGGCGGGATCGGCGCCCCGGCCCGGCGGGCCTCGGTGACGACGGCCCGAGCCTCGGCGTCGGAGCGGACGACCACGCCCTCGTCCGGCAGCGGACCCGGCTCGCCCCACGGCTGGCCCTTGCGGATCACCATCCGCCGTCCCCCTCGGGCCGCTCCGTCGTGATGGCTCGGGGGTCGTGCTCCCCACCTGCGCCGCCCTCGGGGTCCACGTCCACCTCGAGGGCTGACGTGGCGGTGACGACGCCTCGCTGGAGGGCGTCGGCGGCCTGGCGGGCCCGGGCTGCGGTGGCCGGCACCGGGGCCACCTCGGCCACGCCGCGGAGGAGGTCGATGAGCTGCTTCACGTTGCGGACGAAGTCCCCGCCGGAGAGCTCCTCGTCCTCCAGCACGCTGGCCAAGCCGCGGCCGTCCGCCCAGGCGTGCGCGAGGTGGACGAAGCCGGGATCGGGCGGACGGGTGAGCGGCAGCCCCGCCTCCTCCTCGTCGGCGTTCAGGTCCGCGGCGAGGCGGTCGAGGGCCAGGTACCGCTCCCGCACGGTGGAGGACGGGAACCGGGGTGGCGGTGGGCGGTCCCGGCCACGGTGCTCGTAGGTGAAGCACGACACGAGCGCGGCGAGCGAGGGGGTGTCGAGCTCGTCGAGCAGCCCACTGGCGATGGCCTCGGCCACCAGCAGGTCGCACTCGTGGAACGTGCCGGCCAGGACCTGCCCGCGCGGGGTGAGGGCCCAGCCGTCGAGGTGCCCCCACGCCTCGAGGAGGCGCAGCACCCGGTCGAAGCGCCGGGCCAGGGACTCGGTGCGGCCTCGCACCTGGCGGCGCAGGTCGGCCAGCTCGCGCTCGGCCCGCTCCGCCTGGGCCGCGGCCCGCAGGTGGGCGTCGCGGTCGGGGCAGTCGGCCACCGGGTGCCCGAGCGAGGGGTCGGCCGACTGCTCGGAGGCGCCCCGGCGACGCCGCCCGGGGTGCAGCCGGGCCCGCCGCAGCGAGCGGGCCAGCTCGTGCTGGAAGGCGCGGTTGTTGGGGTTGTACGGGACGGGCAGCGCCACGCTGCCGACCGCGTGAGGCTCCTCGCGCAGCTCGTCGACGGTGAGGGTGCGGGGCTTGCTGCGCTCGTCGACGAGGTGGAGGCGGGGGCTGGCCTTGCGGAAGGCCACGCTGAGCACGGCGTGGCGGACCCCGTCGAGGACGAGCACGTCGCCGGGGGCGAGGCGGGTCAGCGCGGCGAGCAGCCGGTCCCGGTCCAGCGCCGAGCGCGCCGCGCGCGCCTCGCGGGCGGCGGCCCGCAGCGCCCGGTACTCCTCCACGTCGCCGCGCTCGCAGGTGGCCTCCCGGCGCAGGCGGGTCAGCCGCCGCTCCTGGCGCTCGATGCGGGCCTCGAGGCGGACGACGGCCCGGTCGGCCTGGTACTGGGCGAAGGACAGGTTGAGCAGGTGGTGGGCCTGGCGGGGCTCGTAGCGCTGCACGAGGTTGGCGGCCATGTTGTACGTGGGCCGGAAGGCGGAGCGCAGCGCGTAGGTGCGGCTCGACGCCAGCGCCGCCACCTGCTCGAACGGCACGAACGGCGACCACAGGACGATCGCGTAGCCGATCTCGTCGATCCCGCGGCGACCGGCCCGCCCGGTCAGCTGGGTGTACTCCCCCGGGGTGAGGAGCTCGCGGCGCTCCCCCGAGAACTTGGTCAGGCGCTCGATCACGACGGAGCGGGCGGGCATGTTCACCCCGAGGGCCAGGGTCTCGGTGGCGAACACCACCTTGGTGAGGCCCTCCACGAAGCACGCCTCCACCGCCTCCTTGAACGGCGGGACCATGCCGGCGTGGTGGGCGGCGACGCCCGCCTCGAGGCCGGCCAGGAACCGGTCGAAGTCGAGCACGGCGAGGTCGGCGTCGGTGAGGCTGGCGGTGCGCTCGTCGACGATCTCGCGCACCCGGGCTCGCTCCGCGGGCTCGGTGAGCCGCAGCCCGGCGTCGAGGCAGGCGTCGCGGGCCTCGTCGCAGGCCCGTCGGCTGAAGATGAAGACGATGGCCGGGAGCATCCCAGCGTCCTCGAGGAGGTCGATGACCTCGATGCGCCGGGGCGTGTAGAAGCGGCGGCGGGGGCGGCCCCGGGGCGGGCCGCGCCGGGCTCGCAGCGCCTCGTCGTCGAGTCGGGACGCCTCCGGGTTGGGGCGGCCGTCGACCAGGGTGGGCAGCAGGTGGAGCCGGTCGCTCGTCTTGTCCCCCACGCAGTACAGGTTCTGGAGCTCGACCGGGCGGCGCTCCTCGATGACGGTGTCGGTGGGGCCGCGCACCGTGGTGATCCACTCGGCCAGCTCCTCCGCGTTGGAGACGGTGGCCGACAGGCACACCAGGCGCACCGTGGGGTCGAGGTGGATGATCACCTCCTCCCAGACGGGGCCCCGGTAGGCGTCCTGCAGGTAGTGGACCTCGTCGAGCACCACGTAGCGGAGCCCGTCGAGGAGCGGCGAGGCGGCGTACACCATGTTGCGGAGCACCTCGGTCGTCATCACGACGACCGGGGCGCCCGGGTTGATGGCGTTGTCGCCGGTGAGGAGCCCCACGGCGTCCGGACCGTGGCGGCGGGCGAGGTCGGTGTACTTCTGGTTCGACAGCGCCTTGATCGGCGTCGTGTAGAAGGCCTTGGCCCCCTCCGCCAGGGCGGAGGCGACGGCGTACTCGGCCACCACCGTCTTGCCGGAGCCGGTCGGGGCGGCCACGAGCACGGATCGGCCCTCGTCGAGGGCGTCGATGGCGCGCTCCTGGAACGGGTCCAGCGCGAAGTCGTACCCGGCGAGGAGGCTGGCTCGGTCCGCCATCACCAGGCCTCGTCAGCCGCCCGCCGCCGCTCGATCACTCGCCCGGCGATGATCGACGCCTCGTAGAACACCACCATCGGCACCGAGAGCATGAGGAGGCTGATCGGGTCGCCGGAGGGGGTGATGACGGCGACCAGGATCGTGATCCCCACGATCGCGTAGCGCCGGAAGCTGCGCAGGGCGGCTGCGGAGACGATGCCGGCCATCTGCAGGAAGATCAGCAGGATCGGGAACTCGAAGCCGATCCCGAAGGCCAGCATCATGTAGGTAATCAGCGAGAAGTACTTGCCGGGCGCGAACGCGGTGACGAGGTCGTCCCCACCGATGCGGACGAGGAAGTCGAGCGCTCGGGGCAGCGTGTAGTAGGCGAGGGCGGCGCCGAGGACGAACAGCACGAGCGCGCTGACCACGAACGGGACGGCGTAGCGCTTCTCGTGGGGGTAGAGCCCCGGGGTGACGAACCGCCAGATCTGCCAGAGGATGACCGGCATGGCGATGGCGATGCCGCCGTACATGGCGAGGCGCATCCGCACCCCGAAGCCCTCGAGCGGGTCGAGGATGAGGAGCTGGCCGTCGCCGATCGTGTTCCGCTCCTCGGCGATCGCCTTGTAGGGGGCGATGAGGAAGTCGAAGATCTGCGGGTAGAGCACGAAGGCGACCACCATGCCGACGGCGACGGCGATCACGCACTTGATGACCCGGTTGCGGAGCTCCGTGAGGTGCTCCACGAGGGTCATCCGGCTCTGGTCGTCGGGTGCGGCCCCCTGGCTCATCGAGGCGGCGCGGAGGCCTCGTCGTCAGCCACGGGATCGGCCCGCAGCGGGGTGCGCCGGCGGGGGCGGCGAGCGGCGCGACCCTCGCCGTCGCGGCGGGCGGTGGGGCGCGCCTCGTCGGCCAGCACGTCTCGGGGCGGCGGTGCCGCCTGGTCCCGCTCGGCCTCCTCGAACGCGGCCTTGAGCTCGGTCTGGAACCCGCTGGAGAGCCGGCGGAGCTCGCCCATGGCCCGTCCGACCTGGCGCGCCGCGTCCGGCAGCCGCTGCGGCCCGAGGACGATCAGGGCGATGAGCGCGATGACCAGGGCCTCGCCACCGCCGATGTTGAACATGGGGCGAGTGTACCGACGAGCCGGTTCAGCGCTCCCGCAGGCGCCGGAGCTGCTCGCGGGCGCGGTGGCCGTCGGCCCGGACGGCCGCCACCGCGCCGCGCACCTCGTCGAGGCGCCGCAGCTGGACGGCGAGGTCGTCGGCCGCGCCCTGGATGGCCCGCAGCTGGACGAGGAGCAGCACGGTGGCGACGGCCACGGCCACGGGGGGCACCGCCCAGAGGAGCGACATGGCCCCGACGCTACCTGGCGTCGTCAGCGGTGAGGCGCTCGAACCAGTCGGGCTGCTCGAGCAGCCGGTGGAAGTCGATCAGGTCGTCGTGGGTGAGCGGCTCGCCGGGGTGGGGCTCGAACAGCTCGGCGGGCGGGTCCCAGTGCTCGAGGCGCACGCCGGAGGCGACGAGGAGGTCGACGACGCGGGGCTCGGCGGGCTTCACGACCGACATCCGGCAGGCCGGGCAGCGGAACACGTAGGTGCTCAGCTCGTCCACGCTGCAGATGCGCACGCGCAGGTCGCCCACGCCGAGCTCGACGTCTCCGCAGTCCTGGCAGCTCGCCTTGATGACCGTCGCCATGGTGATCGCCCGACCCTCCGAGGTCTCTCGATGTTCCTGGTCTGGTCATCGACCACCCCGGGGCCGGCCTTGAGCGACGTCTGCCACAATGAGCCGTCGTGCCCACCCGGCTCCCCTCCCTCCGCCGCCCGCCGATCGGCTTCGCCCACCGAGGCGCCCGGGCCCACGCCCCGGAGAACACGCTCGAGGCCTTCCGCCTGGCCCTGCGCCTCGGGGCCACGGGGCTCGAGAGCGACGTGTGGATCACCGCCGACGGCCAGGCCGTCCTCGACCACGACGGCGTGGTCCGCCGGGGCCTCCGGAAGGTCCCGATCCGCACGCTGCCCCGGGCCGAGCTCCCGGAGCACATCCCCACGCTCGGTGAGCTCTACGACGACGTCGGCGTGGTGGACCTCTCCCTCGACGTGAAGGATCCGGACGCCTTCGAGGAGGTGCTGCGGGTGGCCCGCGCCGTCGGCGACGACGCCGTGCGGCGCCTGTGGCTGTGCCACCACGACTGGGAGCTGGTGGCGTCGTGGCGCCAGCGGTGCCCGGACGTGCGCCTCGTGGACTCCACGGCGATCGGGACGATGCCGAGCGGTCCGGAGCGCCGGGCGGCGGAGCTGGCCGACGCCGGCATCGACGCCGTCAACCTCCACCACACCGAGTGGACCGGTGGGCTCACGACGCTGTTCCACCGCTTCGGGGTGCTCTGCTTCGCCTGGGACGCCCAGCACGAGCGCACCCTCGCCGAGGCCCTCGACAAGGGCGTCGACGCCGTCTACAGCGACCACGTCGACCGCATGGTCGACGCCCTGGCGCAGGCGGCCGCCGCGCCCTCGTAGGCGTCCCCTCCGCGTCGCCGCAGCCCGCGCCGGCGACGACCTACAGCCCGCCGATCGAACTGATCGGCCAGACGATGACGAAGGCGCGGCCGACGATGCTGTCGATGGGGATCGGGCCCCGGTCCTGGTAGCGGCTGTCGTGGGAGTTGGCCCGGTTGTCCCCCATGACGAACACCATCCCCTCGGGAACGGTCTGGCGCTCGATGCCGGGGTTGTTGCCGGCGCTGGGGTCGCCGGTGATCGTCCCCTCGGCGAGGTAGGGCTCCTCGAGGCGGCGATCGTTGATGTACACGTGGCCGTCGCGGGTCTCGATCACGTCCCCGGGGAGGCCGATGACGCGCTTGATGAGGTCCTTGATGCCGTCGGGGCCCACCTCGCCGGGCGGGAGCTCGAACACGACGACGTCGCCGCGGTTCACGTCGTGGAGGTCGTAGCTGAGCTTGTTGACGAGGACCCGGTCGCCCTTCTTGAGCGTGGGCTCCATCGAGGCCGACGGGATGTAGAAGGCCTGGAACAGGAACGTCTTGACGACGAGCGCGACCACGAGGGCGCCGACGACGACGGCCACCCACTCGATGGCCGAGCGGACCCGGGCGTTGCGGCGGGCCTCG
>DATGRC010000107.1:0-3323 GCA_035303865.1 Acidimicrobiales bacterium
CGGGAGTGGAGCGCCGTCGACGGGCAGCTGCGGTCGTCGATCACGATCCGCTGCTCGTGGCTGTGGGAGCGCCTGACCCACAGCATCCTCGTTCACACCCCACACCACGTGGACACCCGCATCCCCTTCTACCGGCTCCGCCAGGCGGCGAGCGACCTGGCCGCCCGCTTCGGCGACGAGATCACGACCTACCGGTTCCGGTGGGCGACGGTGCGGCGGATCTTCGCCACCTGCCAGCTCTACGACTTCGACGAGCACCGCTGGTACCGCTTCGCCGACGCCGCCTGAGCGGCGGCGTCACCAGGGGCCGGGTCGCACCACCACCGCTCGAGGCGGCCGGGGCGGTCGGGGGCGGACCGTCAGCGTGACGATCGCCCCGAAGGCGAAGCCGACGGCGTGGGCCACCCAGACCACCGGCGCGTCCGGCGCGGTGAAGAACTGGCTGATGAACCACAGCCACAGCAGCCAGCGAGCGGAGACCGTCGTCACGAACGGGATGAACCAGATCACCAGGGTTCGCACCGGCGCCCGAGGGAACAGCACGAGGTAGGCCCCCATGGCCCCGGCGATGGCGCCCGAGGCGCCCACCACGGGGATCGAGCTGTCCGGCTGGGCGATCACGTGGCCCGCCACCGCCACCACGCCGGCGGCCAGGTAGAAGAGCAGGTACCGGCCGTGGCCGAAGCGGTCCTCCACGTTGTTGCCGAACACCCACAGGAACAGCACGTTGCCGGCCAGGTGGGCCACGCTGCCGTGGAGGAAGATCGAGGTCACGGCGGCCAGGAAGACCTGCTTGTCGGGGAACAGCGCCGGCCGTGAGTCGCCGGGCCGGCACGCCGTGGTGTCCCCGCCCACGAAGGTGTCGACCACCTCGGGCACGCTGAGCGGTCGGGCCCGGGTGAGCTCGCAGGGCACGGCCGCGTGCTCGAGCGTGAAGGCCAGCGAGCGGTCGACCTCGACCACGCCCACGTCGGTGCGGACGAGGTCGGTCTCCCCGGGTCGCTCCTGGACGAACAGGTAGACGAGCACGCAGGCCGCGATCAGGGCCCAGGTGACGATCGCCGGCCGCCGCGTGGGGTTGAGGTCACGGAGCGGCAGCATCGCGACGAGGGTAGGGCCCCGGCGTGCGGCCGCCGCGGGAGCACCGCTCCGCCGCCCGGCCGCGGCCTCTAGGTTCGGGGCATGCACGTGCACCACGAGGACGCCGGTCCGCTCGACCTGGGCCCCACCGCGGTGGCCGTCGGGGTGTTCGACGGCGTCCACCGGGGCCACGTCCGCGTCCTCGACGAGCTGCGGGCCGTCGCCGCCGCCGAGGGGGCCACGGCCGTGGTCGTCGTCGCGGACCGGCACCCTCGCACGGTGGTGGACCCAGACTCGATCCCCCGGCTGCTCACCGACCTGCCGCACCGGATCGAGCTCCTCGCGGCCTGCGGGATCGAGCACGTGCACGTCCTGCGCCTCGACGAGCGGCGCTCCCTCCAGCCGGCCGAGGGCTTCGTCCGGGAGGTGCTCGTGGACCGGCTCGGCGCCGTCGCGCTCGTCGGCGGCGAGGACCTCCACCCGGGCCATCGCCGCCGAGGCGACGCCCAGCACCTCGAGGCGCAGGCCGAGGCGCTGGGCCTGCGGGTGGTCACCGTGCCGCTGCAGCGCGACGACGCCACCGGCGAGCCGATCTCGTCGACGCTCGTGCGCGCCGCCCTGGCTGAGGGCCGGGTGGAGGACGCCGCCGCGCTGCTCGGCCGCCCGCACGAGGTGCGGGGCGTGGTGGAGCCCGGCGACGCCCGAGGGCGCACGATTGGGTTCCCGACCGCCAACGTCGCCGTGCCCGGCGCCGTCGCGCTGCCCGCCGACGGCGTGTACGGCGGCTGGTTCACGGCTGGCGACGGGGTGGAGCGGGCGGCGGCGATCAACATCGGCCGGCGGCCGACCTTCTACGACGAGAGCGGCCTGCGCCTCGTCGAGGCGCACGTGCTCGACTTCGAGGGCGACCTCTACGGCCAGGCCGCCGCCGTGCGGGTGGTGGCTCGCATCCGCGACGAGGTCCGCTTCGACGGCGTCGACGCGCTCGTCGACCAGCTCCGCCGCGACGTGGCCCAGGTGCGCCAGGTGCTGCTCGGCTCCGCCACCGGCACGTCCTAGCCGGCGAGGCATGCGGCGTCGCCGGTCCGGGTACGGTCGGCCACGGGGGGCGGAGCCGTGCAGGAGGAGGAGCCGTGCCGATCACCCGCCGTCGTCGCTGCACCGGGGTCGCGCGGGCGCTCCTCGCGCTCCTGCTCGGTGCCGCTGCGGCGGTCCTGCCAGCCTCGCCCGGCCGTGCCGACGCCGGTGGGCCCCTCGTGCTCGTCGACGTGCCGGCCGGCACCTACTACGAGCCGGCGGTGGCGTGGCTGCTCCACGAGGGGCTCACCACCGGGGTGGGGGGCCGCGCCGAGTTCCACCCCGCCCGACCGGTCACCCGGGCCGAGGCGGTCACGTTCCTGTGGCGCCTCGCGGGGAGCCCGTCGGCGCCGGGGTCGGGCTTCGTCGACGTCCCCCCGGGCCGGTGGTACTCGGCGGCGGTGGGGTGGGCCCGCCGCCAGGGGATCACCACCGGCGTCGGCGGCAGCGACCGCTTCGCCCCCCACGGACCGGTCACCCGGGCCGAGCTCGCCGCCTTCCTGTGGCGCAGCGAGGGCCGCCCGGCCGTGCCCGCCCCGACCGTCCCCCCGTTCCGCTTCGAGGTCCGGACGATCGACGCCGGGCTCGCCGCCCGGATGGCGTCGTCGTGGCGACCGGGCTGCCCGGTCCCGCTCAGCGACCTGCGGCACCTCACGATCCGGCACTGGGGCTTCCACGGCCGGCCGGTGGACGGCGAGCTCGTGGTCCACGTCCACGCCGTGCCGGCCGTGCGGACCATCTTCGAGCGCCTCTACCGGGACCGCTTCCCGATCGAGCGGATGCGCCTCGTCGACGACTACGGCGGCGACGACGGCCGCTCGATGGCGGCCAACAACACGTCCGCCTTCAACTGCCGGCGGGTCACCGGCGGCACCGGCTGGTCCGAGCACAGCTACGGGCGGGCCATCGACGTCAACCCCGTGCAGAACCCCTACGTGGGCGGCGGGCAGGTCCTCCCGGCCGCCGGGGCCGCCCACCTCGACCGCACCCGGCCCGAGCTCGGCAAGATCCGCGAGGGCGACGCGCTCGTGCGCGCCGTCGACGCCGTGGGGTGGGGGTGGGGCGGTCGGTGGTCCTCGATCAAGGACTACCAGCACCTCTCCTCGACCGGTCGCTGACCCAACCGTCGTAGGCTCTCGCCGTGCCCGGCGCCGTCGACGGACCCC
>DATGRC010000108.1:0-5306 GCA_035303865.1 Acidimicrobiales bacterium
GAACCTCCCGGATGCCGCTGGCAGAACACGAGCAAGGAACCCGGGCCGGCTGACTAATGGATCTGGTGCTCCAAGCGGCACGTCATCCCACCTGCCGTGATCACGGACTCCCAAGAAGCCCCCCGGGGGCACGGTCTGACGCCAGCACTCAACGGTGCCGTCGGCGGAAGTGCTCACCCGGAAACCGCTCGAGGACCAGCCTCCCACGGAAGCCGGCCGGCACCCATTAGTCGGTGAGCGCCTCCTCCAGCTGCGCCTCTGAGGGCGACCGCCCGGCGAGGTGCCGCTCCCACAGGGTGGTGAGGAAGCGCTCCACGCCTTCGATCACCCGGGCGGAGCGAGGCGAGGGGACCACCTCGAAGGCGTGCTGGGCGCCCTGCATCTCGGCGTAGAGGACCGGCTGGCGGGACACCGCCCGCAGGCGCTCGACGAACGCTCGGGCGTCCTCCACCGGGGCCAGCGTGTCCCGGTCGCCGTGGATCACGAAGAACGGCGGAGCGCCCGGGTGGACGCGGTGCAGCGGCGATGCGGCCACGAAACGCTCGGGCTCCTCGTCCACGAACGCCTTCACGACGTAGGGCTCCAGCAGGCGCCGGAAGATCGCCAGGTCGGCCCCGAAGGCCCCGCTGGGCGTGAAGTCGTAGACGCCGTAGAACGGCACCGCGGCGGCCACCGACGTGTCGGCCTCCTCGAAGCCGGGCTGGAGCGAGCGGTCCTCGGCGGTGAGCGCCACCAGCGCGGCGAGGTGCCCGCCGGCGGAGCCGCCGGTGACGCAGACGAAGTCCGGGTCGATGCCGAGCTCGTCCGCGTGCTCGCGGGTCCAGGCGATGGCCCGCTTCACGTCCACCAGGTGATCCGGGAACGTGGCCGCGGGGCTGAGCCGGTAGTTCGCGTTGACCCCCACCCAGCCCTGGGCGGCGAGGTGCCGGAGCAGGGGCAGCCCCTGCTCCCGCTTGTCGCCGAGCACCCAGGCGCCACCGTGGACCTGCACGATGGCGGGGCGCCGGTCCCCACCGCCGGGGGCGGGCGCGCTGGGCTCGGTGACGTCGAGGCGCAGCACCTGGCCCGCGACGCGGGCGTAGGGCACGTTGCGTCGGGTCCGCACCCCGCGGCGTCGCCCCATCAGGAACGGGACGACCACCGAGGCCCGGGAGAACCGGGGTGCGTCGGGTCCGGGCTCGAGCTCCTCGAGCACGCCCTGCACGGTCACCACCGTCCGGCGGGTGGACCAGGCGATGCCCAGGAGGATCGCCAGGGCGATCGCGGTGAGCGCCAGCCCCACCACGCCGGCGGGGTGGTCGAGCGCCCCGCCCGCCACGAGGGCGGCGACGACGGCCACGCCGACCACGAGGTGGTGCCAGGCCAGCTCGATGACGAACCACGACGCGAGGAAGCTCCAGGCCCACACGAGGAGCGGGCCCCGGCGAGGGGCGAGCGCGTTCAGAGCGTTGACGATGGTCAGCACGCCAAAGGCCAGCAACGCCCAGGACATCCGGCCAGTGTGCCAACCCGGCAGGTGAAGCGCACCGGCACGCCCAACGGTTCGCCATGGAACGCCTGTCGGGCATGGACGCCTCCTTTCTCTACTTCGAGACCCGCTCGATGCACCTGCACGTCGCGATGACGGCGATCTTCGACCCGTCGTCGATGCCCGGGGGCTACGAGTTCGGCCGGGTGCGCGACTTCATCGCCTCTCGCCTCCACCTCGTGCCGCCGTTCCGGCGCCGGGTCGTGCAGATCCCGTTCCGCCTCCACCACCCCGTGTGGGTGGAGGACCCGGACTTCGACCTCGACTACCACGTCCGCCGGGTCGGCGCGCCCGCCCCCGGCGGCTACCCCGAGCTGGCCGAGCTGGCCAGCCAGATCGCCGGCACGCCGCTCGACCGCAGCCGGCCCCTGTGGGAGCTGTACGTGGTGGAGGGGCTGGCCGACGGCAACATCGGGCTGATCGCCAAGGTCCACCACTGCGCGGTGGACGGCGTGTCCGGCGCGGAGCTCATGGTCAACCTGTTCGACCTCGAGCCCGAGGGCCGCGACGTGGCGCCACCCGAGGCCCGCGACCCCGAGCCGATCCCCTCGGAGGTGGAGCTCGTGGCCCACGCCGTGGCCTCGCGGGCCCGCAAGACGCTGGGCCTGCTGCCCCTGCTCGGCACCACGGCCCGCACGCTGGGGACGCTGGCCAGCCGGCGGCGCGACCCCGACGCGGTGGTCGGGGCGCTGCCCCTCACCGCGCCCCGCACCCCCTGGAACACGGCGATCACCCCGCACCGCCGGATGGCCTTCGGTCGCCTGCCGCTCGAGGAGGTCAAGCGGATCAAGCGAGCGGCGGGGACCACGGTCAACGACGTGGTGCTGGCGCTGGTCGGTGGGGCGCTGCGCCGCTACCTGTCCTCCCGCGGCGGCGTGCCCGAGCAGTCGCTCGTCGCCGCCTGCCCGGTTTCCGTGCGCACCGAGGAGCAGCGGGGCGCGAACGGCAACCGGATCTCGGTGATGTTCACGTCGCTGGCCACGCAGGTCGAGGATCCGCTCGAGCGGCTGCGCACGATCGCCCGCAGCACGCGCGGCGCCAAGGAGGACCACCGGGCGATCGGCGCCACGTTCCTGCAGGACTGGGCCGAGCACGCCGCCCCCGCCACCTTCGCGCTCGCCGCCCGCCTCTACTCCAGCCTCGGCCTGGCCTCGGGCCACCGCCCGATCCACAACGTCGTCGTGTCCAACGTGCCCGGCCCGCCGTTCCCGCTCTACTTCAACGGGGCCCGCCTCGTCGGGGCCCTGCCGATGGGGCCGATCATGGAGGGAGCGGGCCTCAACATCACGCTGATGTCGTACCTCGACCACCTCGACGTCGGCTTCGTGGCCTGCCGCGAGCTGGTGCCGGACGTGTGGGACCTCGTCGGCCACGTCGAGGCGAGCCTCGACGAGCTGTCGGCCGCCGTCGACGCGCGGCCCGCCCCTCCGCCAGCGGCTGACGGAGGTTCCTGACGCACCGTCAGATCCGCGCCTATCCTGCCGGGATGGCGTTCAACATCGCCGACCTGTTCGAGCACACCGTCGACGCGGTGGCCGATCGCGAGGTCCTCGTCGTGGGCGACGAGCGGCGCACCTACCGCCAGCTCGAGGAGCGGGCCAACCGCCTCGCGCACCACCTGCTCGCCCACGGAATCGGCCCGGGCGACCACATCGGCGTCTACGGCTTCAACAGCGTCGAGTGGATCGAGGCGGCGCTGGCCGCGTACAAGGTGCGGGCCGTCCCCATCAACGTGAACTACCGCTACGTCGAGGACGAGCTGCGGTACCTCTTCGACAACGCCGACCTGGCGGCGGTGGTGTACGACCGGTCGTTCGCGCCGCGCCTGGCCAACGTGCGCGACTCGCTGCCGCTGCTGCGCCACCTGATCCACGTCGAGGACGGGTCCGACACGGAGGTGGACCCGGCGCTCGGGTCGGTGGCCTTCGAGGAGGCGATGGCGGCGGGGAGCCCCGAGCGCGACTTCGAGCCCCGCTCCGCCGACGACCGCTACGTCCTCTACACCGGGGGCACCACCGGGATGCCCAAGGGCGTCGTGTGGCGCCACGAGGACGTGTTCTTCGCCCTCGGCGGGGGCATCGACGCCTACACGAACGAGCCGGTGGCCGACGAGTGGACCCTGGCGGAGAAGGCGCGCCGCACCGACGCGCCGCTGCGCTCGCTCAACCTCCCGCCGCTCATGCACGGCGCCGCCCAGTGGGGCTTCCTGCGCTTCGCGTTCGAGGGGAACCTCGTCGTGATGCTGCGGCGGTTCGACCCCCACGAGGTGTGGCGGGTCATCGAGCGGGAGCGGATCAACAACGTGTCGATCACCGGCGACGCCATGGCCCGCCCGATGATCGAGGCGCTCGAGGAGATGGGGGGACCCGGCGCGCTCGACCTCTCGTCGATGTTCGTGCTGGCGTCCACGGCGGCGATCTTCTCCCCCACCGTGAAGGACCGGTACCTCGAGCTGTTCCCGGGTCTGATGATCGTCGACGCCATCGGCTCCTCCGAGACCGGCGCCAACGGCATGCGGGTGGCCGGCAAGGGGGACACCGCCAACCGGGGCGGGGGCCCCACCGTACAGGCGGCGCGCGACGCGGTCGTGCTCGACGAGCACCTGCGGGAGATGCCGCCGGGCACCGGGGTCCCGGGGCGCCTGGCCCGTCGGGGCAACGTCCCCACCGCGTACTACAAGGACCCCGAGCGCTCGGCCGCCACCTTCGTGGTCGGGCCCGACGGGCACCGCTACGCCCTGGCCGGCGACATGGCGATCCTCGAGGAGGACGGCACGATTACGCTGCTGGGGCGCGGGTCGCAGTGCATCAACTCCGGGGGCGAGAAGATCTTCCCCGAGGAGGTCGAGGCCGCCCTCAAGGCCCACCCCGACGTGTTCGACGCCATCGTCGTGGGCGTGCCCGACGAGCGCTGGGGCCAGACGGTGGCTGCGGTCGTCGAGCCGAGACCGGGTCGGAGACCTACGCTGGCGGAGCTCGACGCCCACTGCCGAGCGCACGTCGCCGGGTACAAGGTGCCCCGGCGGCTCACCCTCGTCCCACAGATCCAGCGCTCCCCCAGCGGGAAGCCCGACTACCCCTGGGCCGGCCGCGTCGCCCGAGGCGAGCTCCCGGTCGAGGCCTGAACCAGCAGGAGGCCAGCATGCAGGTCCACGACAAGCTCTTCATCGGCGGCCGATGGGTCGACCCGGCGGGCAGCGACGTCATCGAGGTGATCTCGCCCCACACCGAGGAGGTCGTGGGCCGGGTGCCGGAGGGCACCACGGCGGACATCGACCGGGCGGTGGCCGCCGCTCGGCGCGCCTTCGACGAGGGCGAGTGGCCCCGGATGTCGCCCGAGGAGCGCATCGCCGCCGTGCAGCGCTTCAGCGACGCCTACGCGGCCCGGATGATGGACCTCGCCGAGGTGATCACCACCGAGATGGGCTCCCCCATCTCGTTCTCCCAGCTGGCCCAGACCCCGGCGCCGTGGATGATGCTCAACACCTTCATCCAGGTGGCCAAGGACCATCCCTGGGAGGAGGAGCGCTCCGGGGTGCTCGGCTCGCCGGTCGTGGTCCGCAGCGAGGGCGTCGGCGTCGTGGGGGCGATCGTCCCCTGGAACGTCCCGCAGTTCGTGACGATGTCCAAGCTCGCCCCGGCGCTGCTGTCGGGCTCCACGATCGTCATCAAGCCCGCGCCCGAGACACCCCTCGACGCCTTCGTGATGGCCGAGATCCTCGAGGAGGCCGGCATCCCCGAGGGCGTCGTCAGCGTCGTGCCGGCGGGCCGGGAGGTCG
>DATGRC010000109.1:0-2140 GCA_035303865.1 Acidimicrobiales bacterium
TCTGCTTCCTCGGGGCCAAGCCCCAGGTCGAAGCCCAGTGCTACGTGGACGACGCCTCGCACAACGTGATCGCGCTGCGGGAGGCCGGCAACCACGTGATCGTGTTCGACGCCCCCTACAACCGCGACGTCGACGGCCCCCGGGCCCGGTCCTGGGACGAGGTGGAGGCGCTCGTGGTGGAGCGGGCGGCCGAGCTTGGCTTCGCCATGCAGGTGCCGCTGCCCGGCGTCGACCCGGGCGCCGACCGCCTCACTCGGCGGCTCGGGCTGCGCCCGGCCGACGGTCGCCCGCAGCTCTAGGTCGGCCCGCCGGGCGCTACGGGACGGTCGCGCCGGGGCCGACCGGCACCGGCGCCCCGTCGGCCGCCGCCGACCGGTAGACGGCGTCGACCACCTCGTGGGCCCGCACCGCCACCCGCAGGTCCGGGTGGGGTCCGGGCACGCCGCGGGCCACCGCCTCGACGAAGCCGCGGTCCTGGTTCGGGTAGACGCCGCCGTGGCGTTCGGTGACGGCCTCGATGAGGGCCATGCCCTCGAGGGACCCGGCGTCGCCGTCCTGACGGGTCCAGGTGACCGGACCGGCGAGGTCGTGCTCCATCGTGAGGAAGGCGTGCTCGCAGATGATCTCGAGGCGGCGCAGCGACGGGCGCTCGAGCAGCTGGTGCCACACGCTCGTCAACGAGCCCTGGGCGCCGGACCCGAACGACAGGAGCGCCACCACGGTGTCCTCGATGCCGGGGTTGCCGTGGAACGTAGCGGAGCGGGCGCTCACCGAGGTGATCGGGCCGAGGAGCCACTCGAGGACGTCGACGTCGTGGATCGAGTGCTCGAGCATCGTGCCGGCCCCGGCCCGGCTCACGTCGGCCCGCCACGTCGACGCGTACTGGCCCTGCACCGGCAGGAACTGGTCGTCGCGCAGCACGACGGCCTGCACCCGGCCGTTGCGGGGGTCGGCCAGCTGGTGCTGGAGCTCCAGGAAGGCGGGGCTGGACCGCAGGACGAGCCCCACCTGATTGATCACGCCGGTGCGGGCCACGGCCTCGGCCATGGTCCGGGCCGCCTCCACGCTGGTGGCGAGGGGCTTCTCGCAGAAGACGGGCAGGCCCCGCTCGGCGGCGGCGAGGACGAGGCGGGGGTGCTCGCTCGTCCACGTGCAGACGTAGACGGCGTCGACGGCGTCGAGGAGGGCGTCCTCCCCGTCGACCACCGTGGCCCCGGACGCCTCGGCGAACGCCTCGGCCTTGGACCGGTCGGGATCGTGGACGGCGGCGATGACGTGGTCGGCGCCCGAGCCGCGAAGGCTCTTGCCGTGGTAGGTGGCGATAAAGCCGGCGCCGAGGAACCCGATGCGGACGGTCATGTGTTCTGGACGAGGAGCCCGCCGTCGACGGGGACGATCGCCCCGGTGAGGTACGACGCCGCGGGCAGGACGAGGGACAGGGTGATGTGGGCGACCTCCTCGGGGTCGCCGTAGCGGCGCATCGGCACCCGCCGGCGGGCGAAGCGCTCCTTCGCCTCGTCGGGGATGGCCGCGGTCATGCCGGTGCGGATCGGCCCCGGGCAGACGCAGTTGACCGTGACCCCGCTGGGCCCGAGCTCCACGGCCAGGGACCGGGTGAGGCCGACGACGCCGTGCTTGGTGGCTGTGTAGGGCGACAGGTGGGCGGTGGCGCCGAGGCCCTCGGTGGAGGCCACGTTGACGATCCGCCCTCGCCCCTCGCGGCGCAGGTCGCTCAGGCAGGCCCGGATCGTCCGGGTGTACGCCGTGAGGTTGACCGCCACCGTGGCCGCCCACGCCTCCTCGTACCCGTCGCCGTCGATCGGAGCCGGCAGGCTGATCCCGGCGTTGTTCACGAGGATGTCGACCGGCCCCAGGGAGGCGCGGACCTGGGCCAGCGCGGCGTCGGTGGCGGGCCCGTCGGCGAGGTCGACGGCGACGGGCAGGGCCCGGCCCCCGACGGCGCCGATCTCGTCGGCCACCGCGGCGGCCCCGTCCCCGTCGCGGTCGAGCACGGCCACGGCCGCGCCCTCGTCGGCGAACAGGTGGGCGGTGGCGCGGCCCATCCCGCTGGCCGCGCCGGTCACCACCGCCACCTGGCCGGCGATCGACCGGCTGAGGGTGCTGAGTCGGGGCATGGGCG
>DATGRC010000110.1:0-4596 GCA_035303865.1 Acidimicrobiales bacterium
CCTCGCGCTCGGCGGCGTCGACGTCGACGAGGCCAGCCGGCGGGCCGCGGCGCTGGCCCGGCTCCTCCCCCGCTGACCGCCCGAGGCGCTCACCCCGGCGGATCCCCCGAGCAGGGACGGGACCGGATCGCTAGCCTTTTCGGTGCGTTCGACCCGTTGGACGAGGTGGCGGGAAGCCCACCCGCCGCGAAGGGGGAACCATGACCGTCACGACAGACGTCGGTCGCCGGTCCGCACCGGAGGACACCGGCATCTCGGTCCGCACCGAGCCCGAGCCGGGCACCGCCGCCCACGTGCTGCGCCCGCTGCTCGTCGCCATGCTCGGCCCCGACCCAGCGGTGCGGGTCGAGCTGTGGGACGGCAGCGCCTTCGGCGCCGGCGACCCGATCGGCACGATCCGCGTCAACCGCCGCGACGCGCTGCGCCGGATGCTGTGGGCGCCGGGAGAGCTCGGCCTCGGACGGGCCTACGTGGCGGGCGACCTCGACGTCGACGGCGACATCCTGGCGATCCTCGAGGTGCTGCGCGACGCACCCGTGCGCCACGCTGGGCCGGCCGAGCTGGCGAAGATGGCGGCGGAGGTGGCGAAGGCGGCCAAGGAGCTCGACGCCGTCGGCCCGCCGCTGCCCCCGCCCCCTGAGGAGGCCCGCCCCCGGGGCTGGCGCCACTCCAAGGCCCGCGACGCCGAGGCGATCAGCCACCACTACGACGTGGGCAACGACTTCTACGAGATTGTCCTCGGCCCGGCGATGACCTACTCGTGCGCCCGCTTCGCCACCCCGGGCACGTCGCTCGAGGACGCCCAGGCCGACAAGCACGAGCTGATCTGCCGCAAGCTCGGCCTGCACGAGCGCCCCGGCCAGCGGCTCCTCGACGTGGGGTGCGGCTGGGGGTCGATGGCGATGCACGCCGCTCGCCACCACGGCGCCCGGGTGGTCGGCGTCACGATCAGCCGGGAGCAGGCCGACTACGCCCGCCGGCGGGTGGCCGAGGCCGGGCTCGAGGACCGCGTCGAGATCCGCCTCCAGGACTACCGCGACCTGGGCGGCGAGCGCTTCGACGCCATCTCGTCGATCGGCATGTTCGAGCACGTGGGCAAGGCCAAGACGGCCGAGTACTTCGGGGTGCTGCGCTCCCTGCTCGGGCCCCACGGCCGGCTGCTCAACCACGCGATCAGCAGCGTGAAGGGCTCGCGGCTGCCGCGCCGGTCGTTCACCTACCGGTACGTGTTCCCCGACGGGGAGCTCCTCGACGTGGCCGACACCGTCGCCGCGATGGAGGAGGCCGGCTTCGAGGTGCGCGACGTCGAGTCGCTGCGGGAGCACTACGCCCAGACGCTGCGCCACTGGGTGGCCAACCTCGAGGCGGGCTGGGACCGTGCCGTCGAGCTCGTCGGGGAGGGCCGGGCCCGGGTGTGGCGGCTGTACATGGCCGGCTCCGCCGTGGGCTTCGAGGACGGCGGCATCGCCGTGCACCAGGTCCTCGGCGTGGTGCCCGACCCGTCGGGGACCAGCGGGATGCCCCGCACCCGCGACGGCTGGGCCACCGGCGCCGGCTGACCACAGCCCGTCCCCAGGTCCTCCACCGGAGATCCCGAGGGTTGTCCCTCTTCCTCCGCACAGGGCGGCAGTCGTACGGTCGCCCCATGGCTGAGCGAGTGCGCTACGAAGTGACCGTTAGCGACGGCACCGTCGTCGTCGAGGGCGCCGACGCGTACGCCCCCGACGGGGCGATGACCACGTTCTACCGGTGCCGCGACGGCCGGTCGACGATCGACTCGTGGGCCACCCGGGTGGCCAGCTTCCGCACGAGCGAGATCCGCCGGATCCTGCGCGTCGAGGCGCCGGCCCCGGCCCGGGTGGCCTGAGCCGGTCGGCGCCTGCGAGGCTGGCCAGCCCCGTACCCCCGACGACGAGGACGAGCGATGAGCCAGCTGAAGGTGTGGATCGACCAGGACCTGTGCACTGGTGACGGGATCTGCGTGGAGATCCAGCCCGGCATCTTCGGCCTGCACGAGGACGGCCTGGCCTACGTCAAGGAGGTCGACTGGCCGGACATCTACAACGGTGCCGGCGGCGACCCCGTCTACAAGATGGCCGACGGCGTGGCCAACGTGCCCCGGTCCCACTCCGACGCCGCCATCGAGGCCGCGGAGGAATGCCCGGGCGAGTGCATCTTCCTCGAGATCGTCGACTGATCCGACGTCCCATCGCGTGAGGCCCCCGCCGTGGCGGGGGCCTCGTCGCGTCCGGGCGGCGGTGCGCTACCGGCGGGGGACGTCGGCGGCGGTGACGACGTCGTCGGCCGGCGGCTGGTAGCGGGCGATCTCGGCCCGGCCCACCACCATGTGGTGGACCTCGTCGGGCCCGTCGGCGATGCGGATCGTGCGCTGCTGGACGTACATGTCGGCCAGCGGCGTCCACTGCGACACGCCGGTGGCGCCGTGCAGCTGGATCGCCTCGTCGATGATCCGGCACACCCGCTCGGGGACCATCGCCTTCACGGCGCTCACCCACACCCGGGCGTCGGCGTTGCCCATCACATCCATGGCCTTGGCCGCCCGCAGCACCATGAGGCGCATCGCCTCGATGTCGATGCGGGCCCGCGACACGAGCTCCACGTTCTTGCCGAGCTGGATCAGCTTGCGGCCGAACGCCTCGCGTGACAGCCCTCGGGTGACCATGAGCTCGAGCGCCTTCTCGGCGGCGCCGATCGCCCGCATGCAGTGGTGGATGCGGCCGGGGCCCAGGCGCAGCTGGCTGATCTCGAAGCCCCGTCCCTCGCCGAGGAGGATGTTCTCGGCCGGGACCCGCACGTCGTTGAAGCGGATGTGCATGTGGCCGTGCGGGGCGTCGTCGTGGCCGAACACGTGCATCGGGCCGACGATCTCGACGCCGGGGGTGTCGATCGGCACGAGGATCTGCGACTGCTGCAGGTGGGGTGCGGCATCCGGGTTGGTCCGCACCATCACGATCATGATCTTGCAGCGGGGGTCGCCGGCGCCGGAGATGTAGAACTTCTCGCCGTTGATCACCCACTCGTCGCCGTCGCGCACGGCCGAGCAGGCGATGTTGCGGGCGTCGGAGGAGGCGAGGTCGGGCTCGGTCATCGCGAACGCCGAGCGGATCTCCCCGTTGAGGAGCGGCTCGAGCCACTGCTTCTTCTGCTCGGGGGTGCCGACCCGCTCGAGCACCTCCATGTTGCCGGTGTCGGGGGCCGAGCAGTTGAGGCACTCGGAGGCCAGCGGGTACTTGCCGAGCTCCTGCGCGATGTACGCGTAGTCGAGGTTGGACAGGCCCTGGCCGGTCTCGGCGTTGGGCAGGAAGAAGTTCCACAGCCCCTGCTCCTTGGCCTTCGCCTTGGCGCCGTCGAGCAGCTCGAGCTGCCCCGGGGCGAAGCTGAACCGGTCCGCTCGCCCCTCCCCGAGGCGGAAGAACTCCTCCGACATCGGCTGCACGACCTCGACGCAGAAGGCCTTGACCCGCTCGAGCAGCGGCCGGGCCTCCTCGGACATCGACAGGTCGTACAGCGCGCCCCCGAAGTCGTCGGTGTTCAGCGGGTTGGGCGGCATCGCGGACCCCCTCGGGCTCGGTGATGTGGTGCGTGCGGGGCCTGTTCTAGTGCCCGGGGCCGGGCGGGTCCGATCGGCGCCGGGGCCCGGGCGCGCCTCGCCCCCGGGTCAGCGCCGGGGGCGGGGCATGGCGTGGCTGGCGGGGGCTCGCGCTACTTGGCCCGCTCGGCCAGCTCCTGCTCGGCCTCCTTGGCGTCGGCCTCGACCTCGTGGGCCTTGGCCTTGGCTCGCTCCTGGGCGGCCTCTCGCTCGGCCTCGCCCTTCTCGCGCTGGGCCTCGCCCTCGGCCTTGAGGCCGGGATCGTCGGTCAGGTTGCCGATGGCCTCCTTGGCCTTGCCCTTCAGCTCTTCGAACGCACCCATCGTGGGCTCCTTGTCGTGTCGCCCTCGCTCGGTCGCGCCGCGCGGCGCGGAGGGGTCCCCCCGCGCCTACCCGACCTCGCCGGCGGCAAGTTGGCGTCCCGTGAGGTGGTGGAAGTAGCGAGACGGTCCCCGTGATGGGTGGGCCATCGCGTGATCCTTGGTGAGACCTGCGAAAGCACTCACTGGAAGGAACCCACGCGATGACCCATGACGATGATGCCCGAGTTGCTGACCTGCTCGCGCGACTGGGCGACGGCGACAGCAAGGAGCTGTTCCGCCGGCTGCTCGAGGCGGGCATGCAGGAGCTGATCGACGCCGAGCTGACCGCGGTGATCGGCGCCGCCCCGCACGAACGAACCGATGCCCGGTCGAACCAGCGCAACGGGTCCCGGTCCCGGCTGCTGTCCACTCCGGCCGGCGACGTCGAGCTGCGGATCCCGAAGGTCCGGGTCGGGTCGTTCTTCCCGTCCCTGCTCGAGCCCCGCCGGCGGGTCGATAAGGCTCTGTGGGGCGTGATCATGACGCCTACACCACCGGCACGAGCACCCGGAAGGTCGACGACTTGGTCCGGGCGCTCGGGTGCGAGTCCGGAGTGTCGAAGTCGACGGTGTCGAGGATCTGTGCCGGCATCGACGAAGAGGTCGCGGTGTTCCGCACCCGCCG
>DATGRC010000111.1:0-13039 GCA_035303865.1 Acidimicrobiales bacterium
GCCCACCGGGCGCTCGACGACATCCGGGAGTCCATCGAGGAGCTGCGCTGGTACCGGGACCACGTGTTCCGTCCGATCGGCCAGGCCCTCCCCCACGAGCCCCCCGCCGCGCCCCCCGCCCACGATTCTGCTTGACCGAGCGGTCAAGGTAGGTTCGTCGGCGCCATGGAGGGGACCGCCGAGCGACCGACGCGCCAGGAGAAGGAGCCCGCCACCACCGAGGTGACCGAGGTGGCGCCCAACGTGCTGCGCACCCAGCTGCCGATCCAGCTGCCCGGCCTCGGTCACGTCAACTGCTACCTGCTCGAGGACTCGAAGGGGGTGGCGGTGGTCGACCCGGGCCTGCCCGGACCCGGGTCGTGGCGGGCGCTCGTGGACCGCCTCAAGCGGGCCGGGTACAAGCCCCGCCACGTGCACACGGTGATCGTCACCCACTCCCACCCCGACCACTTCGGCGGGGCGGGCATCCTGCGCGACCGCTACGGGGCCGAGGTCATCGGGCACCGCCGGTTCCGCACCTGGTTCGACCCGAGCGAGGACGACACCGAGGTCGACGAGGACGGCGAGCCGGTCGGCGGCGCCGAGCCCTGGGGCCGCCCCGCCCCGTGGCGGGACGACGCGGTGGCCGGGCCGCCCCGGTCGCACCGGTGGCGATACCGGGTGGCCGGCACGCTCATGCGCCGCTTCGTCCGCACCCCCCGCCCCACCCGGCGGGTGGACGACGCCGAGATCATCGCGCTCGCCGGCCGGGAGTGGGTGTCGCTCCACACCCCTGGCCACACCGAGGACCACCTCTGCCTCTTCGACCCGGCGGAGGGCGTCGTGCTCTCCGGGGACCACGTCCTGCCCACCATCACGCCGCACATCAGCGGCCTGGCCGCCGGCGCCGACCCGCTCAGCGAGTTCTTCCGCTCCCTCGACAAGGTGGCCGCCCTCGAGGGGGTGCGCCAGGTGCTGCCCGCCCACGGCCACCCCTTCACCGACCTGGCCGGGCGAGCGGCCAGCATCCGCGACCACCACGAGGAGCGCCTCCAGCAGCTGCGCGACCACACCGCCGAGCTGGGCACCGCCACCGTGGAGGAGCTGTCCCGCCGCCTGTTCCGCCGCCGATCGTGGGGGCAGATGGCCGAGAGCGAGACGTACGCCCACCTCGAGCACCTCCGGCTCGCCGGCGAGGTCGAGGCCCGCAGGGAGCGCGGCGCCCTCCGCTACCGGCTCACCTGAGCGGCCGTCGGCGATCAGCCGATCGGGGTGACGCGGGCGGCCGCCGCCACCGCGGCGTCGACGACGAGCCAGACGTCGAGCCCGTCGCCGTGGCGACGGCTCCAGCGCTCCACCACGTCGCCCCGCTCCACGGCCCTGCGGTGCTCCAGCTCGGCCCGCAGCGGCGCTCGCAGGTCGCGGTGGTGGGCCAGGGTCTCCTCCACGGCCTCCCAGTAGGCGGCGTTGTTGACGTGGTCGAGCACGTCGAAGTCGGTGAACCGCAACGGCCACGGGGCGGCCGTCACGTCGCCGCCGTCGGGCGGGTCGGGGAGGACGAGGCGGGCCTTGATCCGCCGACCCCCGGCCGCCTCCCCGTAGCAGTCGTGGAAGCTCTCTGGCACGCGGCGGGGCCGCCCCGAGCCCACGTCGACGTGCACCCAGGTGGTGGCCGCCTCGATGGCGCCGCCGCGCGCCCCGGCGATCGAGATGCGCCGCTCGGCGTAGTGGCTCCCGATCCCGGAGCACCAGGTGGCGAGGGTCAGGGGCTCCTGGTAGCGCGGGAAGGCGCGCACCTCGATGACGGTGCGGCGCACCACCCACGCCTCGGCGTCGGCCAGCGCCGCGTCGGCGGTGTCGTCGGCCGACACGTCCTGGAGGTACCGGGTGGCGGCGTCGAGGCGGAGGCGACCGGCGGGGCTGACGTCGGCCAGCCGCACCCGCCGGGCGGCCTCGAACACCCGCCCGGCGCGGGGCCGGGGGACGAGGGCGCTGGGGGACGGAACGGGGGCTTCGGCCATGCCGGCAACGTAACCGCGCGGGGATCGCCGCAAATCCTGTTGACGATCCCCCCGGGGTCGTGGTGCGATGCCAGGGCTCGAGCCGCCGGCTCGAGGTCCGACGACCCACCGAGGAGCCACCCGACGATGGAGACGACGCTCACCATGGCAGGCCAGCAGGCCGTCGCCGGTGCCGCGCGCCTCCGCGTCGCCGCACCGGGTCACCACGCCGCCGCCTGCGCCCACGGCTCCTCCGTGGCCGCGCCGGC
Organism: Acidimicrobiales bacterium; assembly: GCA_035303865.1. Taxonomy (GTDB): domain Bacteria; phylum Actinomycetota; class Acidimicrobiia; order Acidimicrobiales; family VFJN01; genus VFJN01. Next base: position 2,249 of record DATGRC010000111.1, read on the forward strand.
CGTGTCCGGATCTGCGTCTGCTGTCCACCAGCTGACCACCTGGATCGAGGGCGTGTTCGCGAAGCCGGTCACCGTCATGGTGCTCGACCGCAAGAACCGCCCGTCCCGGCTCCTCCCGGAGCGCTCGCCCTAGGCACCCCGCCAGCGAAGCGCAGGATCTCCGAGAGGCCGCCGGGACCACCCGGCGGCCTCTCGCCTTTTCCGCTCCCCACCTCACGCCGCAGCCACCCGGAGCGATGACCGACCAGCACCGACGCCGTCCAACGACGCAACGACGAACCGAGAGACACCGAAGACAGGGGGCAGGGCGATGTTGCCCGAGCGCTACGACCACGATGGAGAGCTATCCGGCGGGCTGATGCCCGCCGAGGATCGGGACTGGTGGAGCCAGGCCCGCTGCAACGACCTGGCCGGGACGATGACCGGCCTGTTCTTCAGCGACGAGCTGCAGGACATCGCGAAGGCCAAGGAGATCTGCGCCCGCTGCCCGGTGGTCGCGGAGTGCCTCGAGGGCGCGCTCGAGCGGCGCGAGCCCTGGGGCGTGTGGGGCGGACAGCTGCTCCTCAACGGCAAGGTGCTCGAGCGCAAGCGGCGCCGGGGTCGACCCCCCAAGGTGCCCCGGCCCGAGGACCAGCTGCCGGAGGTCCCGGTGCCGGTCCACCTGCGGTCCCGGGTCGTCTACAAGAGCACGGCCTAGGGCGCACGAGATCACGCCCGGGGCGGCCCTCGCCGCCCCGGGCCGAGGCCACCGCACCGTGCCCGCCGAGGGCACGCCGGCGGGCCGGGGTGACGGCCGTCCGCGCCGCGCGATCCCCCCGACGCGCGGCGCCGGACGACGACCGAGCCCCGGCCTGCCCGCGGTCCAACGGCCGGTCCAGCGGCGCCGCGCTGATGCGTCGCACGTCACCGGCGCTGACTGTGGATCGGACCACCCCCGGGGGTACGGTCATCAGCGTGCCGGCGCTCCCCCGCCTCCCCCTGCGGACCTACGTCCTGGCCACCGTGCTGGCCCTGATCGCGGCCGTCGCCACCTACGTCCTGCTGAGCGACGACGACGGCGACGCCGCCACCGCCGGCGACGCCACCACCGGCACGCTCGCCCTCGACCCCGAGGACGCGCTCGACCCCGACGAGGTCGCCTTCACGACCTTCGACGACGAGATCGTCCCCCTCGCCTCGCTGCGGGGCCAGCCGGTGCTGGTGAACTTCTTCGCGTCGTACTGCACGCCGTGCATCAAGGAGATGCCGGCCCTCGAGTCCGCGCACCAGGCGGTGGGCGACCGGGTGCACTTCCTCGGGCTCGCCATGCAGGACCGGCCCGAGGCCGCACTGGACCTCGTCGAGCGCACCGGCGTCACCTACCAGGTGGCCCAGGACCCCGACTCCTCAGTGATCACCTCGCTGGGCGGGATCGTGCTGCCCACCACCGTGCTGCTCGACGCCGACGGCGAGATCGTGGCCAGCCACGCCGGCGAGCTCACCGAGGACGAGATCCTCGAGCTCATCGACGACGCCCTCGGCGTGACGCCCTAGCGAGGCGGCGCACCGGTGATCGACGCTCCCCTCGCCATCGCCTTCGGGGCGGGGATGCTCGCCACCGTGAACCCGTGCGGGTTCGCCATGCTCCCCGCCTACCTCGGCTACTTCCTCGGCCAGGACAGCGGGCGCCAGGACGTGCGGGCCACCGTCGGCCGCTCCCTCGGGGTCGGCCTGTCGGTGTCGGGCGGGTTCCTCGTCGTGTTCAGCCTGGCCGGGCTGGCGATCTACCACCTGTCGGCGTCGATCGACCGGTGGACGCCGTGGGCGACGATGGTGATCGGCGCCGGGCTCGTCGTCCTCGGCCTCGCCATGCTGCGGGGCTTCGAGCCGGTGATCCCGCTCCCCAAGCTCGAGCGGGGCGGCCGGGAGCGCACGGGGGCGTCGATGTTCGTGTTCGGCATCAGCTACGCCGTCGCGTCGATCTCCTGCGCGCTGCCGGTCTTCACGAGCGCGGTGGCCGGGACGTTCCGGCGCGAGAACCTGGCCTCCAGCCTGGCCGTGTTCTTCGCGTACGCCCTCGGCATGACCCTCGTGCTGCTCGTGCTGACGGTCAGCCTGGGCATGGCCCGCCAGGGCCTCGTGCGGTGGCTGCGGCGGGCCCTGCCCCACGTCACCCGGGTCTCCGGGCTGCTGTTGATCGTGGCCGGCGGGTACCTCGCCCACTACGGCTGGTACGAGGTGCGCCTCCGGGACGGGCGGGGCGCCGACTCGAGCGCGGTCGACACGGTGACCGGCTGGTCGGACTCGATCGCCCGCTGGGTGTCCGACGTCGGCCCCACCCGCGTCGGCCTGCTCCTGGCGCTGGCCCTCGCCGCCGTCCTCACCGTCACCTTCGCCACCCGCTCCGAGTCCCGTCGCTGACCCGATCCGGCTCGGCCGCTGCGGTCAGGCGGGGCGGTCGACGGAGACGACGGCGTCGATGGCCTGCTCGAGTGCCTCGATGCCCTCCACCTTCTCGAGGTAGCGAGCGCCGAGCTCCACCACCTGCTGCTCGACGAGGGGGTCGAACAGGCTCGAGATCACGAGGACCGGCAGCCGCGGGTGGCGCTCCCGCAGGTCGCGCAGGGTCTCGATGCTGTCGGCGCCGCCCATGATGAGGTCGAGCACGACGACGTCGGGTCGGGCGGCGTCGACGGCCGGGCCCACCTCGTCGGCCTCGCCGATGTCGGCGACGACCCGGTAGCCGTCCTCCTCGAGCACGCTGCGCACGAGGCTCCGGAAGCGCTGGTCGTCGTCGGCGAGCACCACCGAGATCGACGTGTCGTCGGCCATCTGTTCACCGTAGGGAGATCGGGCGCCGGTTGCGCCGCGGGGCGGGACGCCTCGCCCCTTCCCGATCCGGCCGATCCCGATCCCCGGCCGGCTCAGGCCTCCTCGGTGCGGATCCCGTGCGGGGCGGCGGGATCGACGGCGGCGCCGGCCGGCACCGGATCGCCCGCGCCCGGACCCCATCGGTCGTCGTGCACCCAGCCCCGACGGTCGGCCCACACCATGATCGGCGGCAGCACGATCAGCGCCGACAGGAGGGCCACGGCCACGTTGGTGGCGGTGATGAGGCCGAAGTCCCGCAGCAGGGGCAGCGGCGACACGACGAGCACCCCGACGCCGGCGATCGTGGTGAGCGCCGACGTGGCGAAGGCCCGCCCGGTGCGGGCGGCCGCCATGTCGGACGCGTCCTGCGGGCTGAGGCCGCGGCGGCGCTCCTCCAGGTGCCGGGTGAGGATGAGCGAGGTGAACTCCGTGCACGCCGCGATCACGAGCGGGCCGCCGATGGCGGTGAGCGGGCTGAGCTTGAACCCGGCGGCGTAGGCCACGAGCGAGGTGGCGCCCACGCCCATGAGCACCGGGACCATGCACAGCAGCGCCCGGATCGGGCTGCGCAGCCGCAGCAGGAGGAACGCGAACACGGCGCCGAGGGCGATGTAGGTGAGCTGGCTGCGGTTGGCGCTCAGGTTCTCGAGCAGGCCGACGCCCACCACGGCGAGGCCGGAGGGGGTGGCGGTGACGCCGGCCGGCGGGTCGATGGAGTCCCGGATGGCGTTGACCACCACGGCCCGGTCCTCGAGCGGACCGGCCCCGGTGCGGAAGATCAGGTTCAGCGCCCGACCGCCGTCAGCGGCGACCGACGCCTTGATGCCGTCCGGGGCCAGCGCGTAGGCGTTGGCCACGTCCTGGCCGGTCGGGGGCAGCACGGTGGTGCCGGGGATCTCGATCAGGAAGCTGACCGTCGTGACGATGCTCGAGGCGGTGAGGAGCAGGTCGTGCTCCTCGAGCGCCTGGGTGGCGAAGTCGTGGATGAACTCGACAGCCTCGTCGCTGAAGGGCTCGTCGGTCTCGATGAAGATGCCGAGCTCGGCCGACGACTGGACCTCGCGCTTCAGCGTGTCGATGTCCTTGACGACCTGGCTGTCCTGGTCGACCCACTCCTCCGGGTCGGTCTGCAGCTGCAGCTTGGGGTCGACGATCGCGCCGCCGATGAACACGGCGAGCGACGCCAGCGCGAGGACCGGCACCGCCTTCTTCGGGGCGGACCCGAGCTTCACCACGGCGCGGCCCACCGCGTCGGTGGTGTAGTCGCGGCTGGGGGTGGGCTTGCGGTACTCCCGGGCGCCGAGCACGGCGGTGGGCAGCACCACGTCGGCCACCAGCACCACCACGATGCCGATGGCGAGGAGCACCCCGAAGGCCCGGATCATCGGCACCTCGGCCAGGAGCAGCACCAGGAACGACACGGCCGCGGCCAGCGTGGCGATGATGAGCGGCGGGACCAGGTTGGTGGTGGTCTCCTGGATCGGGTGGGCGGCCCGGTCCAGCTGGACCTCCTCCTCCACCCGGCTGTGCATCTGCACGGCGAAGTCGATGCCGATGCCGAGCAGGATCGGCAGGCCCGAGATCGTGACCACCGACAGCGGGATGCCGAGGTACCCGGCCAGGCCGAACGCCCAGACGATGCCGAGGAGCACGACCCCGAGCGGCAGCAGCCGCCAGCGCACGTTGAACGTGAGCAGCAGGATCAGCAGCATGAGCGCCGCCGCGACGCCGCCAAGGGTGACGAAGCCGCCCTTCAGGTAGTCGTTGAGATCCTTCAGCAGCACCGAGGCCCCGGTGGTGACGACCTCGGCGTTCTCGAAGTCGTGCTTGGCCACCGCGTCCATCACGGCGACGCTGGCCTCGCCCTCGCCCTCGATGTCGGCGTTGCCGACGAGGCGGGTGACGAGCTGGGCGTGGCGCTCGTCGGGGAAGAACGGCCGCAGCGCCTTGCGGATCTCGCCTCGGTTGTCGGTGATGAGGAACTCGATCCAGGCCGGGTTGTCCATGACCCGCTCCTCCGGCGGCACCTCGTTGAGCCGCTCGAGGGTGGTGAGCGAGTCCTCGAGGCGGATCGCCATCGACGCCTCGTCGGGGTCGCGCTCGCGGGCCCCGAGGAGGGCCATGCCGGCCACGCTGGCCGTGGGGTCGTCGGTGAGCTCGCCCTCGGGGGTCATCGTGACCATCCGCTGGGTGAACTCGAGGGCGGTGCGGGGCGTGACGACCGACAGCACGCCCTCGTGGGCGAGGACCTCCTCCTCGATCGCCTCCCACGCGGCCAGGTTGGCCGGCGTGAAGAGGTCCACGATCGTCTTGCCCTCCTCCATCGTGAAGAGGGTGACCATCGCCTGTCCCCCGAACAGGTCCTGGTACTCGACGTTGTCCTTGTAGACCTGCTGGTCCTTGTTCAGGTAGCTGTCCTGGCCGGTGGCGAACTCGAGCCTCGTCAGGCCGACGCCGAGCACGGCGGTGACGACGAAGACGACGACGCCGACGAGGGCGGCGCGCTTGCCGAAGGAGACGGCCATGGCGGCCCAGAGCTTCTGCACGGGTGCTCCTCTGCGTGGGGGGAGGGCGGTGCCAGCAGACGTGGTGGCGCAACGACGTTAGGTGGTCGCCGCCAGATCTTCACGTGCCGCGAATCGGACGAACCGGACAGCCTCGTCCCGGCGGCCGCGCCGTGCCCTGCGGCGCTCAGCGCCGGCCGAAGCTGGTGACCCCGCCCAGGTAGGGCTGCAGGGCCGGGACGACGGCGATCGTGCCGTCGGGCTGGCGGTGCGTCTCGAGGTAGGCGGCGACGGTGCGGGGCCAGCCCATGGCCGAGCCGTTGACGGTGTGGCACACCGCGGTGCCCTTGCCGTCGGCCCGCCGGTAGCGGATCCGGGCCCGGCGGGCCTGGTAGTCCGAGAACCACGACACCGACGACACCTCGAGCCACAGGTCGCAGCCGGGGGCGTAGGCCTCGAGGTCCCAGGTGCGCGCCGCGGAGGCGCCGAGGTCCCCGGTGCAGAGGTCGACGACCCGGTAGGCCAGGCCCAGCTCGCGCAGGAGCGCCTCGCTGCGGGCCAGCACGTCCTCCTGGCAGGCGATGCCCTGCTGGGCGTCCTTGGCGACGGCCAGCAGCTCGACCTTGTCGAACTCGTGGGCCCGCAGCAGGCCGCGGGTGTCGCGCCCGGCGGCGCCGGCCTCGCGCCGGAAGCACGAGGTGTAGGCGGTGTAGCGGAGGGGCAGGTCGGCCTCGTCGAGCACCTCGTCGGCGTGCAGGGACGTGAGCGGCACCTCGGCGGTGGGGATGGCCCAGAGGTCGTCGCGCTCCATGTGGTACGCCTCGTCGGCGAACTTCGGGAGGTGCCCGGTGGACACCATCGTGTCGGTGCGCACGATGGTGGGCGGGCGGATCTCCTCGTAGGCGTCGGCGTTGCGGTCCAGGCTGAGCTGGATCATCGCCCGCAGCAGCCGGGCCCCCCAGCCCCGGTACAGGTTGAACATCGCCCCGGAGATCTTCGCCGCCCGCTCGGCGTCGAGGATCCCGAGCTCGGTGCCGATGTCCCAGTGCGGCACCCGCTGGTGCTCGCCGTAGGCGGACTCGTCGTAGCCCTCGACCCGCAGGACCACGTTGTCCTCCTCCCCGGCACCGTCGGGGCAGTCGTCCGACGGCGTGTTCGGGGTGCGCAGGAGGAGGTCGCGCACCTCGGCCTCGAGGGCGGCGGCCTCGGCGGCGACGGCCCGCTCCTCGTCGCCGAGGGCCCGGCTCTCGGCCATCTTCGCCTCGGCGGCGCCGGCGTCGCCCTGCCCCCGCAGCCGGCCGACCTCCTTCGACAGCGCCTTGACCTTGGCCCGCAGCTCGTCGCGCTGGGCGGCCAGGGCCCGCTGGCGCTCGTCGAGCTCGACGATCCGGTCGAGGGTGTCGGCCGCGTCGCCGCCCCGCCGGGCCAGCGCGGCGCGCACCGCGTCGGGTTCGTTGCGGATCCGTCGCAGGTCGAGCATGGCCGAGACGGTAGCGGGGCCTCCCGAGCGGCCGCCGACCTGGACGTCGGGACTCGGCCTCCGACCGGTCGCGTCGGTAGCGTCGGCGCCGTGGCTGCCGTGGAGGTCGACGAGCTCACCGTGCGCTACGGCGACGTCGTCGCCGTCGACGGCGCCTCCTTCGTGGCCGAGGCCGGTCGGATCACCGCCGTGCTCGGCCCCAACGGGGCCGGCAAGACCACCACCGTGGAGACCCTCGAGGGCTACCGGCGGCCCACCGCCGGGCGGGTGCGGGTCCTCGGCCTCGACCCGGTGGCCGACCACCGGGCGCTCACCGAGCGGATCGGCGTGATGCTGCAGTCCGGCGGGGTGGGGCCGGGGGTGCGGGCCGGTGAGGCGCTGCGCCACGCGGCGGCGCTGTACCCCCAGCCGCTGCCCACCGGGCCCCTGCTCGAGCGGGTGGGGCTGGCCGGCAAGGAGCGCCGGACCTGGCGGCAGCTCTCCGGTGGCGAGCAGCGCCGCCTGGCGCTGGCCCTGGCTCTCGTGGGCCGCCCGCAGGTGGCGTTCCTCGACGAGCCGTCCTCCGGCGTGGACCCGCAGGGGCGGCTGGCCATCCGCGAGGTGGTGGCCGGGCTGCGCGACGACGGCGTCACCGTGGTGCTCACCACCCACGACCTCGACGAGGCCGAGCGCCTGGCCGACCACGTCGTCATCCTCGACCGGGGCCGCGTGGTGGCCGCCGGGACGCCCGACGAGCTGATGCGGGCCGGCGCCGCCCCCGAGGTGCGCTTCGCGGCGCCGCCCGGGCTGCGGGTGGCCGACCTGGCCGCCCACCTCGACGCGCCGGTGCGGGAGGAGCGCCCCGGCGAGTACGTGGTGGGCGCGGCCGGCACGCCGGCGCTCGTCGCCGCCCTCACCGCCTGGCTGGCCGCCGAGGACCTGCCGCTGGCCGACCTGCGGGCCGGCCGTCAGCGCCTCGAGGACGTGTTCCTGCGCCTCGTGAGCGACGCCGACGCCGCCGACACCGACCCGGGTGGCTCGGGCTCGGATGGTCGACGCCGGCGCCGAGGGGGGCGGTCGTGAGGGCGCTCGCCGCCCAGCTGCGGCTGGAGCTGGCCGTCCTCGCCCGCAACGGCGAGTCGCTCCTCCTGACGCTCGGCATCCCGGTGCTGCTGCTGGCGTTCTTCGCCAACGTGGACGTGCTCCCGATCGACGGCGAGCCGATCGACTTCCTCGCCCCCGGCGTGCTGGCCCTGGCCGTGCTGTCCACCTCGCTGGTGAACCTGGCCATCGCCACCGGCTTCGAGCGGGAGTACGGGGTGCTCAAGCGGCTCGGGTCCACCCCGCTCGGGCGACCCCGCCTGCTCGCCGCCAAGGTCCTGTCGATCCTCGTGGTCGAGGCGGTGCAGATCCTCGTGCTGTGGCTGCTGGCCCTGGCCTTCGGGTGGGAGCCGGCCGTCGACGCCGGCTTCGTCTTGGCGGTGGTGCTGGGCACCGTCGCCTGCGGCGGGCTCGGCCTCGTCATGGCCGGCACGCTGAAGGCGCTCGTCGTCCTGGCCGCGGCCAACGGCGCGTACCTCGTGCTGCTCCTGCTGTCGGGGATGGTGATCCCGCTGGAGGAGCTGCCCGGGGCGGTGCAGGCGGTGAGCAGGGCGCTGCCCAGCACGGCGCTGGCCGACGCGGTGCGGGGCTCGGTCACCGAGGGCCTCGCCGTGCCCGGCCGGGCGTGGGCGGTGCTGGCCGCCTGGGCCGTCGCCGCGCCGGTGGCCGCCGCCCGCTGGTTCCGCTGGGAGTAGCCCGAACCGTGCCCCCTGTTCGTGAACGCTGGGGGAGGTGCGGCGGGAGGTGTAGACAGCGGGGGTGGTCGAGCCTCGTGCGGTCCCCGAGCTGCGCACGGAGCGCCTCGTGCTGCGCCGGTGGCGAGACGCGGACCGCGAGCCGTTCGCGGCGCTGAACGCCGACCCCACGGTGATGGAGCACCTCCCGAAGCTGCTGACCCGGGCGGAGAGCGACGCCCTGATCGACGAGATCGAGGCGCAGATCGAGGCGCACGGCTGGGGCCTGTGGGCCACCGAGGTGGCGGCGACCGGAGACCTCGCGGGCTTCGTCGGCCTGTGGCCCGTCCGGTTCGAGGCGCACTTCACGCCGGCCGTCGAGGTGGGCTGGCGGCTGGCCGCCGCCCACTGGGGCAAGGGCTACGCCACGGAAGGCGCCCGCGCCGCGCTGGCGGACGGGTTCGGGCGCCTCGGCCTCGACGAGATCGTGTCGATGACCTCGCTGGGCAACGTGCGCTCGCAGCGGGTGATGCAGCGCCTGGGCATGGTGCACGACCCGGCCGACGACTTCGACCACCCGCGCCTGCCTGCGGGCCACCGCCTCCGCCGCCACGTCCTCTACCGGCTGCGCCGCACCGACTGGCCGACCGGCCCCTGACGACCGCGCCCGCCGGGTCCACCACGCGGTGGGGTGCGGATGCGAGCCGGGGGGAGAACGGGGACGGCCGCCCCGGGAGGGCGGCCGTCCACCACGAGCTCGTCAGGCGATCAGGTGATCAGACGAAGGCCGAGGCGAAGATCAGGGCGACGATCGTCATCACCTTGATGAGGATGTTCATGGAGGGCCCGGAGGTGTCCTTGAAGGGGTCGCCCACCGTGTCGCCGACCACGGCCGCCTTGTGCGGGTCGGAGCCCTTGCCGCCGTGGGCGCCGGCCTCGATGTACTTCTTGGCGTTGTCCCAGGCGCCGCCGGCGTTGGCCATGAAGATGGCCAGCGCGAAGCCGACGACGAGGGCACCGGCGAGGAAGCCGCCGAGGGCGTTCACGTCGATGAAGCCGATCACGAGGGGGATCACCACGGCCAGGCCACCGGGGATCAGCATCTCCTTGAGCGCGGCGCCCGTGGAGATGTCGACGCACTTGGCGTACTCGGGCTCGACGCCCTCCTTGCCCTCGCGCAGGCCCGGGATCTCCCGGAACTGGCGGCGCACCTCCTCGATCATCTTGTTGGCGGCCCGACCGACGGCGTCGATCGTGAGGGCGGCGAAGACGAAGGGGAGCATGGCGCCGAGGAACAGGCCGATGAAGACCTCGACCTCGCCGACGTTGAGGTTCAGCGGCTCACCGCCGGCGGCGATGATCGCCGCCTCGAAGGCCTTGAACAGGGCCAGGGCGGTGAGGGCGGCGGAGCCGACGGCGAAGCCCTTGGTGACCGCAGCGGTGGTGTTGCCGAGGCTGTCGAGGCTGTCTGTGACCTCGCGGACCTCCGGGGGCAGGTGCGCCATCTCGGCGATGCCGCCGGCGTTGTCGGCGATCGGGCCGTAGGCGTCGACGGACACGACTACGCCGGTGGTGGCCAGCATGCCGATGGCGGCGACGGCGATGCCGTAGATGCCGAGGCCATCGGCGGCCTGCTCGCCGCCCCAGTAGGCGATGCCGATGCCGGCGGCCACGAGGAGCACCGAGGCGCCGACGGAGATCATGCCGGCTGAGATGCCGCCGAGGATCGTGGTGGCGGGACCGGTCTCGGACTGGGCGGCGATCTTCTTGACCGGGCTGTAGTGGTCGGAGGTCCAGACCTCAGCGACCTTGCCGATGGCCATGCCGATGAGCAGGCCGCCGACGACGCCGACGGGCAGGCCCCACCAGCGCTCGATCACGTCGATGTCGAGCATCAGGGCCCCGAGGCCGAACACGCCGAGGACGGTGAGGACGGCCGCGACGTTGGTGCTGCGGTGCAGGGCCTTGCCGAGGTCGACGACGTCGGTGGAGCCGGAGGACTTCACCATGAAGGCGCCGATGATCGAGGCGACCATGCCCACCGCGGCGATGGCCAGCGGGAAGAGGAACAGCTCGGGGACGATGCGGTCCGTTGAACTGGTGGCGAAGTCCGCGCTCACCACGATGCCGGGGAGGAACGCGGCCAGGGCGATCGGGGCGATGATCGAGCCGGAGTACGACTCGAACAGGTCGGCGCCCATGC
>DATGRC010000112.1:0-2751 GCA_035303865.1 Acidimicrobiales bacterium
GACGTCGCCAACGACGTCGACGCCCTCGAGGCCGCCCTGCGCCGGGCCGCCGAGGACGAGGAGGCGCCCTCGCTGCTCATCCTCCGCAGCCACATCGGCTGGCCGTCGCCCAACTTCACCGACACCGCCGACGCCCACGGCAACCCGCTCGGCGAGGACGAGGTCCGGGCCACCAAGGAGATCCTCGGGCTCCCGGTCGACGAGACCTTCTGGGTGCCCGACGACGTCCTCGCGCTCTACCGGGCGGCGGGCCGCCGGGGCCGGGACGAGCGCGAGGCATGGGAGAAGCGCCTGGCGGCCTGGGACGGCGACCGGGACACCTACGAGGCGTGCATCAACCTGACCGGGCTGCCGGGCTGGCAGGACGCCCTGCCCTCGTGGGAGCCGGGCCGGTCGGTCGCCACCCGCAAGGCCAGCGGCGCCTGCCTGCAGGCGCTCGCCGACAAGGTCCCGGGGCTGGTGGCCGGCGGCGCCGACCTGACCGGCAACACCGGCACCGCGCTGCCCGGCCACGACGTGCTCTCCGCCGACCGGCCCGCCGGGCGCCAGGTCCACTTCGGGGTGCGGGAGCACGCCATGGGCGGCGTGATGAACGGCATCTCCGCGCACGGCGGGCTGGTCCCCGTCGGCGGCACGTTCTTCGTCTTCAGCGACTACATGCGGCCGGCGGTGCGGCTGGCCGCCATGTCGGAGTACAAGGAGATCTTCGTCTTCAGCCACGACTCGGTGGGCCTCGGCCAGGACGGCCCCACCCACCAGCCGATCGAGCACCTGGCCTCGCTGCGGGCCATGCCCCAGCTGCGCCTGATCCGCCCGGCCGACGCCAACGAGACCGCGGCGGCCTGGCGCGTCGCGCTCGAGTCCGACGGGCCCACCGCGCTCGTCCTCACCCGCCAGGACGTGCCGGTGCTCGAGGGCACCGCCGGCGCGCCGGTGGAGAGGGGCGCCTACGTCCTCGTCGACGCGCCCGAAGCGCCCAGGGTCGTCCTGATCGGCACCGGCAGCGAGGTGGCGCTGTGCGTGGACGCCGCCGAGCAGCTGACCGCCGCGGGCCTCCCCTGCCGGGTCGTGTCGATGCCGTCGTGGGACCTGTTCGAGGCGCAGAGCGAGGACTACCAGCTGTCGGTGCTGCCCCCCGAGGTCCCGACCCTGGCGGTCGAGGCCGGGGCCAGCCTCGGGTGGGACCGCTGGGCCGACGACAGCCTGACCATCGACCGCTACGGCGCCTCGGCGCCGGGTGACGTCGCGCTCGCCCGCCTCGGCTTCACGGTCGACAACGTGGTGGCGCGGGCGCGGCAGCTCGTCGACGACCTCCGGGAGGACGGGTGACCAAGCTCCACGACCTCTACCACGAGCACGGGCAGAGCCCCTGGCTCGACAACCTCCGACGGGGCTGGATCACCGGGGGCGAGCTCGCCCGCTGGGTCGAGCGAGGGGTGCGGGGCATCACCTCGAACCCCACCATCTTCCAGAGGGCGATCGACGGCTCCGACGAGTACGACGAGCAGTTCCGGGCGCTCACCCGGTCCGGCGCCTCCGTCGAGGACGCCTACTGGACGATGGTGCTCGACGACATCCGGGGCGCCCTCGCCGTGCTGCGCCCGGTGCACGACGCCAGCGACGGCGTCGACGGCTACGTGTCGGTGGAGGTCGCCCCCGACCTGGCCCGCGACCGGGACGGCACCGTCGACGCCGCCCGCCGCCTCCACGACGAGGTCGCCGAGCCCAACCTCTTCGTCAAGGTGCCGGCCACCGCGGAGGGCGTCGAGGCCATCCGGACGCTGATCGCCGAGGGCCGGAGCATCAACGTCACCCTCATCTTCGGCCTCGACCGCTACGCCGAGGTCATGGAGGCCTACATCGCCGGGCTCGAGGCCCACGACGGCGACCTGTCCGCCGTCCGCAGCGTCGCCTCGTTCTTCGTCAGCCGGGTCGACACCGAGGTCGACCGCCGGCTCGAGGCCATCGGCACGGATGAGGCCCTCGCCCTGCGGGGCACGGCCGCCGTGGCCCAGGCCCAGCTCGCCTACGGCCTCTTCCTGGAGACCTTCACCGGGCCGCGCTGGCAGGCCCTGGCCGAGCGGGGCGCCAAGGTGCAGCGCCCGCTGTGGGCCTCGACCTCGACGAAGAACCCCACCTACCCCGACACCCTCTACGTCGACGCGCTCATCGGGCCCGACACCGTCAACACGATGCCCGAGGGGACGCTCGAGGCGTTCGAGGACCACGGCACCCTGGCCCGCACGGTCGACGCCGACCTCGACGCCGCGGCCCGCACGCTCGACCGCATCCGCGCGGTCGGCGTCGACCTCGACGACGTCAGCCGGGTGCTCGAGGACCAGGGCGTGGCCGCCTTCGCCAAGAGCTTCGACGAGCTGATGGCCTCGCTGTCGGCCAAGGCCGAGCAGCTGGGCTGAGACCCCGGCGGGCCCCGTCGGGCACCGCCCGTCGGGTAGCGTGCGCGGGGTGCACGGCGAACTGGTGGTGGTGGACGACGTTCCCGGCGAGTTCGCGGAGCGCGTCATCGAGGCGTTCCACAGCCGCCCCCACGACAGCTTCTCGTTCGCCCTCTCGGGCGGCGAGCTGGCCCGGCAGTGCTACGAACGCCTGGCCGACGACGCCGGCAGCCAGATCGACTGGTGGAAGGTCGACATCTACTGGGGCGACGAGCGCTGCGTGCCGCTCGACGACGCCAACTCCAACTACCTGCTCGGGCGCAAGGCGCTGCTCGAGCGGGTGGGCGCCGTCAAC
>DATGRC010000113.1:0-4204 GCA_035303865.1 Acidimicrobiales bacterium
GGCTACGACATCCCCACGGCCGCCGCGGTCACCCGTCGGGTGCCCTGCTCGTCGTGCGGGCTGTCCAAGCGCCACCTGTTCGACGAGGCGGCCCGCACGGGTGGCTTCGACGTCGTCGCCACCGGGCACAACCTCGACGACGAGGCCGCCGTCCTGCTCGGCAACGTGCTCCACTGGCAGACCGAGTACCTCGGCCGGCAGGCCCCGGTCCTGGAGGAGCGCGACGGGTTTCCCAGGAAGGTCAAGCCGCTCGTGCGCCTGAGCGAGCGGGAGACCGCCGCGTACTGCGTGCTGCGGGGCATCGACTACATCGTCGAGGAGTGCCCGATGGCCGCCGGCAACCGGCACCTCCGCTACAAGGAGGCGCTCAACGCGCTGGAGGCCGCCTCGCCCGGCACCAAGCACGCGTTCTACTTCGAGTTCCTCGACAAGGCCGCCGACCGGTTCCGGCCCGAGGCCAGGGCGTCCCAGGAGGAGCTGCGCCCGTGCACGTCGTGCGGGGCGCCGACCACGGCCGAGGTCTGCGCCTTCTGCCGGCTCCTGGAGCGCGTCCAGGGGGCGGAGCCCGTGCCGGTCGAGGTGCTGGGGTCCAAGGGCCGGCGTCGCCGCCGCCGCAACGGCGCCGCGCCGCGACGGGCACCCGGCGACGGCGAGACGGCCACCGCGGCGGGAGCGGGGGAGCGGGTCCGACGGTGAGCCGCCCCTTCGCCGAGGGCGACCAGGTGCTGCTGGTCGACACCAAGAAGCGTCGCTACCTGGTGACGCTCACCGCCGGCGGCGAGTTCCACACCCACGCCGGGGTCGTGGCCCACGACGACCTCCTCGGGCGCCCCGAGGGGCTGACCGTCCGCTCCAGCCGGGGTGCCACGATGGTGGCCCTGCGGCCCACTCTCGCCGAGTTCGTGCTGAAGATGCCCCGGGGCGCGCAGGTGATCTACCCGAAGGACCTCGGGCCGATCCTCATGCTGGCCGACATCTTCCCCGGCGCCCGGGTGCTGGAGTCGGGGGTCGGGTCCGGCGCCCTGTCCATGACGCTGGTGCGGGCGGGCGCCGTCGTGCGCGGCTACGAGATCCGGGAGGACTTCGCCCGCCGGGCGACGCGCAACGTGGCCACGTTCCTCGGCGAGGAGGCCCTCGAGCGCTACGTCGTCGAGCAGCGCGACGTGTACGAGGGCATCGACGAGACCGATCTCGACCGGGTGCTGCTCGACCTCCCCGAGCCCTGGCGGGCGGTCAAGCACGCGGCCCGGGCCATGCACCCGGGGGCCGTGCTCGTCGCCTACACGCCGCAGATCACCCAGGTCGTGCAGCTGCGCGAGGAGCTCGAGGCCCAGGGCTTCGGCATGCTCGAGACCATCGAGGTGCTCAACCGAGGCTGGCACATCGAGGGGCAGTCGGTGCGACCGGACCACCGGATGGTCGCCCACACCGGCTTCCTGACCAGTGCCAGGCTCCTGAGCTGACCGCCCGAGGCGGGTGACGGCTGGGGGGAGGCCGCGGTGAACCTGCTCGACGCCGTCCTCGTCGGGGCCGCGGTCGCGGCCGCGGTCGGCGGCTACCGGCTGGGGTTCCTCGCCCGGGCCGCGTCGTGGGCCGGCCTGGCGCTCGGCGTGGTCGCCGGGGCCCGCTTGCTGCCCGCGGTGCTGCCCCGGGTGCGCGACGCCAGCGAGGGCACGCTCGTGCTGGTGGCCGTCGGCCTCCTCGTGGGGACCGCGCTCATCGGCCAGGCGCTCGGGCTCGTGCTCGGCGCCCAGCTCCACCAGGAGCTGCCGCCCGGGGCGGCCCGGCGGGCCGACCAGGCCGCGGGCGGGGTGGTCGGCGTCGCGGGCGTGGCGGTCGCGCTGTGGCTGCTCCTGCCGCTGCTGGCCCACGGGCCGACCTGGGTCGCCGAGCAGGCCCGGGGCTCGACCATCGCCCGCCATCTGGACGGCGCCTTCCCCGACGCCCCGGACACGCTGGCCGCCCTCCGGCGCCTGGTCGGCGACGACCCCTTCCCCGAGGTGTTCGCGGGCCTCCAGCGCGCACCGGACGCCGGGGAGCTGCCGGCGACCAGCGGCGTCGACCGCGAGGTCGCGGCCCGGGTGGCCCGCTCCACGGTGAAGGTGCGGGGGGTGGCCTGCTCGCGGCTGCAGGAGGGGAGCGGGTTCTTCGTCGCCGACGACCTCGTCGTCACCAACGCGCACGTCGTGGCCGGCCAGGACGAGACGACCCTCTCGCTGACCGACGGCTCGTCGTTCGGGGCCACGGTCGTCGCCTTCGACCCGGACCGCGACCTGGCGGTGCTGCGGGCCGAGGGCACCCGGCCGGCGCTACCCCTGCGGGACGCGGCCGTCGGGGACACCGGCGGCGTCTTCGGCTACCCGGGAGGCGGGCCGCTGGAGATCAGCCCGTTCCGGGTGGCGGACGAGATCACCGCGCGGGGCCGGGACATCTACGACCGGGGGACGACCCACCGCGAGGTGCTGGTGCTGGCGTCGGAGCTGGAGCCGGGCGACTCGGGCTCGGCGCTCGTCGACCCACAGGGGCACGTCGTGGGGGTGGCGTTCGCGGTGGCGCCCGACCGGCCCGGCGTGGCCTACGCCCTCTCGGTCGACGAGGTCGAGGCCGTCCTGGCCGGGGACCTGTCCTCGGTGCGCGACACCGGCGCCTGCCTGCGCTGACCGGCCCCGGACGCGGGACGCGGCCGCCCCGGGGCGGCCGCGCGACGAACGTCGGTCGATCGGGCCCGGGGCCGGGCCCGTCAGCCGGGGGTCAGTCGACCTCGATGAAGATGCACTCGCCGGGGCACTCCTCGGCGGCCTCGATGACGGCCTCCTCCTGGCCCGCGGGGACGTTGGCGAGGCCTTCGGCGCCACCCGGGTCGGAGAACACCTTGTCGCCCTCCTTGACGTACGCGAGGCCGTCGTCAAGCAGGGTGAACACGTCGGGGGCGATCTCTTCGCAAAGGCCGTCACCCGTGCAGAGATCCTGGTCGATCCAGACCTTCATGGCGTGCTTCGCTCCTGGCTCGATGGCGGAGGGGCTGGCCCCACGGGCGCCCCGTCATCGAGGCACCTCGGACGCCGTCACACTAGCGAACCGCGGGATTAACGCGGCAATCTCGGAAGAAACTCCCCCCGACCTGGGGGTCTCGAAACCTTCACGCGGAATGGTGCAGCAGCGACGGTGCACCGGTGTAGGGTCCGAAACGGGTCCTCGATACAGGACCCGCACCGGCAACGGCGCAGGTGCGGCGACTGCATCGACCGAGCGAGGAGGTGGGTCCCGTCACCGAGCACTACGAGGATCACGAGGTCTCGCCGGAGCGTGGGCAGATGTCCCTCGAAGAGCAGGTCCGGGCGCTCGAGGAGGAGGTCCAGGCCCTGCGCCGTCGCCTCCAGGACGCGCCGAAGCGCGTCCGCACGCTCGAGGAGCGGCTCCTCGAGACGAAGGGCCAGCTGGCGCAGGCCGTCGCCCAGAACGAGAAGCTCACCTACACGTTGCGTGAGGCGCGCGACCACATCAGCGCGCTGCGCGAGGAGGTCGACAAGCTCACCCAGCCGCCGTCGGCCTACGGCACCCTGCTCGGGCGCAACGACGACGGCACGGTCGACGTCTACTCCGGTGGCCGCAAGATGCGGGTCGCCGTCCACCCCGCCATCGACCCCGAGCAGCTCGTGCGCGGCTGCGAGGTCGTCCTCAACGAGTCGCTCAACGTCGTGATGGCCCGCACGCCCGAGCAGACGGGCGAGGTCGTCACGGTCAAGGAGCTGCTCGAGGACGGCCGCCGGGCGATCATCCTCGGGCGCGCCGACGAGGAGCGCGTCTGCGACCTGGCCGAGCCCCTGGTCGGCGAGCGGCTCCGGTCCGGCGACTCGGTGCTGATGGACACCCGCTCGGGGCTGCTGCTCGAGAAGCTGCCGCGCCCCGAGGTCGAGGAGCTCGTCCTCGAGGAGGTGCCCGACGTCACCTACGCCGACATCGGCGGGCTCGACGAGCAGATCGAGCAGATCGCCGACGCCGTCGAGCTGCCGTTCCTGCACCAGGAGCTCTACGCCGAGCACAAGCTGCCGGCACCGAAGGGCATCCTGCTCTACGGGCCGCCGGGCTGCGGGAAGACGCTCATCGCCAAGGCCGTCGCCAACAGCCTGGCCACGAAGGTCGGGGCCCGGTCGGGCGACAAGAACGCGAAGAGCTACTTCCTCAACATCAAGGGCCCGGAGCT
>DATGRC010000114.1:0-2391 GCA_035303865.1 Acidimicrobiales bacterium
GTGCTGTTGGCCCAGTCCGCGTCGCGGTTCCACATCCCGCAGCCGCCGACGGTCTGGCGGGTGTAGCCGCTCTCGGGGTACCGGTTGCCCGAGCCGGGCGGGACCGGCGACCAGTAGGTGTGGACCATGATCGTGTAGTCCGAGTCGGCGTACCCGGCGTTGGCCATGGCCTGGCGGACCCGGAGGATGGCGTCGCGGATGGCGGCGGTCTTGGCGGCCACGTTGGCGGCCGTGAACCGGCTCTTGATGCTGCTGTCGTCGTGGCAGTAGTTGGGCCACCACGTCGGCGAGGTGAACCAGTTGACGAAGCAGGTCTGGAGGATGTCGGCGAAGCCGTAGTCGTTGGCCCCGATGAGCAGGGCGACCATCTCGACCCGGTGGGTGCTGGCGAACTCCTGCAGGGCGAGGGCCTGGCCCTTGCCGTAGGGCCCGTCGTAGAAGTCGATGCCGGGCTTGAAGTCCGAGCTGCCGCCGCCGTGGGTGGTGGTGCGGGCGCCCGAGCAGGCCAGGTTCAGGCTGCGGGCGGTGCCGATGTGGATGGCCGCCGACTCGGAGCGGTGGCAGCCCGGGATCTGCTCGGCGGTGCGCCTCGCGTTGTCCCAGTAGGCGTCGGCGCCGCCGGCGTCGACCTTGCTGGAGGACTGGTTGGTGTTGCCGGCCCAGCGGCCGCCCTCGCCCGAGATGGCGCTGTCGCCGAGGCTCACCACCCAGGCTTCGCCGGGCGGTGGCGCCGCCCCCGACGGTGCCGCCGCCGCCGTGGTGACGGCGGCGCTGGCCAGCACGGCGGCGACCAGCGCCAGCCGCAGACGACGTGCACGTCCGGTCATCGGAACCCCCCGACGCCGCCCGGGCGGGCACCGGGCGCGCGCCGCCAACGTACACCTGTGGCGTCCGTCACACCACGGACGGTGGTCGCCGGGGATCAGGGGAGGGCGGCGCGGCGGGTGGCGAGGAAGCGGGCCTCGACGGGGTTGGCGCTCAGCTCGATGGCCCGGTCGTAGGCCTGGCCGGCCTCGTCGGTCCGGCCGACCCGGGCCAGCAGGTCGGCGCGGACGGCGTGGAGGGGCTGGTAGCGCTCGAGCGGGGCGAGGTCGATCGCCTCGAGGGCGGCGAGCCCCGCCGCCGGGCCGTCGCGCTCGGCCACCGCCACCGCCCGGTTGAGCGCGACCACCGGGCTGGGGCGCAGCGCGAGGAGCAGGTCGTAGAGGGCGACGATGCGAGCCCAGTCGGTGTCCGCTGCGGTCGCCGCCTCGGCGTGGACCCCGGCGATCGCCGCCTGCACCTGGTACGGGCCGGGACCGCCCCGCCGCCGGCAGGCCCGCACGAGGGCCTGGCCCTCGTCGATCATCGCCCGGTCCCACCGGCGGCGGTCCTGGTGGTGGAGCGGGACCATCGAGCCGTCGGGCGCCAGCCGGGCGGGGCGACGAGCATCGGTGAGGAGCAGCAGGGCCAGCAGGCCGAGCGCCTCGGGCTCGTCGGGCATGAGCTCGGCGAGCGCCCGGGCCAGCCGGATGGCCTCGGTGGCCAGGTCGACCCGCACGAGCTCGTCGCCGGTCGCCGTGTGGCCGGCGGTGAACACCAGGTAGATGGCGGCGAGCACCGGTGGGAGGCGGTCGGGCAGCTCGGCGTCGGTGGGGATGCGGTACGGGGCCCGGTTGTCGCGCAGCTTGCGCTTGGCCCGCACGATGCGCTGGGCCATCGTCGGCTCGGGCACGAGGAAGGCCCGGGCGATCTCGCCCGTCTCGAGCCCGCCGAGGAGGCGGAGGGTGAGGGCCACCTGGGCGTCGGGGTGCAGCGCCGGGTGGCAGCAGAGGAACATCAGCCGGAGCTGGTCGTCGGGGACGACGTCGACGAAGGCGTCGAGGTCGGCCAGCTCTGGGCGGTCGTCGGGGTCCACGTGGAGGGACTGGAGGTGGTGGGCGGCCCGGTGGCGCTCGTCGCGGGTGGCCTCCCGGCGGAGCCGGTCGATGGCCCGGTTGCGGGCCGTCGTGGTGATCCAGCCCCCCGGGTTGGGCGGCACGCCCGTGACCGGCCACCGCTCGGCGGCGATGGCGAAGGCCTCCGCCACCGCGTCCTCGGCGAGGTCGACGTCGCCGAGGACGCGGATCAAGGTGGCGGTGCAGCGGCCGGCTTCGCGCCGGAAGACCTCGGCGAGGCCGTCAGGCACCCTGGAAGGGGCGGACCTCGACGGGGCCCTCGCAGGCCAGGGCCGCCTTGCGGGCCCACTCGAGGGCGGCGTCGAGGTCGGGGGCCTCGATCACCCAGAAGCCGCCCATGATCTCCTTGGACTCGGCGTAGGGGCCGTCGGTGATCGACACCTCCCCGTCGCTGGGGCGCACGACGGTGGCGGACGCCGCCGGGTGCAGGCCGCCGGCGAAGACCTCGGCGCCA
>DATGRC010000115.1:0-19516 GCA_035303865.1 Acidimicrobiales bacterium
TGGGGGTTCCTCACCGCCGGCATCATCCTCGGTGCCTGGTGGAGCTACGAGGTGCTCGGCTGGGGCGGCTACTGGGGCTGGGACCCGGTGGAGAACGCCTCGCTGCTGCCGTGGCTGACCGGCACCGCCTACCTGCACTCGGTGATGGTGCAGGAGCGCCGGGGGATGCTGCGGGTCTGGAACCTGTCGCTGCTGTGCGCCACGTTCAGCCTCACGATCCTCGGCACGTTCCTCACCCGCTCCGGTGTGGCCGAGAGCGTCCACGCGTTCAGCGACGGCGACATCGGCGTCTGGCTGCTCGGGTTCTTCGCGCTGATCGTGGCCGTCACGCTCGGGCTCATCGGCTGGCGGGGCGATCGGCTCCGCGCTCCCGGCCGGATCGACTCGCCGCTGTCGCGCGAGGGGGCGTTCCTGGCCAACAACGTGCTCTTCGCCGCGTTCGCGTTCGTCGTGCTCCTCGGCACCGTCTTCCCGCTCATCGTGGAGGCGGTCGACGGGTCGGCCCTCACCGTCGGCCCGCCGTACTTCGATCGCATGACGATCCCGATCGGGCTCGTGATCCTCTTCCTCATGGCGGTGGCCCCGGTGCTGCCGTGGCGGACCACGAAGCTCGAGACCCTGTCCCAGCGGCTGCTGTGGCCGGCGTGGATCGGGGCCATCACGCTGTTCGTCACCGTCGCCCTCGGGGCTCGAGGGTGGGCGCCGATCACCACGTTCGCGCTGGGCGGCTTCGCCGGCGGGGCGGCGCTCCGCCAGGTCGTGCTGGCCACCCGCCGGCAGGGCTGGCGGGGCTTCGTCGGGCGCACCAACGGCGGGATGGTCGTCCACCTCGGCGTGGTGGTCGTGGCCGTGGCCATCGCCGCGTCCGGCAGCTACGCCACCCACAGCGAGGCCCGCTACGAGCCGGGACAGACCCGGGTGATCGCCGGTCACGAGATCACCTACCTCGACACCGTCGAGGTGCAGGAGCGCAACCGCACCGCCACCAAGGTCCGGGTGCAGGTGGACGGCGGCAAGGTCTACGAGCCGATGCTGTCGCGCTACCCCGGCTTCGGGCAGCTGATCGGCACGCCGTCGGTCAAGACCGGGCTGCGCGAGGACGTGTACCTGCGCATCACCCGCCTGCCCGAGACCGAGGGCGGTCCGGTGACCCTCGACGTGATCATCGAGCCGATGGCCCTGTGGCTGTGGGTGGGCGGCGGCATCATGGCCTTCGGCACGATCCTCGCCGCCTTCCCCGGCCGGCGCCGCCGCCCGGAGATGCCGGTGTCGGCTCCCGTCCCGGCCGAGGAGGGCCCGCCCGCCGACGGCGGCGCCGCCGACCCCGACGACGACCTCACCACCGTGGGAGCTCCCCGATGACTGCCTCCGAGGTCCCCGACGACCTGGTGCTCGACGAGGCCGGCCCCGGCCGCGGCCGCACGGCGCTGGTCGCGGCCGTCGTCGTGGGCCTGCTCGCCATCGCCTTCGTCGCCGTGCTCGCCACCCGCGACCCGAGCACCGAGCGCAGCACGCAGAGCCCGCTGCTCGGACGGGTGGCCCCTGCGATCGCCGGCTCCACCCTCGACGGCCGCGACTACGCCATGGCGAGCGAGCGGGGCCGGTGGGTGGTGGTGAACTTCTTCGCCACCTGGTGCACCCCGTGCATCGTCGAGCACCCCGAGCTCGTCGACTTCCAGGAGCGCCACGCCGAGCTCGGGGACGCGGCCGTCGTGAGCGTCCTCTTCGACGACGAGCCCGACCGAGCCCGCGCCTTCTTCGAGCGCGAGGGCGGCGAGTGGCCCGTCGTCGTCGACCAGGACGGCGCGGTGAGCGTCGCCTACGGCGTGGCCCGGGTGCCCGAGTCGTTCCTCGTGGCTCCTGACGGCACCGTCGTGCAGCGCCTCGTCGGCGGCATCACCGCCGAGCAGCTCGACGAGCTCCTCGCCGCCTACGAGGCGAGCGCCCACGACGCCGGGGGGGGCGCGTGAGGGTCCTCCAGAGCCCCGCCTTCCGGCGCTGGAGCTGGCTCGTGATCGCCGCGCTCGTGGTCGTGTCGTTCGTGCGGGCCGGCACCACCGACGGCTCGCCCCGCACCGACGAGGACCGGGTCCGGGCCATCGCCGCCACCCTCAAGTGCCCGACCTGCCGCAGCCAGTCGGTGGCCGACTCGGATTCCGCCGCCGCTCGCGCCATCAAGGCCGAGATCACCCGCCGGGTGGCCGAGGGCCAGGACGCCGACGAGATCCGCGCCGCCATCGCCAGCCGGTTCGGCGAGGACGTGCAGCTCGTGCCGGGCCGCTCCGGGTGGGCGGGCCTCGTGTGGGTGCTGCCGGTCGCCGCGCTCGTCGCCGGGCTGGCCGCCGTGGCCGCGGTGCTGGCCCGCTGGCGACGCAGCCCCCGCACCCGGGCCAGCGACGAGGACCGGGCGCTTGTGGACGCGGCGCTCGCCCGCACCCGCGGGGACGAGCCGCCGGAGGCGCGGTGAGCCGCCCCGGCCTGGAGGTCGACGTCGAGCGCATGACGGCGCTCGAGCTGCAGCGGGACTTCCTGCTGCGCTCGCTCGAGGACCTCGAGCGCGAGTACGAGGCCGGTGACGTCGACGAGGCCGACTACCAGGCCCTGAAGGACGACTACACGGCCCGGGCCGCGGCCGTGCTGCGGGCGCTCGAGGCCGGCCGTCGCGCCGCGTCGGGACCCGCCTCGGGACGGCGTCCCGCCCGGCGCGGCCGCACCCTCCTCGCGGTGGCGGGGGTGGCCCTCTTCGCCGTGGTGGCCGGGGTGCTCGTCGCCCAGACCTCGGGCCGCCGCGACCCCGGCGGCGTGATCACCGGCGACGTCACCCAGAGCGTCACCGAGCGGCTCAACCAGGCCAACCGCCTCGGCGCCGAGGGGGACTACGAGGCCGCCATCGAGGTCTACGAGTCGGTGCTGGCCGACGACCCGTCGAACGCCGAGGCCGCCACCTACCGGGGCTGGCTGCTCACCCTCGCCGGCGAGCGCGAGGCCGGCCTGGAGGCGCTCGTCGACGCCGCCCTCGAGCACCGCGACTACCCCGACGTCCACGCCTTCCTGGCCATCGTCTTCTACCGCAGCGGCCTCGTCGAGGAGGCCGGGCGCGAGCTCGAGCGGCTCGAGGCGCTGAACCCGCCCGCCGCGCTGCGCGAGCTCGTCGCCCCCCTGGCCGAGCAGATCCGCGCCGCGCTCGACGGCGACGGCACGGGCCCCGACGGGGGCGCGGCCCGCGGTGGTGGCGACCGCGGCGGAGACGGCGAAGCCGCCGGCGGCTGACGACGCCCGGGGCGAGGGTCGTCTCCGGTCAGGCCGGTGGCGGCAGGAAGCGGCCCTTGACGAAGCCCTCGTCGTCGCGGGTCAGGACCCAGGTGCAGCCCTTCGGCCAGCGAGCCGGGTCCTGCAGCTCTATGCCCCGACGGACCAGCGCCTCGAGCAGGTCGGGGATGACGTCGCCGTGGCTGCACAGCACCGCCGGCGTCTCCCGCAGCTCCTCGGCCAGCTCGAGGACCGGTCCGAAGCCGCTGCCCTCGGCCAGCCGGTCGTCGGGTTCGACGGGCAGGCCGAGCGCCTCGCTGAGCGGCACGAGCGTCTCCCGGCAGCGCCGGAAGGGGCTGGTCACCAGCCGGGTGATCCCCGCGTCGCCGAGCAGCTCCACGAGCCCCCGGGCCTGCCGCCACCCCCGCTCCGTGAGGGGGCGCTCCGAGTCGGGCCCGTCGTGCTGGCCCCGCGTGCCCGCGTGCGCGTGGCGGACGACGTAGAGGTTGGCCACAGGCGCGACGCTAACGCGCCCCGCTCGGACCCTCCCAACGTCGGTCAGCCACCGGGGGCGCCCAGCGAGCGGAGCTCGGCGACGACCCGGGGGAGCGCCTCGAGGGCGGCGTCGACGTCGGCGTCAGTCGTGCTCCAGCCCACGGACAGGCGCAGGCTGTGGTGGGCGTCCACGCCCATCGCCTCGAGGACCGGTGACGGCTCGAGGGACTCCGACGAGCACGACGAGCCGGAGTGGGCCGCCACGCCGGCTCGGTCGAGGCCGAGGAGCACGGCCTGCGGCTCGACGCCGTCCACGCCGAGGCAGGCCAGGTGGGGGAGCCGGTCCTCGGGGTCGCCGTAGGCCCGCACCCCGTCGAGCGACGCCGCGGCGCGCAGGATCCGATCGGTGAGGCGCCGCTGCTCGGCCGCCTCGCGCTCGAGGCGGTCCCCGCTCAGCGCGGCCGCGGCGGCGCCGAAGCCGGCGAGGAGCGCCACCGGCTCCAGGCCGGCCCGCCGGGCCCGCTCCTGGTCGCCGCCCACCAGCAGCGGTCGGAGCCGCAGGCCACGGCGCACGAGCAGCGCTCCCGCGCCGGGGGGTCCGCCGAGCTTGTGGGCCGAGACCGAGAGCAGGTCGGCGCCGAGCGCGTCGAAGGCGATCGGCACCCGCCCCGCCGCGGCGGCCGCGTCGACGTGGACCAGCACCCCCCGCTCCCGGCAGGCGGCGACCGCCTCCGCCACCGGCTGGAGGGTGCCGACCTCGTGGTTGCCCCACTGGAGGTGCACGAGGGCGGTGTCGGGCCGCACCGCGGCGAGCAGCTCGTCCACGTCGACCCGCCCGAGCCCGTCGCAGCCGACCACCGTGACCTCGCCGTGGCACTCGGCGCTGCGCCGCACCGCCGAGTGCTCCACCGCGGCCAGCACCTGGTGGCCGCCTCGCTCGGCGGCGCCCCAGCAGGCGGTGGCGATCGCCTCGGTGGCGCCGCTCGTGAACACCACCGAGCGGGGCCGAGCCCCGAAGAGGGCGGCGACCTGCTCGCGGGCCACCTCCACGGCGTGCCGCGCCGCCATCCCCTCGGCGTGGATCCGCCCCGGGTCGCCCACGACCCGCCCGATCCAGGCCGACACCGCCTCCGCGGCCTCCGGCCGCAGCGGCGACGTCGAGGCGTGGTCCAGGTAGTGCCGCGTCATCCCCCACGTCCTAGCCCACCGACCCCACCCCGCCGCACGACCCTGCACCTGAGGTGCCGCAGACCTGACGCGCCTGCGGTGCAGGTCCGCGGATCGGGCGTCCGCGGCTCTGGTGCCGGCGCGGCGGGCCGGGCGGCGAGGAGGTCAGGCCCGGGACGACAGCGACGTCACGCAGCGGGTGGCGCCGTCGACGCGGGTCTCGTCGGTGGCCGCGTCGGCCTGGCCGTAGAGGGCGCCGAGCATCCCCCGCACGAGGCCGCGATCGACCGCGCAGATCACCGGGTGCTCGATGGCGGCGCCGCCGAAGGGGCAGTGGTCCGACACGATGCGCAGCCCGTTGCCGTGCCGCTCGGCGTGGGCGGCGAACCCGTGGGCCGTGAGCGCGTCGGCGACGGTGTGCAGCGCGGCCCGCAGCGAGCGCTGGGCGGTGGCCCGGCCCTCGGCCTGCTCGGTGACGGGGGTGGTGCCCAGCGACGCGGCCAGGGCCTTGCCGTACTCGAGGCCCACCTCCTCAGCCATCGCCTCCGCCTGGTCGGCGGGGATCAGCGACAGGGCCTTGCCCAGCAGCGTGACGAGCAGGTCGTCGTGGCGCACCGGCAGCTCGAGGCTCATCTCCGGCTCGGTCACCCGGTACCGCTTGCTAGGCCGGCCGGCGCCGGTGCCGGTGCGGCCGGTGGCCACCTCGACGTACCCGCCGGCGGCCAGCTTGTCGAGGTGGTGGCGCGCCACGTTGGGGTGCAGCAGGAACTGCTCGGCCACCTCCGCGGCCGTCACCCCACGGCCCGGCTCGCCGTCGTCGCCGGGCTCGCTGGCCCGGTGGACGAACAGGTAGATCTCCCGCCGGGTCGGGTCCCCGAACGCCGACGTGATCGCCGTGACCGCCGAAGAGAACTCGGTCGGGGTGAGGGCCGGCTGGGACACGTCGGTATTCTACCTATCGCCGTAGTGGAAATCGGCCGAGGCCGGTCCGAGCGGGAGAGCCCCAACCCCATGTCCCTCACCGTCGACGCCGTCATCGACGCCCTCCGTCCCGTCGAGGACCCCGAGCTGCACCGCTCGATCGTGGACCTCGGCATGGTGCGCGACGTGCGCGTGGACGGCAACAGGGTGTCCCTGGAGGTCACGCTGACCGTGGCCGGCTGCCCGCTGCGCAACGAGATCCAGCAGCGGGTCACCGGCGCCCTCACCGCCGCCGGCGCCACCGACGTGGACCTGTCCTTCGGCGTGATGACCGACGAGCAGCGGGCCGCGCTGCGCCAGCAGCTGCACGGCGATCCGGCGTCCACGGCCGGTCACCAGCACGCCCACGGCCACGCCGAGGGGCGGGAGATCCCCTTCGCCGACCCGGAGAGCCCCACCCGGGTGCTGCTCATCGCCTCCGGCAAGGGCGGCGTCGGCAAGTCCTCGGTCACCACCAACCTCGCCGTGGCGCTGGCCCAGCGGGGCAAGAAGGTCGCCGTCGTCGACGCCGACGTGTGGGGCTTCTCGATCCCCCGCATGCTCGGCGTGGAGCACCCCCCGGCCGTCATCGACTCGATGCTCGTGCCGCCCACCGGCGCCGGCGGGGTCCGCTGCATCTCGATGGGGTTCTTCGCCAAGGAGGACCAGCCGGTCATCTGGCGGGGCCCGATGCTCCACAAGGCCCTCGAGCAGTTCCTCACCGACGTGTTCTGGGACGACCCGGACTTCCTGCTCATCGACCTGCCCCCGGGCACGGGCGACATCTCCCTGTCGCTCGCCCAGTTCCTGCCCCGGGCCGAGGTGTACGTGGTCACCACCCCGCAGCCCGCCGCCCAGCGGGTGGCGCAGCGGGCCGGGTTCATGGCCCAGAAGGTGCACCTCGAGGTGAAGGGCGTCATCGAGAACATGAGCTGGTTCACCGGTGACGACGGCACCCGCTACGAGCTCTTCGGGGCCGGCGGCGGCGCCGACCTCGCCCAGCGCCTGGACGTCCCGCTGCTCGGCCAGGTCCCGCTCGTGCCCGCCCTGCGCGAGGGCGGCGACACCGGCCGGCCGATCCTGCTGGTCGACCCCGAGGGGGAGGCGGCCGCCGCCTTCCGGCGGATCGCCGAGCGCATCGAGGTGGAGCTGGCCCCCACCCGCCGCTACCGCCGCGAGCTCAAGATCCTCTGACCGACCCCGCTCAGGCGTCGGCGCGGGCCTGCTCGGCCGCCTCGTGCAGCGCCCGCGCCAGCGGTCCGGAGTCGCCGCTCTTGAGCAGCAGCCGGATCCCGAGCCGGGCCATCTCCCGGCGCACGAAGTCCCCGGCCACCGCCGTGTAGGCCACGATGCCGACGTGGGGGTGGTCGCGCTGGAGGATCGGGATCACCTCGAAGCCGGTCATGCGGGGCATGAGCAGGTCGAGGACGACCGCGTCCGGTGGGTCCTGCGCGCAGAGGCGCACCACCTCCTCGCCGTCGGCCGCCTCCCCGACCACCTCGATGCGGTGGTGGCGGAGGCCCAGTCGCAGCAGCAGCCGGACGTCCGGCTCGTCGTCGGCGACCAGCACCCGGAGGTCGCGCTCGCCCGCTCGCGCTTCGCTCACGGCACGGGTAGTTCGACGTGGACCTGGAGTCCCCCGCCTGGCCGCGGCGCGATCGTGAGGTCTCCGCCGTCCTGGCGGGCCAGGGCCCGGGCCACCGGCAGCCCGATGCCGAACCCCGGCGCCGAGGTGACGGCGGCCTCGCCCCGGTAGAAGAGCTCGAACGCGAGGTCCACGTCGGCCGGCTCGAGCTCGGCCCCGCCGCTCGTCACGGTGAGGTGGACCCGGTCGCCGGCCCGCTCGACCTGCAGGGCGAACGGGGGAGCGCCGTAGCGGCGGGCGTTGTCGAGCACCCGCTCGAGGAGGGTGTCGACCGCGCCGGGGCGGGACGCCACCTCGGCGGACGGCTCGCCGGTCACGTCGAGCTCGGCGCCGGTCTCGAAGGCGTCCCAGATGGCGCAGGCCGTGGCCACCACCTCGACCGGTTCGGGGTCGCCGACCGGCAGCGCCGTGGTGATGTCGGTGGCCAGCAGCAGGTCGTCGAGGAGCGCCTCGGTGCGGCGGGCGTTGCGCAGCAGCGCACCGGCCAGCTCGCGCAGGAGCGCCGGATCCGGTGGGTCGACGGCCGCGGCCAGCTCCTCGGCCAGGCCGCGGATCGTCGTCACCGGCGTGCGCAGCTCGTGGCCGGCCACGGCGATGAACCGGGCGCGGGCCGCGTCGAGCGACGCCGGCGCGCTCGCCGCCGCGCCCGTCGCCTCATCCCCCCGGGCTCGCCCATCGGCGGTCACTGTACCGGTGGGGCGGGAGCGGCACCCGAGGCTCCTAGGATGACCCCGCCGCGCTGTCACCAGAGGAGAACCCGTGGACCTTCGCATCGGCCTGACCCAGACCCCCAGGGAGCTCGAGGTCCAGCTGCCCGACGACGTGTCGCAGGACGCCATCCGCGCCCAGGTCGACGAGGCGCTGGCCAAGGGCGGCACGTTCTGGATCTCCGACAAGCGGGGCCGCCAGTACGCGGTCGACGTGGCCAAGGTCGCCTACGTCGAGATCGGCAGCCCGGAGGACGACCGCCGGATCGGCTTCGGCGGCTGATCGGCCGGGACGGGCGCTGGGGCCCATGACCGACCTCCTCGACCGCCGGCTCCTCTTCGTCACCGGGAAGGGGGGCGTCGGCAAGACCACGATCGCCGCGTCCCTGGCGCTGCTCGCCGCTCAGCAGGGCAAGCGCACCCTCGTGGGCGAGGTGGACGCCAAGGGGAACCTGGCCGACTTCTACGAGACCGGCCCCACCGAGTTCCGGGAGCGCCAGGTGTCGCCCAACCTCTGGGCGATGTCGATGGACACCGAGGAGTCGCTCAAGGAGTACCTGAGCCTCCAGCTGAAGGTGCCGCTCATCGCCCGGATCGGGCCGCTGGCCCGCACCTTCGACTTCGTGGCCAACGCCGCCCCCGGGGTGAAGGAGATCCTCACCGTCGGCAAGTTCCTGTGGGAGGTGAAGGAGCGCCACTACGACCTCGTCGTCGTGGACGCCGTCGCCACCGGCCACATCACCGGGCAGCTGGCCGCCCCCTCCGCCATCAAGGAGCTGGTCCACGTGGGGCTGGTCCGTGACCAGACCGACTGGATGCTGGAGATCCTCGGCGACCCGGACCAGACCGGCGTCGTGATCGTCGCCGCCCCCGAGGAGATGCCGGTCAACGAGACGCTCGAGCTCGTCGACCGCCTGGGCACCGAGACCAACGTCCACCTGGCCGCCGTGGTGGCCAACCGGGTGCTTCCCGAGCTGTTCGGGCGGGGTGAGGAGGAGGTGTTCGACCGCCTCGAGGCGCTGCCCGACGACGTCCTCGAGCAGGCGGTCGGCGGTCCGGTGCGCCCGATCGTGGACGGTGCCCGCATGGCGGTGAGCATGCGCCGCACCCGAGGCGTCCACCTCGCCCGCCTCCGCGACGAGCTTCCCGAGGGCACGCCCGTCCTCTACGTGCCGTACCTGTTCCAGCGCAGCCACGGGGCGCGCGCCACCGCGCAGGTCGCCGCCCACCTGGGCGAGGAGCTCGGGTTCTGATGGCCCGGTCCCGTCGCCGGTCGGCTCCGGCCCGGTCGCTCGAGCAGCTCCTGGCGGCCAAGGAGATCGTGATCCACTGCGGCTCGGGCGGGGTGGGCAAGACCACCACGGCCGCCGCCGCGGCAGCGATGGCCGCCGTGCACCTCGGCGGCAAGGTGCTCGTGCTCACCGTCGACCCGGCTCGGCGCCTGGCCAACGCGCTCGGGCTGCAGGAGTTCGGCAACGTCGAGACGCAGGTGCCGCCCGAGGCGTTCACCGCCGCCGGGGTGGAGCCTCGGGGCGAGCTGTGGGCGGCCATGCTCGACACCAAGCAGTCCTGGGACGACCTGGTGCGGGCCCACGCCCCCGACGAGGCCATCCGCGACGCGATCCTCGCCAACCCGCTCTACCAGAACATCACCGGGCGGTTCGTCCAGAGCCACGACTACATCGCCATGGAGCGGCTCTACGAGATCCACGCCTCGGGCCGCTACGACCTGATCGTCGTCGACACGCCGCCCACCCGCAACGCCATCGACTTCCTCGAGGCGCCCGAGCGGATGGCCGACTTCTTCTCCAGCCGGCTGCTGCGCTGGCTCACCGTCCCGGCCCGCAGCCGGGTGCTCACGATGGCGTCGAAGCCGTTCTACTCGGTGGCCGACCGGATCCTCGGCTCGAAGTTCCTCGAGGACATCGCCGAGTTCTTCCTGCTCTTCCAGACGATGTACGACGGCTTCGTCGAGCGGTCCAAGGCCGTCACCCGCACCCTGGTCGACACCCGGACCACCTTCGTCGTGGTGTCCACCCTCGAGTCGGCTCCGGTGGCCGAGGCCGAGTTCTTCGTCGAGGCGCTCGCCGAGCGGCGCATGCACCTCGGCGCGATCGTGCTCAACAAGGTGCTGCCCGACTGGTTCCTCGACGACGCCGCAGCGGCGTCGGCCCAGCGGCTCTGCGCGGCCCCCGACGAGGTGGCGGCCGCGCTGCCCGACGACCTCGGCGACCGGGCGCAGGTGGAGCGCGTCGTGAAGGAGGTCGGCGAGAGCTTCCTCAACTTCCAGGTGGTGGCCAAGCGCGAGGCGGCCACCCGGGCCGAGCTGTCCTCGGTCCCTGACGTCGTCGCCGCCGTGCCGTACTTCACCCACGACATCACCGACCTCGAGGGCCTCCTCGCGCTGGGGGAGCAGGTCTGGCGCTGAGCGCCGCCGGCGCACCGGTGGCGTGCCCCCACGCCCCACGCGACGGGTTTATGCTGAGGGCGCCGGCGGGGGGGCGGCCTGCCGGGGAGACCCGTTGCATTCCTGGCGAGGAGGGGCCGTGGGCTGGTTGCGCAGGCGGAAGGCGCACACCGAGGAGGACCGCGTGGTCATCGATCTGCGGGACAAGCCCGTCGAGGTGGAGTGGGGATCGCCCCTGCCGTGCCCCGACTGCGGCGGACGGGGGTACCTCGACCACATCGACCCCTTCCGCGACGTGATGTACATGCACTGCACCGAGTGCCAGGTGCGCTACGCGGTGGCCAAGGCGGACATCGACGCCCTGTCCCGCTGATCGCGAACGGACCCTCGGGGTCCTAGCCTGAGCGGCCCATGGCTTCCCTGGCCGAGCTGGCCCGCACCCACACCGACCTCCGCCCCGACGCCATCAGCCACCTCCAGCGGCTGGTGGCCGGCTGGGGGCTGCTGTCCGACCTCTGCTTCGCCGACCTCCTCCTCTTCGTGCCCACCAGGGACGCCGAGGAGGGGGAGCGCTTCGTGGTGCTCGGCCAGGTGCGGCCGAGCACGTCCCAGACCGTGTACCGGGCCGACTGGATCGGCACCACCGTCACGGAGGAGGAGCGCCCGCTCGTCACCCGGGCGTTCCGGCTCGGCGAGATCATCGAGGGCGAGGTGGCGATCGCCGCGCTCAAGGAGCGGGTCCGGGTGCTGTGCATCCCGATCCGCTGCCAGGGCGAGGTGATCGGCGTCCTGACCCGCGAGTCCGCCCCGTCGATTGGGCGCCAGCCCGGCGAGCTGGAGCGGACCTACGTGGCCATCTTCAACCGGTTCGCCCGGATGATCGCGGCGGGGGACTACCCCTTCGACGCCCAGGACCTCGAGACCGAGGAGGCGCCCCGCGTCGGCGACGGCGTGATCCTCCTCGACGCCCACGGACGGGTGGAGTACACGTCGCCGAACGCGGTGTCGAACCTCCACCGCATCGGCGTGCACGCCAACACCGAGGGCCTGCGCTTCGACGAGGTGGGCCTCGACGACACCGCCGTCACCACCGCGTTCTCGATCGGCGCGCCGGTTACCGAGGAGGTGGAGGGCGGCATCGAGACGACCGTGCTCGTGCGCTGCATCCCGCTCATCGACCACGGCACGGTGTCCGGCGCGGTGGTGCTCACCCGCGACATCTCCGACCTGCGCCGCCGCGACCGCCTCCTGCTGTCGAAGGACGCCACGATCCGCGAGATCCACCACCGGGTGAAGAACAACCTGCAGACGATCTCGTCGCTGCTGCGCCTGCAGGCCCGGCGGATCCGGGCGCCCGAGGCTCGCACCGCCATCGAGGAGTCGGTGCGGCGCATCCGGTCGATCGCGCTCGTCCACGAGATCCTCTCCCGGGAGGCCGGCGACGACGTCGCGTTCGTCGACGTGGTCCGGCCCCTCGTGCGGATGGTGGAGGACGGCATGTCCTCCCCGGACCGCCAGATCCGCTTCAGCGTGCTGGGCGACGGGGGGATCCTCCCCGCCGAGGTGGCCACGCCGGCGTCCGTCGTGCTCAACGAGGTCCTGCAGAACGCCATCGACCACGCCTACCCGCCGGAGCGCATCGACCTGAGCACCGAGCCCGGCCAGATCGCGGTGGAGCTGCGCAACGACGGCCGCTTCCTCCACATCGTCGTGACCGACGACGGCGTGGGGGTGCCGGAGGGCTTCGACCTGGCGCAGGCGACCGGCCTCGGCCTGTCGATCGTCAAGACGCTGGTGGAGAGCGAGCTCGGCGGCTCCATCCGCATGGACCGCGGCGACGGCCCGCCGTCGAGGCCGGGCACGATCGTGTGCATCGAGCTGCCGGTCCCGATCGGCTGAGCGGCGGCCGCCGTCTCGTCAGGCGACCGGCCAGCGGCCAACCCGTCGCCGGGGACGGACGCCAGGCGCGCTTCGGCCCCTCCCGGGGGAGGGGCCGAAGGTCAGATCTCGTGGCGCCGCCGGGCGCTGGGGCTCAGGCGGTGCGGCGCTGGCGGGCGGCGTACTGCTTGCGCAGCTGCCGGCGCTCCTCCTCGGAGGTGCCGCCCCAGACCCCGGAGTCCTGGTTGGTGGCGAGGGCGTACTCCAGGCAGGGCACCTGCGCCTCGCACTCCCGGCAGACGGCCTTGGCGTTCTCGATCTGCTCGATCGCCGGGCCGGTCGTGCCGACCGGGAAGAAGAGGTCGGGGTCCGTGTCCCGACACGACGCCAGGTCGCGCCAGTCGTCACGCTCGATGGACAGGGACAGGGGGCGGCTTTGGGTGAGGGCCACGCTGGTTCCTCCGCGGCGAGGTTGGGGTCACGCCGAGTTACGTGACGAGTTTCACATGCCACCGCGCTCAGAACGTTGGGGGAGGGCGCGTGCGGCTGCGTTGGACAACCTACCGGCGGTGCGCTAACCCCTGCAAGCACTTTTTTGATGCATCGAAGGTGACGTTTGCCATGCTCGTGCTCGGACATCGCGGGGCTTCGGCCGTGGAACGGGAGAACTCGGTGGCGGCCTTCCGGCGCGCCGTCGAGCAGGGGGCCGACGGCGTCGAGCTCGACGTGCGCCGCACCGCCGACGGGACCCTCGCCGTCCACCACGACGAGCACCTCGCCGACGGGCGCCGGCTGCTGGAGCTGGGCCGAGGCGACCTGGCCGGGGTGGTGGACGAGCTGGCCGACGTCCTCGACGCCTGCCGCCCGCTGGGCCTCGTGAACATCGAGATCAAGAACTGGCCGGAGGACGGGGACTTCGACGCCGCGACCTCGCTCGTGGACGCGGTGGCCGACCTCCTCGAGGCCCGAGGGGAGCTCGACGAGCGCATCCTCGTGTCGGGGTTCCACCTCGGCACCGTCGACCGGATGCGCGAGCGCCTGCCCGAGGTGGCCACCGGCTGGCTGCTCGGGCTCTTCGAGGACCCGGCGCCGCTCATCGAGACGGCCGCCGAGCGGGGCCACGCCGCCGTCCACCCGCACCACCTGTTCGTGGACGAGCGCTTCGTCGCCCTCGCCCACGACGCCGGCCTCCAGGTCAACACGTGGACCTGCGACGACCCGGACCGCATCCGGGAGCTGGCCGCGCTGGGCGTCGACGCCGTCATCACCAACGTCCCCGACGTCGCCCTGGCCGCGCTCGGGCGCTGACCCGCGCCGTCCTCGCCGGCGCTCGCGGCGGCTCGCGCTCGGCCCTCGGCGCGACCCGCATCGCCGGGCCGGGGCCGGGGGGAGCCGCCCTGGCGCCTGGCTCAGGCGCTGGGGGCGGGCGGGGAGGCCGGGGTGGGCATCACGAGGCTCAGGACCTCCGGCTCGTGGCGGAGGTGGAGGCGCTCGGTGTCGCCGAGGTGGTCGCCGTCGACCTGGTACGGGAACGGGCCGTAGCCCTCGACGACGACCTCGGTGAGGTCGGTGCGGTGGTCGGCCCAGCGGGAGGTGCGCAGGTGGCGGCCCCCGCCGAGCGCCGAGGCGATCAGCCGCATCGTCCGCCCGAACGACAGCGTGCGCAGCGTGACGCAGGCCAGGCCCCGGTCGAGGGTGGCCTCCGGGGCGAGGTCGAGCGGACGGTTGCCGAGGTACGTGTAGGGGTTCGTGTTCAGGCAGATCGTGAGGTAGCCGTCGTCGACCACGTCGCCGTCGGGGACGCGCACGGAGAAGCGCGGGCGGCTGCGGTCGTAGTGGCGGACCCAGGTGGCGAAGCCGGCGTAGACGAACAGCGGGTGGCCGGCGTAGCGCTTGAGCCCGGCCCGGCGCTCCACCTGCGCGACGACGGCGGCGTCGAAGCCCATCCCCACGTGGAAGAGGAAGTAGCGGCCGTTCACCGAGCCGAGCCCGACGCGGCGGATACTCCCCTGGGCCAGCGCCTCCAGCAGGACGCCGGTGGCCTCGATCGGGTCGTTGGGGAGGCCGATCGTGCGGGCGAACACGTTCGTGGAGCCGCCCGGGAGCGGGGCGAGCGCGCAGCGGGTGCCGGCCAGGCCGTTGGCGGCCTCGTTGAGCGTGCCGTCGCCGCCGAGGACCACGACCACCTCGGTGCCGGTCTGCGCGGCGCCGAGGGCGAGGCGGGCTGCGTGGCCGCGCCGGCTCGTCTCGGCCACGGTGACCTCGTGGTCCGCGGACAGCGCCTTCTGGATGACGACCCGGCTGCGGGCCGTCACCGACGACGCCGACGAGTTCACGAGCAGCAGCACCTTCATGCGGGCCCGAACCTATCCGCGGGCCGTCCGGGCACCCCCGGCGAGCGGCGCGCGCCGGCGGTCAGTTGGAAGGAGCGCGGGTGAGCGTGGGAGCATGCCCGCCATGCATGTCGTCGTCTGTGTGAAGCAGATCCCCGATCCCGCCGAGCCGGGCAAGCTCGAGGCTGACAACACGCTGGATCGCTCCGGCAAGCTCATCCTCGACGAGTCCGACAGCTACGGCGTCGAGATGGCCCTCCAGCTGGTCGACAAGGCCGGCGGCGGGGAGGTCACGCTCGTGTCCATGGCCCCCAACGGCGAGACCTCGGGTCTGCGCACCGCGCTGGCCATGGGCGCCGCCAAGGCGATCCTGGTCTCCGACGACGCCCTCTCGGGTGCCGGTGCCCTCGACACCGCCAAGGTGCTGGCCGCCGCCATCAAGCGGGCCGAGCCGGATCTCGTGCTCGCCGCCACGGAGTCAAGCGACGGCTACACGGGCACCGTCCCGGAGCAGGTCGCGGCGGTCATGGGGCTGCCCTCGATCACCTTCGCCAAGGAGGTCGAGGTCGACGGCGACACCGTGAAGGTCCAGCGCCAGACCGAGCTGGGCTACGACGAGGTCACCACCTCGCTGCCGGCTGTCGTGTCGGTCACCGCGGGCGTGGTCGAGCCCCGCTACCCCTCCTTCAAGGGGATCATGGCCGCCAAGTCGAAGCCGGTGGAGGAGCTCACCCTCGCTGACCTCGGCATCGACGCCTCGCAGGTGGGTGCGGCCGGCGCCGGCCAGGAGATCGTGGCCGTCGAGGGCGCCCCCGAGCGCGAGGCCGGCGAGGTCATCGAAGACGACGGCGAGGCCTTCCAGAAGATCGTCGAGTTCCTCGACGGCCTGAAGGTCATCTGAGCACCCGGACGAGGACAAGGAGAACGAACATGGCTCTGAACCGCATCTGGGTGTACGCCGAGGCCAACGAGGGCAAGGTCAGCCCCGTTACCCTCGAGCTGCTCGCCAAGGCCCGCGAGCTCGGCGGCACCGTCGAGGCCGTCTACGCCGGCGGCGACGCCGACGCGATCGCCGGCACCCTCGGCGCTCACGGCGCCACCAAGGTCCTGTCCACCGGTGACCTCGGCGGCTCGCTGCCGGGCGTGCCGGTCGCCTCGGCGATCGCCAAGGCGATCGAGGGCGGCAACGGCCCGGACCTCATCATGCTGGCCACCAGCTACGACGGCCGCGACGTGGCCGCCCGCCTGTCGGTGGCCATCGACAAGCCGGTCATCACCAACAACGTGGACATCGAGGTGTCCGGCGACGACGTCATCGTCACCGAGCCGATCTTCGGTGGCACGAAGCTGGTGAAGACGAAGTTCACCGCCGGCGCCCCCTACATCGCCCTCTTCCGCCCGAAGTCGTTCGTGGTCGAGGAGACCGGCGGTGGCGCCGCCGCCGTCGAGACCCTCGAGGTCACCGACGCCGGTGCCGCGAAGGTCGTCAACCGCCACGTCGAGGAGGCCACCGGCCCGAAGCTCGACGAGGCGGCGGTGGTCGTGGCCGGCGGCCGGGGCCTCGGCGAGGCCGAGAAGTACGAGATGATCGAGACCCTGGCCAAGCTCCTCAAGGGCGCGCCGGGTGCCTCTCGGGCCATCGTCGACGCCGGCTGGGTGCCGTACAGCTACCAGATCGGCCAGACCGGCAAGGTCGTGAAGCCCACCGTCTACATCGCCGCGGGCGTCTCCGGCGCCACGCAGCACCTGGTGGGCATGAAGGGCTCCAAGAACATCATCGCCATCAACAAGGACCCCGAGGCCCCGATCTTCTCGGTCGCCGACCTCGGCATCGTGGGCGACGTCCACAAGGTCCTGCCCAAGCTCATCGAGGCGCTCCAGAGCCGCTGACGCTCGCCGCGCCCGACTCGCACGGGACCACGACCGGGGCTTGATGCCCCGGTCGTGGCGCGTCCGGGCGAGGGTGGCGGGCGGCCCAGGGGGGAGCGGCCCTAGAGGTCGTTGGCGGGGACGGAGAACGTGTCGCAGGCCCGGTGGTCGCCGGCGTCGAAGCCGACCCGGAACCAGCGCTGGCGCTGCTCGGCCGAGCCGTGGGTCCAGTCCTCCTCCACCGGGTTGCCGAGCCGGTCGTCGCCCACCGCGGCCGCCGCGCCGAGGCCCTCCTCCAGGTCGCCGGGCTCGAGGATCCCCCGCTCCTGGGCGCTGCGGCCCCACACGCCGGCGTAGCAGTCCGCCTGCAGCTCCTGGCGGACGCTCAGCTCGTTCGTGCGGCTCCGGTCCCGGGCCGTCTCCTCCCGCACCCGGGCGTTCGTGCCGGTGAGGTTCTGCACGTGGTGGCCCAGCTCGTGGGCGAGCACGTACACCTGGGCGAAGTCCCCGGGGGCGCCGAAGCGGCGCTCCAGGTCCCGGAAGAACGACAGGTCCAGGTAGGCCTTGCGATCGGCCGGGCAGTAGAACGGTCCCACCGAGCTGGGGGCGCTGCCGCAGCCGTCGGTCGACACGCCGCTCGTGAACAGCACCAGCTGGGCGTCCTCGTAGTCGGCGCCGAGGCCGTCCTCGCTGGCCCAGAAGGCCTGGATGTCGTCGAGGCCGTCGGACATGAACTGCACGAGCTCGTCGTCACCGGGGTCGACCGTGCCGCCCGGGGACTGCAGCTGGGTGAAGACGTCGCTGATCCCGCCGCCCCCACCGCCGCCGCCGTTCATGAACAGGGCGAGCAGCAGGATCACGATGCCGATGACGCCACCGCCCGCCCCGGCGCGCCCGAGGGGGATGCCGGGCCCCCGGCCGATGCTGCGCCCGGCCGCCCGCCGGTCCTCGAGGTTGCGGCTCAGCCGGCCGCCGCGGTTGCGGAACTTGACCATGCGGCAACGTATCCCCCTCGTCGGTCCCG
Organism: Acidimicrobiales bacterium; assembly: GCA_035303865.1. Taxonomy (GTDB): domain Bacteria; phylum Actinomycetota; class Acidimicrobiia; order Acidimicrobiales; family VFJN01; genus VFJN01. The sequence continues at coordinate 17,735 of DATGRC010000115.1, forward strand.
CACAGCCCTGTCCGGGCCGCCGTGAGGTCCCGAACCGGCGGGCGCCGTGCCGGTAGGGTCGCCGGGGTGAGCATGAAGGGCCGCCGCTCGTGGTCCAACTGGGCCGGCAACCAGGTGTGCGCGCCGGCGGCGGTGCGCCGACCCACCACCGAGGACGAGCTCGTCGCCATCGTTCGGGAGGCGGCCGAGGCCGACCAGCGGGTGAAGTGCGTGGGCGCCGGCCACTCGTTCACCCCGATCGCCTGCACCGACGGCGTGATGGTCGACCTCAGCGGCTACCGGCAGGTGCTCGGCCATGACCCCGAGACCCGCCGGGTCACGGTGGAGGCCGGCATCCCGCTCCACGCCCTCTGCGACGAGCTCGACGCCCGCGGCCTGGCCCTCGAGAACATGGGTGACATCGCCTACCAGTCGATCGCCGGCGCCACCGCCACCGCCACCCACGGCACGGGCTGGCACTTCGGGAACCTCTCGAGCCGCATCGTCGGCATGCGGCTCGTCACCGGCGACGGCTCGGTGATCGACTGCGACGAGCAGCAGTCGGCCGACGTCCTGCGGGTGGCTCGGGTCGGGCTCGGTGCGCTGGGCATCGTGTCGACGATCACCCTGGAGGCCGTCCCGGCCTTCCGGCTCCACGCCATCGAGGAGCCGATGCGCCTCGACGAGGTGCTCAGCGACTTCGACGGGTTCATGTCGAGCGCCGACCACGTCGAGTTCTACTGGGTGCCCCACACCGGCTGGGCGCTCACCAAGCGGAACCGCCGCACCGATGAGCCTCCGCAGCCCCGCCCCCGCCTGCGGCGAGCGATCGACGAGGTGCTGCTGCCCAACGTCGCCTTCGGGGCCCTCTGCCGGATCGGGCGGCGCAAGCCGGACTGGATCCCCCGGATGGCCAAGATCCTGCCGTCGACCGGGCGCATCGACTACACCGACCGCAGCGACCGGGTGTTCACCAGCCCCCGCCTCGTGCACTTCTACGAGATGGAGTACGCCATCCCCCGCGCCGCCGTGCCGGAGGCGCTGAACCGGGTCCGCCGCCTCGTCGACGAGCTCGGCATCCAGCTCAGCTTCCCGGTGGAGGTGCGGGTGGTGGCCGGCGACGACATCCCGCTGTCCACCGCCTTCGGCCAGAACACCGGCTACATCGCCGTGCACGTCTACCGGGGTACGCCGTACGACGCGTACTTCCAGGGTGTCGAGGCGATCATGGACGACTACGGGGGCCGGCCCCACTGGGGCAAGCTGCACTTCCAGCGGGCCGAGACCCTCGCCCCGCGCTACCCGGGCTGGGAGGACTTCCAGGCCCTGCGCCGCCGCCTCGACCCCGACGGTCGCTTCACCAACCCCTACCTCGATCGCGTCCTCGGCCCCATCGCCGGCTGACCTCGGTCCGCCGGCAGGCGCCGCACCACCTCCGGTCCGCCGCGACGGCGGCCTCGGGGCGGCGCTCGGCGTGGCGCAGCGCGCCTCGGCCGACGCTTCGCGGCTGGCCTCCACCTGCCCGGCGCCGGTTCACGACCGGCGCAGGTCGCCGCGAGGACGGGTGCGGCAACGGGTCCTCGCTTGACCGCGCTTTCGACCCATCTCAACCCGGCTCATGGGTTCGCCATATCCCCAATTACCACGCTCCGTGGTTGCGTGAACACCGTAGGTCGATCGACCTACTGGTCACGCTCCGTGCTGGCGTGACCGCCCTCCGTCATACCCTCTGACCTGGGAAAATGCCCCTTGCCCTTCGCGGTCGGGGGTCGTATCGTCACGCTTCGTAAGCACCGGGAACCA
>DATGRC010000116.1:0-4312 GCA_035303865.1 Acidimicrobiales bacterium
GGTTCGGTGCTGCAGATGGTCAACCACGGCGTCTCCACCGGTGCGCTGTTCCTGCTCGTCGGCATGATCTACGAGCGACGGCACACCCGCCAGATCTCCGAGCTCCGCGGCCTCCAGAAGCCCGCCCCCATCCTCGCCGCCGTGTTCACCGTGGTGATGCTGTCGTCGATCGGCCTGCCCGGGCTCAACGGCTTCGTGGGCGAGTTCCTGATCCTCGTCGGCTCGTTCCTGACCCGCCGCTGGTGGACCGTCGTCGCCGCCGCCGGGGTCATCCTCGCCGCCCTCTACCTGCTCTGGGCCTACCAGCGGGTGTTCCACGGCGAGCCCGACGAGGACAACGCGGCCGTCCCCGACCTCACCTGGCGGGAGGGCCTGATCATGGCCCCGCTCGTCGGGCTGATCGTGTTCCTCGGCATCTACCCGAAGCCGATGCTCGAGCGCATCGAGCCGGCGGTGCAGCGGCTCGTCGCCCACATCGAGGACCACTCCGACTACGTCGAGCCCGAGGTGGCCTCGGCCGGCTTGGCCGGGGGCGCTGACCACCGCGACGACCAGACCGGCGACCACGAGGAGGACCACGGCTGATGGGCGCTCTGCTCGCCTTCGCGTCGCAGCCCACCGACCAGGCGCCCGACCCGATCACCGGGGTCGAGGTGGCGTGGTCCGCCCTCGCGCCGCTGCTCGTCCTCGTCGGCGGGGCCCTCGTGCTGATGGTGGTCGACGCGCTCCGCCGCGGGCCGGTGCTGCGCGGCACCTACGCGCTCGTCACCGCCGTGGTCGCCGGCGGGGCGCTCATCCTCGCCCTGCCCCTCTGGGACCGGGTGCAGGACGAGGCCCAGGGCCCGTTCTCCACGCTCGGGAGCGCGTTCGGGGTCGACGGGTTCTCCGTGTTCACCACGATCGTGCTGTGCGCGGCCGCCATCCTCGCCGGGCTCAGCCTCGACCCGTGGCTGCGCCGAGAGGGCCTCGACAGCGCCGAGCCGTTCGTGCTCGTGCTGCTGTCGGCGTCCGGCGGCGTGATCATGGCGTCGAGCAACGACCTCATCGTCACCTTTCTCGGGCTCGAGGTCCTGTCGCTCGCCGTCTACGTCCTGGCCGCGATGCACCTCCGCCGCACCACGTCACAGGAGGCCGGCGTCAAGTACTTCGTGCTGGGCGCCTTCGCGTCAGCGGTCCTGCTCTACGGCATCGCGATGGTCTACGGCGGCACCGGCTCGACGAACCTCGTCGACATCTCCGCGTTCCTGTCCGGCACCGTCCTCGCCGAGGCCGGGCTCGTGCTCGCCGGCCTCGCCCTCCTGCTCGTCGGGTTCGGGTTCAAGGTGGCGGCCGTGCCGTTCCACGCCTGGACCCCCGACGTCTACCAGGGCGCCCCGTCGCCCACGGTCGTGTGGATGGCCTCCGGGGTGAAGGTGGCGGGCTTCGCCGGGCTGATCCGGGTCTTCTACCTCGGCTTCCCGGCCTACCAGCTCGACTGGCAGCCGATCGTGTACGCCCTCGCCGTCGTGACGCTCGTGGTGGGCTCCGTGCTCGCCGTCGTGCAGACCGACGTGAAGCGGCTCCTGGCCTACTCGTCGATCAGCCACGCCGGCTTCGTGCTCGTCGGCGTCCAGGCGGCCAGCGACCAGGGCGCCAAGGCGGCGCTGTTCTACCTGGCCTCCTACACGTTCATGGTGGCCGGCAGCTTCGGGATCGTCGCCCTCGTCGGCCGCAAAGGCGACGTCGGCCACCACCTCGACGACTACCGGGGCCTGGCCAAGGACCGGCCCGGGCTGGCGCTGCTGTTCGCCTTCTTCCTCTTCGCGCAGGGCGGCGTGCCGCTCACCTCCGGCTTCTTTGCCAAGTTCTACGTGATCAGCGCCGCCGTCGACGCCGGGTCCACGATCCTCGCCCTCGTGGCCATGGTCGCCTCGGTGATCTCGGTGTTCATCTACCTGCGGATCGTCGTCTCGCTCTACATGGAGCCGGTGGAGGAGGGCCGCGAGCGGCGGACCATCCCGATCCCGTTCACGGCCGGGCTGGCCGTCGGCCTGAGCGCCGTCGTCACCCTCGTGGCCGGCATCTTCCCCAGCACGCTCGCCGACCCCGCCGGCGACGCCACCCCGGTCCTCGTCGAGGCCCCGGCGCTCGACGCGGCCGGCGACCCGCTCACCCTCCCGTAGCGCCGCCGCCGTCCGATCGCCCGTCGCTGGGCCCCGTCGGGGTCGGGGCCGGGGCCGGGCGGGCGGCCCGCTCGAGGCAGCCGACCACCTCGTCGTCGCTGGTCTGGCCGAAGTCGTCGTACCACTGCCCCACGGCGTAGAAGGGCGCGGGCGTGGCCACGCTGACGTACTCGTCGGCGGCGTCGCCGAGGCGCTCCACCCAGTCCGGCGGCGCCACCGGCACCGCCAGCACCACCCGCTCGGCGCCCTGCGCCCGGGCGACGAGGCACGCAGCCCGCGCCGTCGAGCCGGTGGCGATGCCGTCGTCGACGACGAGCGCGATCCGGCCGGCGAGGTCGGCGTGGCCGCGGTCGCCCCGGAACCGCCGGGCCCGACGGGCCACCTCGGCCTGCTCCCGCCGGGCCAGCGCGGCGAGCCGAGCGTCGTCGACGCCGGCCCGGGCGCGCACCTCCGGCTCGACGACGAGCACCCCGCCCTCGCCGACAGCGCCCATGGCCAGCTCGGGGTGGGTGGGCACGCCCAGCTTGCGCACCACGATGACGTCGAGGGGTGCGCCGAGCGCGTCCGCCACCTCCGCCGCCACGGGCACCCCGCCTCGGGGGAGGCCGAGCACCACCACCGGGCGGCCGCGGAGGTGCTCGAGCCGCTCGGCCAGCCGCCGGCCCGCGGTCGCACGGTCGGGAAAGCGCATCGGCCACCTCCTCGCCACCACCCTCGCCCCGGTGGGGCGGGTCCGCAAGGGACGGAGGTCCCGAGCGGTCAGGGCGCGACGACGATCTGGGTGGTGGGGGAGCGCTTCGCCTCGTAGAGGGCCTTGTCGGCCCGGCGCACGAGGGAGTCGGGGGTGTCGCCCGGGCGGACCTCGGCGATCCCGACCGACAGGCCGACCGCCACGGTCTCGCCGTCCACCTCGAACGGGCGCTGCGTCTCGGCCACCAGCCGCTGCGCCACCTGCTCGGCGGCGGCCAGGTCGCCGCGGAGCAGGACGGTGAACTCGTCGCCGCCGATGCGGGCCAGCTCGTCGCTCGGTCGCAGCCCCCGACGGAGCCGGGCGACCAGGTCGACGAGCAGCTGGTCGCCGGCCTGGTGGCCGAAGCGGTCGTTGACCGCCTTGAACCGGTCGATGTCGCAGTAGAGCAGGGTCGCCGGGCCCCCGGTCTCGAGCGCTCGGACGAGGCGCTCCCGGAACCGGGCCCGGTTGGCGGTGCCGGTGAGGGGATCGTGGTCGGCGAGGTGGCGGAGCTGCTCGTGCTCGGCCTGGCGGACGAGCACGAGCTGCACGTAGCGCAGGCACCGTGCGATCACCGACTCGTGGGCGGTCACCGGCGCGTGCTCGGTCTCGCGCCACACCGTCAGCACGGCCGGCGCGATCGAGGTGTGCGGCGGCACCGGCAGGACCCACAGGCCAGCGAGGCCCGCCTCGGCGGCGGCGGCCGCCGCCGGCGCCGGGAGCTCGATCGTGCGCAGGTACCGGGGCTCACCGGTGCGGGCCACCTCCTCCCACGGCGCGCCAGCCAGCTCGAGGCAGGCGTCGGGGACGCCCGCCGCCGCGGTGCCGGTGAAGCCCTCCTCCCCGAAGCCCCAGTGGATCCCCGCGCCCGGCGCCTCGAAGAACGCGGCCATCGCGAGGGCCAGCCGGTCCAGCACCTCGGTGAGCGGCTTGCCGGCCAGCAGCGCGGCGAGGGACTCGTCGAGGTGCAGCTGGGCGTCGAAGGCCATGAAGTACATGACGACGCCGCCGACATCGGGGTCGTCGAGCAGCGGCACGGCGCCGATCGACCGCCAGGTGCCGGTGCCGTCGCCGCGCACGATCTGGTACACGGGGGGCACGCCGAGGCCCACGTCCTCGTGGGCCACGAGGTCCCCCATCGTGGCGATTGCGTCGTCCACCTGGTCCGGGGGCAGGTGCTCGACGATGTTCGTGCCGACGATCTCGTCCGGTGCGGCCGCGAACTCCCGGGAGGCGGAGCCCCCGAAGTAGGTGATCGTGCCATCGGGGCCGATCACGAGGACCGGGATTGACAGGGTCTCGACGATCTTCCTGAACGCCGCGTCCGGAAGACCGCCCTTGTCACTGTCGCCCACGTTGCGCATGCTACCGGGCACGCTCCGCGCGGCGGGGGCCGCCCCCGGGAGATCCGGCGACGGAT
>DATGRC010000117.1:0-4334 GCA_035303865.1 Acidimicrobiales bacterium
CGTAGGCCACCTCGCCGCGCGCCTCGGCCAGGACCTTGCCGTTCTCGCGGGTGACGAGCCGGGCCAGGTCCTCCGAGCGGGCGGTCATCAGCTCGAACGCGCGGCGCAGCACCTCGGCTCGCTCCCGCGGCGCGGTGGCCGCCCACCCGGGCTGGGCGGCGGCGGCCGCGTCCGCGGCGGCGCTGGCGTCCGCCGCACCGGCGCTGGCCACCGACGCGAGCACCTCCTCCGTGGCCGGGTCGAGCACGTCGAGGCGGTCGCCGCCCTCGGCGGGTCGGAGCTCCCCGTCGATCAGCAGGTCTCGTGGGGTGTCGGCGTCGCTCATGTCGCCGTTGTACCCCGTGCCGAGCACGGCGACCCCCGATGTGGGAGCCTGGTGGAGGGGCTTCAGGCCAACGGCAAGGGGGTCCAACGTGCTGGTCGACCACATCCTCGATCGCAAGGGACGAGACGTCGCGACGGTCGCGCCGACCACCACGGTCACCGAGGCGCTGCGCGCCCTGCAGGCCCACAACGTGGGCGCGCTCGTCGTCACCACCGACGGCCGTCAGGTGGAGGGGATCGTCTCCGAGCGGGACATCGTCCGGGGCCTGGCCGAGCACGGCGCGGACCTGCTGACTCGCCCGGTCGGCGACATCATGATCACCGACGTGCAGACGTGCTGCGGCACCGACACCGCCGACGAGCTCATGCACCGCATGACCGAGCACCGCATCCGCCACCTCCCGGTGGTCGGCGACGCAGGCCTGGCCGGCATCATCAGCATCGGCGACGTCGTGAAGACCCGCGTCGACGAGCTCGAGCGCGAGCAGTCCCACCTCGTGGACTACATCCGCTCCCCGTACTGAGCCGACGCCGGCGCCACGGTCAGAGCGCCACGCTCACCAGCGTCCCGACGCCGACCACCGCGAACGCGCCCGCCCCGATCCGCCGCAGCAGGTCCGGGCTGACCCTGCGGGTGAGGGCCCTGCCGGCCGTCACCGCCACCGCCGTGGCGGCCACCATCGCGCCGAAGGAGCCGACCCACACCGGCACGAGGCCGCGGTCGGCGGCCAGGCCCGCGGTGGTGAGCATCGTCTTGTCGCCCAGCTCGGCCAGGAAGAACGCCACCGCCACGCCCACGAGGCCGGCCCGGCGACCGGCCGCCGCCACTGCCGCCTCGGCGTCCGCCTCCGCGTCGGGCTCGTCGGCGGCGGCGCTGCGCCACGTCCAGACCGCGAAGCCGAGGAAGAGCACGCCGGCGCCGACCGAGATGGCGTCGTCCGGCAGGGCCTCGCTGATCACCGCCCCCGCGGTGACCGACAGCGTCTGCAGCACCGCGATGGCGGCCCCGAGCGCGGCGAGCACCTTCACCGCCGGGTAGCGGCCGGCCAGGGTGAGGGCGACGAGCTGGGTCTTGTCGCCCAGCTCGGCCAGGAACACCACGGCGAAGGCGGCAAGGATGTCAGCCACGGACCGCCCCCTGGGTAGCGTTGCCGCCATGCGACGGGTGCAGCTGACGGTGGGCGCGGCCGTGCTCCTCGCCGCCGGCTGCGGCGACGACGACGGCGGCGGCCGGGCTGGGGGCGCCTGCCTCGACGGCACCTCCGGCGAGGTCACGGTGGTGGCCGAGAGCATCGCCTGGGACGCCGACTGCATCGACGCCGTGGCCGACCAGCCGCTCGTGATCACGATCGACAACCGCGACGACGGGGTGCAGCACAACCTCCACCTGCGGGACGCCCCGGGCAGGCCCACCACGAAGCTCGAGCGGGGCCCGGTGGTGCAGACCCTCGAGGTGACGCTCCCGGCGGGGGGGTACGACTACATCTGCGACATCCACCCGAACATGCTCGGGACGCTGCGCGTGGCGCCGGCGGCTGGCTGATCGCTCGGTCATCGGACTCCTCCCGCCCGGAGGAGGGGCATCCCTCGACCGGGCACTCGTTGGCGGACGGGTGCCGGCCGAAGGTCTTGCTCACCCGCCGCAGCGGGCCCGGGGACCGGGGCTCATCACCCAGCGTGTCGATCCTCCGGCGGAGAGCTACTCCCCTTCGCCGCCGGTCACCCTAACCGCCCCCGAACCCCCGCCGCGAACCGGTCCCCGACCGTGGATGTCAGGGATGGTCGGTAGCGTGGTCGAGGTGCCGTCGGACCCGCTCGCGCCGTTCTCCCCGGCCGTCCGGGAGTGGTTCCGCACGTCGTTCCCGGAGCCCACGCCGCCCCAGGTCGAGGGCTGGCCGGCCATCGCCAGCGGCGAGCACACCCTGATCCTCGCCCCCACCGGGTCCGGCAAGACGCTGTCCGCCTTCCTCTGGGGCATCGACCGCCTGGTGAGCCGCCCCGCGCCCGCCGAGCGCACGCACCGCACCCGCATCGTGTACCTGTCGCCGCTGCGGGCGCTGGCCGTGGACGTCGAGAAGAACCTGCGCAGCCCGCTGCAGGGCATCCGCCTGGCCGCTGAGCGCCTCGGCGAGCCCTACACCGAGCCCACCGTGGGGATGCGCACCGGCGACACCGAAGCCGACGAGCGGCGCCGCCTCGTCCGCTACCCGCCCGACATCCTGATCACTACCCCCGAGTCGCTCTACCTGATGCTCACCTCGGCGGCCCGGGACACGCTCCGGGGCGTCGAGGCGGTGATCGTCGACGAGATCCACGCCCTCGCCGCCACCAAGCGGGGCAGCCACCTCGCCCTCACGCTCGAGCGCCTGGACCACTGGGTCCGCACCAACGGCGGCGCCTCGCCCCAGCGCATCGGCCTGTCCGCCACCCAGCGCCCCCTCGAGGAGATCGCCCGGTTCCTCGGCGGCTTCGAGAGCACGACGCACCAGCCGCGAGCAGGAAGCGCCGAGCAGGAGCCGACCGAGCGCGGCGGTGAGGGCGGGGGGCCCGGGGGGCAGAGGCTCCCGCCGGAGCCCCCCGGTCCGCGGAGGGGCGGCTCCGCCGCCCCCGGAGCAGCAAGCCCTTCAGCGCGAGCCGAAGGCGAGCCCGAGATGCTCGGGCTCGATGGCGACGGTCCCCTCCGCCCACGACGGGTCACGATCGTCGACGCCGGGGTGCGCAAGGAGCTCGACGTCGAGGTCGTGATCCCGGTGGACGACATGGCCGACCTCGGCACGGTCGTCGACGAGCCGCAGTCGGGCCCGGCCGCCGCGGGACCGGTGCGCAAGTCGATCTGGCCGGCCATGCACCCCCGGCTGCTCGAGCTCGTGGAGCAGCACCGCTCCACGCTGATCTTCGTCAACGCCCGGCGCCTCGCCGAGCGGCTCGCCACCCGGCTCAACGAGCTGCACTGGGAGGGGGAGAGCCGCGCCGCGGAGGCCGAGGGCCGGCCGCCCCCGCCCGAGCACGAGCTCGTGAAGGCCCACCACGGGTCCCTCTCCCGGGAGCGGCGCCTCCAGATCGAGGACGAGCTGAAGTCCGGTCGCCTCAAGGGGCTCGTCGCCACGAGCAGCCTCGAGCTCGGCATCGACATGGGCGCCGTGGACCTCGTCGTGCAGGTGGAGTCGCCGAGTGCGGTGGCCACCGGGCTCCAGCGCATCGGCCGGGCCGGCCACCAGGTCGGCGCACCGAGCCGGGGGAAGCTGTTCCCCAAGCACCGGGCCGACCTGCTCGAGGCGGCCGTCGTCGTCGACCGCATGCGGGCCGGGCAGATCGAGGAGACCCGCTACCCCCGCAACCCCCTCGACGTGCTCTGCCAGCAGGTGGTGGCGATGTGCGCCCTCGACGACTGGCGGGTCGACGAGCTGCTCGACGTGGTGCGCCGCGCCGCCCCCTACGCCGAGCTGAGCGACGAGGTGATGGCCTCGGTGCTCGACCTCCTGTCGGGGCGGTACCCGTCGGAGGAGTTCGCCGAGCTGCGGCCCCGCCTGGTGTGGGACCGGGTGGAGGGCACGGTGCGGGGGCGGGCCGGCGCCCAGCGCCTCGCCGTCACCAACCCGGGGACGATCCCCGACCGCGGGCTCTTCACGGTCACGCTGCCCGACGGCACCCGCGTCGGCGAGCTCGACGAGGAGATGGTCTACGAGAGCCGACCCGGCGAGACGTTCCTGCTCGGCGCCACCACCTGGCGGATCGAGGACATCACCTTCCAGAAGGTCGTCGTCACGCCGGCGCCCGGCCAGCCCGGGAAGATGCCGTTCTGGCACGGCGACGGCCCCGGCCGCCCGCTCGAGCTCGGGCGTGCCGTCGGCGAGCTCGTGCGCGACCTCCGCACCGCGCCCCGCGACGCCGCCGCCGAGCGGCTCACCGAGCGCCACGGGCTCGACCCCCTCGCCGCCCGCAACCTCCTCCAGTACCTCGACGAGCAGGCCGAGGCCACGGGCGCCGTCCCCGACGACCGCACGATCGTC
>DATGRC010000118.1:0-13227 GCA_035303865.1 Acidimicrobiales bacterium
TGCCCATCGGCAGGATCGTCACCTTGTGGACGGGGTCGGCGTTGGGGAGCACCGCTGCCGCGACGGCGTGGCCGGCCTCGTGGTAGGCGATGACTTCCTTCTCCTGGTCGGAGAGGGCCATCGACTCCCGACGCTGCCCCATGAGCACCCGGTCCCGAGCCATGTCGAGGTGGCGCATCCGGATCTGGTCGTCGCCCTCGCGCACCGCGAACAGGGCCGCCTCGTTCATGAGGTTGGCCAGGTCGGCGCCCGACATGCCGGGCGTGCCCCGGGCCAGCAGCTCGAGGTCGACGTCGTCGGCCAGGCGCTTCGACTTGGCGTGGACGCGCAGGATCGCCTCGCGCTCGCTGGCCTCGGGCAGCGGCACGACGACCTGGCGGTCGAAGCGACCGGGCCGCAGCAGCGCCGGGTCGAGGATGTCGGGCCGGTTGGTGGCCGCCATCATCACGATGCCCTCGGTGGCCTCGAAGCCGTCCATCTCCGAGAGGAGCTGGTTCAGCGTCTGCTCCCGCTCGTCGTGACCGCCGCCGAGGCCGGCGCCCCGCTTGCGGCCGATCGAGTCGATCTCGTCGATGAAGATGATCGCTCGACCCATCTTCCGGGCCGTCTGGAACAGGTCGCGGACGCGGCTGGCCCCGACGCCCACGAACATCTCCATGAAGTCCGAGCCGGTGACGGACAGGAACGGCACGCCGGCCTCGCCGGCCACGGCCCGGGCGATCAGCGTCTTGCCGGTGCCGGGCGGCCCCACGAGCATGATGCCCTTGGGGATGCGGGCCCCGATCTCCCGGAAGCGCTCCGGCTTCTTCAGGAAGTCGACCACCTCGGTGACGTCGCGCTTCACGCCCTCGTAGCCGGCGACGTCGGCGAAGGTGGTGCCGGGCCGCTCGGTGGTGTAGGTCTTCGCCTTCGAGCGGCCGATCGACATGATCCCGCCCATCTGGCTCTGCGCGCGGCGCTGCATGAACCAGAAGAAGGCGATGAACAGCCCGATCGGGATCAGGAACGGGAGCAGGCTGGCGAAGAAGCTGGGCTGCGGCGTGCGGTACTCGACCACCACGTCCTGCTCGCGCAGCACGGCCAGGTCCGCCTCCGGGAGCCCGCCGTCGAGCGGGCCGGTGGTGGAGAACTCGGTGCCGTCCTTCAGCTCGCCGTCGATGTCGCCGTTCGTGTTGTCGATCTCGATCCGCTCCACCTCGCCGTCGCGGACGTGGCCCATGAACGTCGAGTAGGAGATGTCCTCGCCCCCGCCGCTGCCGGCGAAGCTCGAGGACAGCACGATCACGAGGGTCAGCGCGAGGAGGACCCACAGCCCCCACTTCGGCATCCCCTGATCGCCGCGCAGGGAGCGCCCCGGGCCGCGCTGGTCGCGCGGCGGAGGCGGTGGAGGCGGGGGCAGACCCTCAGGGCTCATCCCGCCAGGATACGGGTCCGGCACCCCGGTCGGCGCTCACCACCGGGTGGGACGATCCGCGCCGCGGCGCTGCTGGCCCGGTACGGTCACCGGCCATGAGCAGCCGCACCTGCGCCAAGCCCGGTTGCACCGCGATGGCGTCGGCCACCCTGGTCTACGACTACGCCGCCCAGGCCGCCTGGGTGGACCCGCTCGACGCCGAGCCGCACCCGATGCACTACGACCTCTGCGGCGAGCACGCCGACAACCTGCGGGTGCCCCAGGGCTGGACCTACCAGGACCGCCGCCGGCCCTTCCCGCACGCCCTCGCCTCGTAGCGACTACCGGCCCCGCGGGGCGGCTGCCTACCCTGCCCCGGTGCCCGTGGCCCGACCCGCTCCCGCCGCCGTCCGGACCCCCTGGTGGGGGCTCGGCGACGTGCTGCTGGGGTTCGCGTTCGGCCTCCTCGGCGCCCAGCTGGCGATCACGCTGATCCTCACCGCCACCGACCGGTCGGTCGACGAGGTCGACGACCTCCCCCTGTCGCTCGTCGCCCTCTCCCAGCTGGGCCTGTGGGTCGGGCTCTTTGGCATCCCCGCCGTCGTCACCCGCATCAAGGGCCGGGGCCTCGTCGCCGACCTCGGCCTGCGCGTCCGGGGGCGCGACCTCTGGCGGGGCGGGCTGGTGGGCGCGCTGCTGCAGCTGGTGGCGCTCCCGCTGCTGTACCTCCCGCTCCTCGAGCTACTCGACAAGTCCACCTCGGACCTCGAGGGACCGGCGCGGTCGATGACCGACCGGGCCGACGGGCCGCTCGGCGTGGCGCTCCTCGTCCTCATCGTCGGCATCGGCGCCCCGATCGTGGAGGAGGTCTTCTACCGGGGCCTGTTCCAGCGGGCGCTGCTGAAGCGGGGCCTCCCGCCGGCCGCCGCGATCGGGATCAACGCCGTCGTCTTCGGCGCCAGCCACGGCCAGCTCCTGCAGCTGCCCGCCCTCGTCCTCTTCGGGGCGGTCGCCGGCGTCCTCGCCCACCGCAGCGGCCGGCTCGGCCCCGCCATCACCGCGCACGTGGCGTTCAACATGGTGACGGTCATCGTGCTCCAGGCGGAGCTGTGAGCCCGGCGCGCCCTCGGCAGGTGCCACGATGACCGGCGGCATGGACCCGCTCGCCCCCGAACGCCCCGCCCACGGCCCCGAGGGAGCCGACCTCGAGGCCCAGCGGGCCCGCCGACACCTCGTCACCCGCATCGTCGACGTGGCCGTGGTGGTGGCGTGCGCCGCGTTCGTCTTCGCCGCCCTCCACCCCCGCGAGATCCTCTCGTCCGCGGTTCCCGCCGGCGGCGACATGGGCGCGCACGTCTGGGGCCCCGCCTACCTGCGAGACCACCTGCTGCCCGACCTGCGCCTCGCCGGCTGGACGCCCGACTGGTACGACGGCTTCCCCGCCTACCAGTTCTACATGGTGATCCCGTCGCTGCTGATCGTCGCCCTCGACGTCGGGCTCTTCGCCGGGCGGGCGATGCTCCTGCCGCTGGCGGCCGGCGCGGGGCTCGTCGCCTGGGGCTGGACCCAGCCGGGCTGGCGGCGGTGGGCGGCGGTCGCCGCGGCCTGCGCCGTCGTCGTGCTCGGTGCCGAGCTGCCCTACGGCACCGCCTTCAAGCTGGTGACCGTCTCCGGGCTCGTCACGCTCCCGCTCGCCGCCTACGCGCTGGGACGCCTGGCCGACCTCGCGTTCCCCGGCCCCGCGCTCCTCGCCGCCGGCTCGCTGCTGTTCCTCTTCGACCGCAACTTCACGATCTACGGCGGCAACGCGGCATCGACGATGGCCGGCGAGTTCGCGTTCTCGATCAGCCTCACCTTCTGCCTCCTCTACGTCGGCGTCGTCATCCGGGGCCTGCGCACCGGGCGGCACCGCTGCCTGGCCGCCGTCCTGCTCGCCCTCACCGGCCTCAACCACCTCATCCCGGCCTTCTACGCCCTCGCCGCCACCGCGGTGGTGGCCGTCGTCACGCTCCTCAGCCACCGGGCCCGCAAGCAGCAGCTCGTGTGGCTGGCCACGGTGCCGGTGGGCGGGCTCATCTCCGCGTTCTGGGTGCTGCCGTTCTGGTGGCAGCGGGACTTCGTGAACGACATGGGCTGGGAGAAGCTGCCCTACGCCGGCGAGTCGTTCTGGAAGTACCTCATCCCCCGCACGCCCGAGCTCACCCAGGACCTGCGCTGGGTGTTCGCGCTGGCGCTCATCGGCCTCGTGCTCTCGGTGGCGTTCCGGATCCGCCTCGGGTGGATCCTCGCCGCGCTCGTGCTCGTCGGTGGCGTGGCCTTCGTGCTGGCCCCCCAGGGGCGCCTCTGGAACGCTCGCCTGCTGCCCTTCTACTACCTGTGCGTCTACCTCCTCGCGGCCGTCGGGGTGGCCGAGGTGGGGCGCACGATCAGCGTCCTCGCCGCCCGCGACCCCGAGCGCCCCGGCGTCGTCACCACCGCGCTGACCGCCGTGGCCGGCACCCTCGCCTGCCTCGTGGTGGTGGGCCTGCCGCTTCGGATCCTGCCCTTCGGCACCACCGAGGCCGACGGCTCGTACACGTTCCTCGGGCTGCGCAACGCGTCGGGCGACGAGAGCTTCGTCCGGTCCTGGGCTCGATGGAACTACACCGGCTACGTGGGCAAGGACGCCTACCCCGAGTACCGCGACATCGTGCTGACGATGGCCGAGGTGGGGGAGGAGCGCGGATGCGGCCGCGCCTTCTGGGAGTACGAGAAGGAGCTCAACCGCTACGGCACCCCGATGGCGCTGATGCTGCTGCCGCACTGGACCGACGGGTGCATCGGCTCGTCCGAGGGGCTGTTCTTCGAGGCGTCGGCCACCACGCCGTTCCACTTCCTCAACCAGGTCGAGCTCTCCGCCGCCCCGTCGGCCGCCCAGCGCGGCCTCCCCTACGGCGGCTTCGACCTCGACAAGGGCGTCCGCCACCTGCAGCTGCGGGGGATCCGCTACTACCTGGCCAGCTCGGTGCAGGCCACCACCGCGGCCCGGGCGCACCCGGACCTCACCGAGATCGCCACCTCCGGCCCGTGGGTGGTGTTCGAGGTGGCCGACGCCCCGCTCGTCGAGCCGCTGGCCAACGAGCCCGCCGTGCTCGACGGCGTCGACGACGCGCAGGTCGAGTGGGTCTGCGGGGGCAAGGACCCCGACGGCCACTGCCTCGGCCAGGGGCCGGCCGTGGACTGGTACACCGACCCCTCCCGGTGGGACGTCTTCCTCGCCTCCTCGGGGCCCGAGGCGTGGCAGCGGGTGGACCCGGACGACCCGCAGCCCGAGGTCCGCCCGGTCACCCCGGTCACCGTCAGCGACGTGGAGGTCGACCGCGACCGGATCGCCTTCACCGTCGACCAGCCGGGCACGCCGATCCTCGTGAAGGCGTCGTTCTTCCCGAACTGGCGGGCCAGCGGGGCCGACGGCCCCTACCGGGTGGCCCCCAACCACATGGTGGTGGTACCGACGAGCACCGAGGTCGAGCTCACCTACGGGCGCCAGCCGGTGGAGCTGCTCGCCTACCTGATGACGGCGCTCGGCATCGCGCTCGCCGTGGTCCTGGCGCGACGGCCGCCGCTGCCCATGGCCGCCCCCGAGCTGGCCCTCGGCCCGCCCCGGCACCTGGCTGCCGACGGCACGGACGACGCCGGCGCGGGCACGGCCGCGGGTCCGGATGCCGGCTCCGGCGGGCCGCCCGCACCGCCTGAGGACCTCGCCGGCGAGCCGTCGGCGACCGGGCCCCCGCCGTCCCCGTGACCGGTCGGCTGCGGCGGCTGGCCATCGTCGCCCTCGTCCCGACGGTCGTCGACGTCGCGCTCCTCGTCCTCCTGCGCGAGGGGCTCGGGTGGGTCCTCGTCCTCGCCGACCTCGTCGCCATCGCCGCGGCGTCGGTGCTGTCCTACGGGCTGCACCGGGCGGTCACCTTCCGGTCCGACCCGTTCGTGCGGTGGGTGCGGATGCCCTCGGCCTTCGCGGCCGTGGCCGTGGTGGCGGCGCTCGTCGACGTCGTCGTGCTCCGCGCCCTCTACGCGGCGCACGGGTTCGAGACCCCCGGCGGGCTCGTCGCCGCCAAGGTGGTGGCCCTCGTCGTCGCCGCCGCGGTTCGCCTCGCCCTCTATCGGGCCGTGCTCCTCAGCGCGGTCCGCCGCGCGCTCGCGGAGCGGGTCGAGCGACCCGACCCGCCCGGTGACCGGCGGGTCACGGTCATCCTCCCGGCTCTCGACGAGGAGGACCGCATCGCCGACACCGTCGCCGCGGTCCGCGCTGAGCTGGCCGACCTCGACGCGCGCGGCGGGGTGGAGATCGTCGTCGTCGACGACGGCTCCTCGGACGGCACCGCCGACACCGCGCTCGCCGCCGGTGCCGACCAGGTGGTGGTGCACCCCCGCAACCGGGGCAAGGGCGCGGCGGTGCGCTCCGGCGTCCTGGCCGCCCGGGGCCGCACGATCGCGTTCACCGATGCCGACCTGTCCTACTCGCCCGACCAGCTCCGCACGGTGATCGCGGCGATCGAGGACGGCTGGGACGTGGCCGTGGGGAACCGCCGCCACCCCGACACCACCACCGTCGCGGACGCCAGCGCCGTGCGGGGCGTCGGCAGCCGGCTGATCAACCTCGTCACCACGGCGGTGCTGCTCAGCCACCCCCACGACACCCAGTGCGGGCTCAAGGCCTTCCGATCCGACGCCGCCCGCCTCGTGTTCGGCTTGGGCCGCATCGAGGGCTTCGCCTTCGACATCGAGGTCCTCCACCTCGTGGAGCGCCACGAGCTCAGCCTCATCGACGTGCCGGTGCGGCTCGAGGCCGCCGACCGGTCGACCGTGCACGCCGTGCGCGACGGCCTGCGGGTGCTGCGCGACGTGTGGCGGATCCGCCACTGGTCCGCCACCGGCGTCTACGAGCTGCCGGCGGCCGACCAGGCAGAGGGCGGCGCGGGCGCACAAGTAGGGTGACGCCGATGCCTGATCTCGACGCGATCTTCAAGGCCTACGACGTCCGCGGCACCACCCCCGACCAGCTCGACGAGCCCACCGCCCGGGCCATCGGCGCGGCGTTCGCCCGGTTCGTCCTCGAACGGCCCGAAGGCGCCGAGCGGGTGCTGATCGGCCGTGACATGCGCCCCAGCGGCGTCGGCCTCGCCGCGGCCTTCGCCGACGGCGTCATGGCCCAGGGCCTCGACGTCGTCGACCTCGGCCTGTGCTCCACCGACCTCGTGTACTACGCGGCGGGGGTGCTTGACGCGCCCGCGGTCATGCTCACCGCCTCCCACAACCCGGCTCAGTACAACGGCATGAAGATGTGCCTGTCGGGGGCCCGCCCGATCGGGGTCGACTCCGGCCTGCAGGAGATCAAGGCGATGGCCGCCGCCGGCGTGCCCGACGGCCCCCGGCGCGGCGCCCGCACCGAGCAGGACCTCCTCGCCGACTTCGCCGCGCACGTCCGGTCCTTCGTCGACCCGTCGGCCCTGCGGCCACTGAAGGTCGTGGCCGACACCGCCAACGGGATGGGCGGCCTCGTCGTGCCGGCAGTGTTCGAGGGGCTGCCCATCGAGCTCGACCTCCTCTACCCCGAGCTCGACGGCACCTTCCCGAACCACCCCGCCGACCCGATCCAGCCCGAGAACCTCCGGGACCTCCAGGCCCGGGTGCTCGAGACCGGCGCCGACGTCGGTCTCGCCTTCGACGGCGACGCCGACCGGGTGTTCCTCGTCGACGAGACCGGGGCGCCGCTGTCCGGGTCGATCACCACCGCCATCGTCGCCGCCGGCGTCCTCGACAAGGAGCCCGGCGCCACGATCCTCTACAACTGCATCTGCTCGAAGACCGTCCCCGAGGTGGTGCGGGAGCGGGCGGCACCCCCATCCGCACCAAGGTCGGCCACAGCTACATCAAGGCCGTGATGGCCGAGACTGGCGCGGCCTTCGGTGGCGAGCACTCCGCCCACTACTACTTCCGGGACAACTACCGGGCCGACTCCGGGGCCATCGCCGCCCTCGTTGTCCTCGAGCAGCTCAGCCGCTCCGGCGAGTCGCTGTCGGTGCTGCGCAAGCCCTTCGACCGCTACGCCGCCTCCGGCGAGATCAACACCCGCGTCGACGACCCGCAGCGGGTCATCGAGCACGTCGCCGCCGCCTACCCCGCCGAAGCGCAGGACCGTCTCGACGGGCTCACCGTCGACATGGGGGACTGGTGGTTCAACCTCCGGGCCTCGAACACCGAGCCGCTGCTGCGGCTCAACCTCGAGGCCGCCGATCCCGACGCCTGCGCGGCCCGCGTGGCCGAGGTGCAGGCCCACATGGCCGCCGCCTGAGCGACCCCAAGGAGACACGCATCCCATGGCCCTCGACCCCCAGCTGCTCGAGATCCTCGCCTGCCCCGAGGACAAGGGTCCGCTCCTCTACTTCGAGGACGAGGAGAGCCTCTACAACCCCCGGCTGAAGCGCCGGTACGCCATCACCGACGACATCCCGATCATGCTCGTCGACGAGGCCGAGACCGTCTCCGACGAGGAGCACGAGCGGCTCGTCGCCAAGGCCGAGGCCAACGGGATCCGACCCACCTTCGAGGCCTGACGTGAGCGACATCCTCGACTCGGTCGGCATGTTCGACCTGGCCGCCGCCCTGCCCGACCAGGTGGCGGCCGCCGCCCGCCTGGCCGACGGCCTCGAAGGCCTCCCCAGCCACGAGGCGGTGGAGAACGTCGTCATCCTCGGGATGGGCGGCTCGGGCATCGGCGGCGACATCGCCGCCGCCATGGTCGGCCCCTTCTGCTCCGTGCCGATCGTCGTGTCGAAGGGGTACGCCGCGCCGTCGTTCATCGATCCGGGCACCCTCTGCTTCGCCATCTCCTACTCGGGCGGCACCGAGGAGACCCTCGAGGCCACCCAGGCCGCGGTCGAGGCCGGCGCCCACATGGTGGTGCTCTCCACCGGCGGGGCCCTCGGTGAGCTCGCCGAGACGATGGACTTCCCCTTCGTTCGCCTGCCCGACATCCCGATGCCGCGCGCCGCCGTCGGCGCCGTGAGCGTCCCGGTGCTCAGCGTCCTCGAGCAGGTCGGCCTCTACCCGGGCGGGCGCGCCTACGTCGACGAGGCCGTCACCCAGCTCCGGCGCCGGCGCGACGAGCTCATCCGCCAGGACGGGCCGGCGCAGCGCATCGCCCGGCAGATCGGCCGCACGATCCCGATCGCCTACGGGGCCGACGCTCCGGGCGAGGTGGCCGCCTACCGGTTCAAGTGCCAGGTGAACGAGAACGCGAAGGCGCCCGCCTTCCACGCCACCGTCCCCGAGCTCTGCCACAACGAGATCTGCGGGTGGGGCCAGCACGGCGACGTCACCCGCCAGACGATGAGCGTCGTGCGCTTCCGCCACGACTACGAGCACCCCCAGAACGCTCGGCGCTTCGAGCTCACCTTCGACGCCATCGACGAGGCCGTCCACACCGTCGTCGACATCCGGGCCGCCGGCGACAACGCCCTCGCCCAGCTGTTCGACCTCATCATCCAGGGCGACTTCGTCTCCCTCCACCTCGCCGCGGAGGCCGGCGTCGACCCCGGGCCGATCCCGGCGCTGGACGACCTGAAGGCTGCGCTCGCCCGCTGAGCCCCGGTAGGCTCGCCGACCGGGCTGATCAGGGAGCTGCGGCTGCAGCCAGCTCGACTCGACACGTCACCCCCAACCCCGAGCTCGCCGGCCCGTCCGGCGCGCCCCCACGGAGGAACCCATGACCCCTGATCAGGACTTCAAGGTCGCCGACCTGTCCCTCGCCCCCTGGGGCCGCAAGGAGATCGAGCTCGCCGAGGTCGAGATGCCCGGCCTCATGGCGCTGCGGGCCGAGTACGCGGACAGCCAGCCCCTCAAGGGCGCCCGCATCACCGGCTCGCTCCACATGACGATCCAGACGGCGGTCCTCATCGAGACGCTCACCGCGCTCGGGGCCCAGGTCCGCTGGGTGTCCTGCAACATCTTCTCCACCCAGGACCACGCCGCCGCGGCCGTCGCCGTCGGCCCCGACGGCACCGTCTACGACCCCCGCGGGGTCCCCGTCTACGCCTGGAAGGGCGAGACGCTCGAGGAGTACTGGTGGTGCACGGAGCAGGCCCTGCGCTGGCCGGACGGCGGCGGGCCCAACATGATCCTCGACGACGGCGGCGACGCCACGCTCCTCGTCCACAAGGGCGTCGAGTACGAGAAGGCCGGGGCCGTCCCCGAGGCCACCGACGACGACCCCGAGGAGTGGGTCGTCGTGCTCGACCTGCTCCGCCGCTCCCTCGCCGAGGACCCGAACCGCTGGACGAGCATCGCCGCCGGCATCAAGGGCGTCACGGAGGAGACCACCACCGGCGTCCACCGCCTGTACCAGATGTTCGAGGCCGGCCAGCTCCTCTTCCCGGCCATCAACGTCAACGACTCGGTGACGAAGTCCAAGTTCGACAACCTCTACGGCTGCCGCCACAGCCTCATCGACGGCATCAACCGGGCCACCGACGTCATGCTCGGCGGCAAGGTCGCCGTGGTCTGCGGCTACGGCGAGGTCGGCAAGGGCTGCGCTCAGTCCCTCCGGGGGCAGGGCTGCCGGGTGATCGTCACCGAGGTCGACCCCATCTGCGCCCTGCAGGCTGTGATGGAGGGCTACGAGGTCACCACCCTCGAGCAGGTCGTCGACACCGCCGACATCTTCATCACCGCCACCGGCAACAAGGGCATCATCACGGCCGAGCACATGGCCCGGATGAAGCACAACGCCATCGTCGGCAACATCGGGCACTTCGACAACGAGATCGACATGGCCGGCCTGCAGCGGATGAGCGACGTCCGCAAGGTCGAGATCAAGCCGCAGGTCCACGAGTTCGTGTTCCCCGACGGCCACTCCGTGATCGTGCTCTCCGAGGGGCGCCTCCTGAACCTCGGCAACGCCACCGGTCACCCGAGCTTCGTGATGTCGATGAGCTTCACCAACCAGGTGCTGGCCCAGATCGAGCTGTTCACGAAGACCGAGGACTACCCGCTCGGCGTCTACGTGCTCCCCAAGGCCCTCGACGAGCGCGTCGCTCGCCTCCACCTCGAGGCCCTCGGCGTGAAGCTCACCAAGCTCACCCCGGAGCAGGCCGACTACCTCGGCCTCCCCCAGGACGGCCCCTTCAAGCACGACCACTACCGCTACTAGCCGCCCACCCCGGCGAACCTGTGTCTGAGGCGCCGCAGATCCGGCGCGCTCCAGGCGCGGGTCCGTGCGTGGCCGGTCAGGGGAGGTGGTCGGCCAGGGCGTCGAGCCAGGTCTCGGCGATGAGGGCGTGGCCGGCGGGGGTGGGGTGGATGCCGTCGTGGGCCCACCAGGTCGGCGCCACGTCGCGCGCGGCCTCGTCGAAGCGCTCCCAGAGGGGCAGCACCGTGGCGCCGGCCTCCTCAGCCGCCTGGCGGATCAGCGCACGGTGGGGGAGCGCGGCGGCTCGCACCGCCTCGGTGCGGGCGTCGACCGGGAGGACGAACGGCTCGGCCACCACGAGCTGCTCGACCGAGGCGGGGACCCGGCCGAGCAGGGTGCGCAGCGCCCGGTCCAGCTCCGCGTCGGGGGTGCGGGGCTCGAGCAGGCTGTCGTTCACCCCGACGAGGACGGTCAGCACGTGCGGCGCGAAGGCCGCGACGTCGCGCTCCCAGCGGGCCAGCAGGTCGGCCACCCGGTCCCCGGACACGCCCGCGTTGCGGACCTCGTGGACCCCCGGGAAGCGTCGGCCGAGCAGCGCGGCCACGATCCGGACCCACCCGTCGCCCAGGTGACCCGCCGCCACGTCCGGGTCGAAGAACGTGCGGCCGCAGTCGGTGATGGAGTCGCCGGCGAAGAGGAGCCGCCTCACCGCAGCGGCTCGCCCCCGTCGGGCAGCCACACCCAGTCCGAGCCGTCCCACCGCCGGACGATCCGGGCCGGGTTGCCGGCGACGACGCAGCGGTCGGGGACGTCGGCGGTCACGACGCTGCGGGCGCCCACCACCGCGTTCTCGCCGATGCGCACGTTCCCGCAGACCACGGCGCCGATGCCCAGCCACGCGCCCCGCCCGATCACCACCCGTCGCCCGTCCCGCAGGCCCTGGCGCTTGATGGGCTCCGATACGTCCTCGTACACGTGGTTGGTGTCGGAGACGTAGCAGCCGTCGGCCAGCATCGCCTCCTCCTCGATCACCACGCCGCCCACGGCGGTGAGGCGCAGCCCGTGGCCGATGTAGGCGCCGTCGTGGATCTCGACCGTCACGCCCCGCTCCGGCACGAGGGCCTCGATCACGGCGCCGGAGCCGATCGACACGAACCCGCCGATGGCGATCCCGGCCGGGTTGACGATCGAGGTCACCGGTCGGTGCAGCACGGACAGCTCGCCGAACTTGGCGAACGGCGGGAGGTCCGGCGACCGGTCGGTCAGCGGCGGGGGTGCGTCGGAGAAGGAGGGCAGGTCGATGGCGGTAGATCATGCCCCGTCCCGCCCCGAGGCGGAGCGAATCAGCCGAGCTGCACCCGGGTGACGGCGAAGTAGATGGGCGCGAAGTCCTCCCCGCCCTCGCTGAGGTAGAGGATCGTGGCGTAGGTCCCCGGCGGCTGGGGGTCGTACTCGAGCGCTCCCTCGTAGTCGCCGAGGACCCCGTCGCCCCGGCCGGTCACGAAGGTGCTGGCCACCGTGCCGGCGCCGTCCACCCGCAGCTCGACCTGGACCGTGCCCTCGAAGGCGTAGGCCCGGCCGGTCAGCAGGATCGGCGAGGACACCGTCTCGCCCTGCTCCGGGGTGGCCGGCTGGATCGACTCGGTAAACGCGCCCACCACGAACCAGTGGTCGTCCTCGAGCTGGCGCACGAGCACGGTCGTCGGGTCGGCGTCGGGGAAGCCGCGCACCTCGACCTCGCCGGAGCGGCTGTCGCCGGCCTCGAAGGGCCCGACGGCCGGATCGGTCATCCCCACGTAGTCCCGGGCGAAGGCGGCCACCAGCGAGTCGGGGTCGTCGAAGCGCTGCGAGGTCGTCGGGTCCGGGAACACCACCGGGGCGGGGTCCACCAGCGCGAAGTCGCCCTCGGTGGTGGTCGTCGTGGCTTCGGTGGTCGTGGTCGAACCGGTGGTCGAGGTCGTCGACTCCGTGGTGGACGACGTGTCGGCCACCTCCACCTGGTCGTCGCCGTCGTCGCCGGTGAGCACCACCACCCCGACGACGATCGCCACCACCGCGGCGGCCGCCGCGAGGCCGATCAGCCAGCGCTTGCGGTTGAGGTCGGTCTGGGTCTGCATGAGCTTCTCCTCGAGTCGTGCTCGGGCGTCGGGCGAGGGCTCGACGCGGCTGGTCCGACGGTGGATGGCGGCCCGGAGGCGGTCCTCGATGGTCACTGGTGGCCCTCCAGCGCCTCGGCCAGGGCCCGCAGGCCCCGGTGGGCGTGGGTCTTCACGGATCCCGCCGACACCCCGAGGGTGGCGGCGATCTCGGCCTCGGAGAGGTCGAGGTAGTACCGGAGCGCGAGCACCTCGCGCTGGCGGTCGGGGAGGGCCCGCAGGGCCCGCAGCACCGCGTCGTCGGCGTCGCCGGCGAGCGCCGTCGCCTCAGCCGCGGGGGCCGTCGGCGGCGGCCCCACCGACCGCAGGTGCCGGCGCCGGACGCCCCGGCGTCGCCGCTGGGAGCGGGCCCAGTTCAGCACGGCGCTGCGCTGGTAGGCGGCCAGGCGGGTCTCGTCGCGCAGCGCCGGGGGGCGCCGCCACACGTGCACGAACGCGTCCTGGACCACCTCCTCGCAGGTGGCGACGTCGTCGAGGAGCAGCGACGCCAGCCGCACGAGGGCGCG
>DATGRC010000119.1:0-5041 GCA_035303865.1 Acidimicrobiales bacterium
TGGCGCTGACCGTCGTCTTGCCGACCCCGCCCTTCCCGGCCACGATGACCAGCCGGGATGCAGCGAAGAACTGTTCAGGATCCACAGCGCACGTCGTCGTCGGCCACCTCCGCGGCGGCTCGCGGGACTGTAGCGAAGGCGGGACCCCGGCCCGGACGGCGAGCGCGTGGACCCCTCCGGCGGACCGCCCGCGCCGCGGCGGCGCTCGCCGTGGCCGTGGTCGGGCTGCTGGTCGTCGCTGCGCCCGGCGCCGCCCAGGGCCCGTGCCCCGAGCGGAACGACCGGGTGATGGTCGTCGAGGTCGACGGGCTGATCGACCCCGTGCTCGCCGACCTGATCGAGCGCCAGGTCGCCGACGCCGCCGACACCTGCCCGCTGGCGCTCGTGCTGCAGTTCGACAGCGGCGGGGCCGTCATCTCCGACGGTGAGATGGACGACCTGGTGGCGACGATCGAGGACTCGCCCGTGCCGGTGGCCGTGTGGGTGGGGCCGTCCGGCTCGAAGGCCGCCGACGAGGCGGTGCGGGTGCTGGCCGCCGCCGACCTGACCGGCGTGTCGGTCGGCTCCAGCGTCGAGGTGACCCCCGCGCTGCTCGAGGCGCGCGGGCTCGCGCCCGCCGACCTGGGCACCGTCGCGGTCGGCGACCGGGTCGGCGCGCAGCGGGCTGTCGAGCTCGGCCTCGTCGACAACGACGCGCCGACCATCCTCACCTTCGTCGTCGAGATCGACGGGTTCCGGACCGAGGTGGTCGACGGCGAGCGGCGCCCGACGACCGAGGTCTCCTTCGGCGGGCTGGACGTGTTCGGCGAGATCATGCACACCGTCGCCAGCCCCAACGTCGCCTACCTCCTCGTCGTCATCGGCCTGGGGCTCCTGCTGTTCGAGCTGTTCACCGCCGGGGTCGGCATCGCCGGCATGGTCGGCGCCGGTTCGCTGGTGCTCGGCTGCTACGGGCTGGCCGTGCTGCCGTTCCGGCCGATCGGCCTGGCACTGCTGGTCTTCGCCATGTTCGGCTACGGCGTCGACGTGCAGACCGGCGTGCCCCGGGTGTGGACGGGCATCGCGACGGTCAGCTTCGTGCTCGGCTCGCTGCTGCTCTACGACGGCGTCTCGGCCAGCTGGATCACGCTGCTGGTCGCCTTCGTGGGCATGACGCTCGCCATGGTCTCCGGCATGCCGACGATGGTCCGCAGCCGCTTCTCGACCCCGACGATCGGGCGGGACTGGATGATCGGCGAGATGGGGGACGCCCGCACCGACATCGACCCGGACGGGGTCATCACCCTGCGGGGCGCGCCCTGGCGGGCCCGGACCAACCGGGCGACGCCGATCCGCAAGGGCGAGCGAGCCCGCGTCGTGTCCATCGAGGGGCTCGTGCTCGAGGTCGAGCCCGAGGAGGGCGGCGCCCGGGACCACCGGGAGCGGTCCCGCTCCCGGGAGTAGGGACGGCGGCGGCTCGCCTCTTCGGCATTCGCGCCCACGGCATTTCACTGCACCGGCACCGGGCGTCATAGCCGTGAAGGCCGCCGGTTACCGCTCGTTCACAAGCGCCTGACCTGGGACATCACCGGGCCTCTCCGGGCGCCCCACCCCAAACTGCCCCTTGTCGGGCTCCTTCCGGCAGCAGTATCGTCCGCCGAAGGAAGGGGGGGTATGTCTGTGAGTGCACAGCGCGTTGAAGAAGATTGGCAGTTGCGCGCCGCGTGTCGCGGTCCGCAGGCCGCCGTGTTCTTCCCTCCGTCGCACTTCGAGCGGAAGAGCGAGAAGCTGCGGCGAGAGGAGCAAGCCAAGGCCATCTGCGCCACGTGTTCGGTGCGCGAGCCGTGTCTCGAGTATGCGCTCCGCATCCGTGAGCCTCACGGGATCTGGGGGGGCCTGAGCGAGGCCGAGCGCAGAGCCGCCTTGGCACAGCAGAACTGACACGCCAGCGCGACGCACGGCCGGCGCGGCGCCGTCCCATGGGGGTGGGAGGTGCTGCGCCGGCCGTGCTTTTCGGCCGGCGACCTTGGCGTGGCCGGAGCGTGTGCGCCGATCCTCTGCGGTGCCACCGCCGCTCTCCGAAGCCGGCGGCACCGCCTGGCCCCCCGTGGTCGGCGCCACGCTCCAGCCACGCCGTACGAGGATCCCCCCCCCCGTCGGTGGCGGCATCGTAGTCAGCGGGACGGCGGATGTGAAGAGGGTCACGTCACGGCGCGCGTCCACCCGGGCGGGGCGCGTGGGCGGCCACCGGCGGGGCGGGCCGGCGGTAGGCTGGGGGTCCAGCGGCACCCGGTTCAGCCGACCGACCGCCGCCGTCCCGCATGGCACTCCTGCTGTTCCTCGTCTTCGTCGTCGCCCCGCTCGCCGAGCTGGCCGTGCTCATCCAGGTGGGTGGCGCGATCGGGGTGCTCAACACGATCGGCCTCCTGATCCTCGTCTCGCTCGTGGGCACGTGGCTCGCGAAGCGGGAGGGCCTCGGCGTGCTGCGTCGCGTCCGGGCGACGATCGCCCGGGGCGAGCTGCCCAGCCGGGAGGTCGCCGACGGCGCCCTGATCCTGCTGGCCGGCGCGCTGATGATCGCGCCCGGGTTCATCAGCGACGCGCTCGCCATCCTCCTGCTCCTGCCGCCGACGCGGGCCCTCGTGCGGGCGCCGCTGGTGCGCTGGGCCGTCGGCCGGGGGCGGGTCACCGTCGTGCGCCACAGCCGGTGGGGCGACGCCGAGGTGTGGGACGTCGACAGCTGGGAGGAGCCGGCCCGACCGTCGCTGCGCCCCGAGCTCGGAGAGGCCCATGACTGACGCCTCTGCGGACGACCAGCCGAAGCCCATCGTCTACGGGGTGGCGAGCGCGCTGTCGCCCATGGTGCGGCGCATCGTCGCCAACAACCCCGGCATGATGACCGGGCCGGGCACCAACACCTACCTGGTCGGCATCGACGAGATCGCCGTCATCGACCCCGGCCCGGCCGACGACGCCCACCTCGACGCCATCGCCGGGTGCGGGGGCGACCGCATCCGCTGGATCCTGCTCACCCACACCCACGAGGACCACTCGCCCGGCGCCGTCGGCCTCCGCAAGCGCACGGGCGCCCCGGTGCTCGGCTTCGGGCCGGGGCACGGCAAGGGGAAGGTCCGGCTCGACGACACGCTGGCCGACGGCGACGTCATCGAGGCCACCGAGTTCCACCTCACCGCGATCCACACGCCGGGCCACGCGTCCAACCACCTCTGCTACCTGCTCAACGAGGAGCGCACGCTGTTCACCGGCGACCACCTCATGCAGGGCTCGACGGTGGTCATCAGCCCGCCTGACGGGGACATGGCCGCCTACCTCGAGTCGCTGGAGCGCGTGAAGGCCATCCGGCCGCGCCTGCGGGCGATCGCGCCCGGCCACGGCCACGTCATCACCGACCCGATCGCGGCGATCGACGAGGTGATCGAGCACCGGCTGGCCCGCGAGGCCCAGGTCCTCGAGGAGCTCCGGTCGCGGGGCACCGCCACCGTCACCGAGCTCGTCGAGGCGATCTACACCGACGTCCCCGCCGAGCTGCACCCCGTGGCCCGCCGCACGGTGTGGGCGCACCTGCGGAAGCTCGCGGCCGAGGGCGCGGTCACCGGCGAGCGGCTCGACGGCAAGTGGTCGGCTGCCTGACCCCTTCTCTAGGGTGCGGGCGGTGGTGAGTGGGAGGAGCGCGGCCGACGGGGCGCGGACCGGCGGCTACACCGTCGACGAGGTGGCGCGCCTGACCGGCGCGACCGTGCGCACGATCCGCTGGTACCAGTCCGTGGGCCTGCTGCCGCCGCCCCGCCGCTCGGGCCGCGTCGCCCTCTACGACGACGAGCACGTGGCCCGCCTGGAGTCGATCCGCGACCTGCAGGCCCACGGGCTGACCCTCACGGCCATCCGGCGCCTGCTCGACCAGGCACCGGGCAACGCGGCCAGCACGGCCCTCGCCTTCGTCAAGGCGGCGGTCGCCCAGACCGGCGACGAGGGGACCGAGACCATCTCCGCCGACGAGGCCGCGGCCCGGCTCGGCATGGCGGTCGACGAGGTCGACCCCGACCTGGTCGAGGGGATGGGGATGGCCCGCGTGCTCGAGGACGGCCGCTGGCAGGTCCTCGTGCCACCGGCCTTCGAGGCGGCCGCCGAGCTGGCTCGTGCCGGCGTGCCCGCCGACAAGCGGGTCGAGGTCGGCCAGGTGCTGCACGAGCACGCGCAGGCCATGGCCCGGGCGGTCGTCGACCTGTTCGTCGAGCACCTCTGGCGGCCGTCCGACCACAACGCCGACGACCCCGAGGCGTGGCGGGCGCTGACCGAGGCCGTCGAGCGCCTGCGGCCGCTGGCGACCGCCGCCGTCGCCAGCTTCTTCGGGGTGGCGCTGGCCCGCGAGGCCGAGGCCGCCGCCGAGCGGGCCTTCACGCCGCCGCCGTCCTGACGGCAGGACGGCTGGCTACCGGGGCCACCGGACGGCCGGCGCTCAGCTGCCGGCGGCGCCGCGGATGTCGAGCGCGGTCTCCGCGGCGGCGAGGATGCGGGCGCTGCACCCGGCCATCTCCGCCGGGGGCACGGCCTCGTCCACGATGCGGGCGGCGATGGCGCGGAAGGCCTCGGCGGCGGGCCCGTCGCCGAGCACGACCGGGCTGCCCTCGTCGCCGCCGGCCGACACCGACGGCTCGAGCGGCACCTGCCCGAGCAGCGGCACGCCGGCGTCCTCGGCCAGCTGCCGCCCGCCCCCCTCGCCGAACAGGGCGTAGCTCTCGCCGTGGCCGCAGCGGAAGGCGCTCATGTTCTCGATCACGCCGGCCACACGCAGGTAGCTCTTGCGGGCCATGCCCACGGCCCGCACGGCGACCTTCTGCGCGGCCCGGGCGGGCGTGGTGACGACCACGACGTCGGCCCGGGGCACCAGCCGGGCCACGCCCATCTGGACGTCGCCGGTGCCCGGGGGCATGTCGACCAGCAGGTAGTCGAGGTCGTCGCCCCAGCGGACGTCCTGCAGGAAGTGCTGGACGCCCCGGTTGAGCATGAGGCCCCGCCACATGAGGGCGGTCTCCTCGCCGTC
>DATGRC010000120.1:0-8419 GCA_035303865.1 Acidimicrobiales bacterium
CCGTACCTCGGCGTGTTCGGTCAGGGCCCGCTCAACCGCGTCCTCGGCACCGACGGGGAGCCCATCGGCAGCTTTGGCCCACCGACGATCTTCGAGAACTGGCTGGGCGAGTCCGAGCTGAGCCCCTACGAGCTGGTCGAGGGCAACGGCCCCGAAGCCGAGGGCCAGATGGTCCTCAACATCGGCGCCGCCGAGGACGGCGACCTGGCGGTCGGCGACGAGGTCACGCTGCTGACCCAGTTCGGTCAGGAGCAGTTCGAGCTGGTCGGCCTGGTGCAGGTGAACGGCGAGGACTCGCTCGCCGGCACCGTCGGAGCCGGCATGACCATGGCTGACGTGCAGCGCTTGGCCGGCCTCGACGGCCAGATCCAGCAGGTGCTGGTGGACGCCGAGGACGGCATCAGCCAGGAGGACATCACCGCTCGGGTGGCCGAGGTGCTGCCCGAAGGCGCCGAGGTCATCACCGGCGAGCAGGCCACCGCGGACCTCTCGGCCCAGGTGCAGGAGGGCTTCTCCTTCATCACCATCGCCCTCTCGGTGTTCGGTGGCCTCGCCCTCCTGGTGGGCGTGTTCGTCATCTCCAACACCTTCTCCATCCTCGTGGCCCAGCGCACCCGCGAGCTCGCGCTCCTGCGAGCCGTCGGCGCCAGCCGCCGCCAGGTGCTCGTGTCGGTGCTGCTCGAGGCGGTCGTGATCGGCCTCGTCGCCGCCCTGCTCGGCCTCGCCGCCGGCGTGGGGCTGGCCTCGCTCGCCTTCTCGGCCTTCGACCTGCCCGGCAGCCTCGTGCTTCGCACCGGCACCGCGGTGAACGCCATCCTCATCGGCACCGTCATCACCGTGGTGGCGGCCATCGTGCCCGCCGTGCGGGCCACCCGGGTGCCGCCCCTCGCCGCGCTGCGCGACGTGGCCGTCGAGCGGGCCGACCACTCGAAGATCCGCCTCGGGATCGGCATCGTCGCCACCCTGGTGGGCCTGGTGGCCGTGGCCCAGGCGTGGCTCGGCGACGAGGACGCCAACGTGCTCCCCGCCGTGGGCCTCGGCGCCGTCCTGCTCGTGGTGGCGGCGATCACGCTGGGTCCGGTCCTGGCCGGCCCCACCGTCCGGGCGATCGGGTCCTGGGTGCCGAAGGTCAAGGGCCTCACCGGGCGCCTCGCCGTCGAGAACGCCCGGCGCAGCCCGAAGCGCACGGCGGCGACGGCGTCGGCGCTCATCATCGGCGTGGCCCTCGTCTCGTTCATCACCGTGTTCACGGCGTCGGCCCGGGCCACCACCGACGCCGCGCTCGACCGGGGCTTCCGCGGCGACTTCGTCGTCCAGAACGAAGGCGGGTTCGTCGGCTTCTGGGGCTTCCCGCCCAGCGTGACCGACGCCGTCGCCGAGGTGGACGGCGTGGAGGTCGTGTCCGGCGCGTCGATGGTGCTCGGCCAGATCACCTACCCCGACGGCGACACCGCCGACGCCATGGCCTTCGGCATCGACCCCGAGACGATCGAGCAGGTCTTCGAGATCGAGATGGCCGTGGGCCGGGCCTCGGACCTCACCGAGGGCGGCATCATCCTCGACGAGCAGGTGGTGGAGGACCACGACCTCGCCCTCGGGGACGTCGTCACGATGCTGCTCCCCACCGGGGAGTCGGTCGAGCTCGAGCTCCAGGCGATCTCCGACGACCAGATCGCGCTCGGCAGCTACACCGTCGTGCGGGAGCAGTTCCACCAGCTGGTCCCCTCCCCCACCGACATCCAGGTGTTCGGCTCGGTGCGCGAGGGCGCCGACCTCGACGCCGTGCTCGCCGACATCGAGGAGGCCATCTCGTCGGTACCCGGCGTGGTGGCCCTCGACGAGGAGGGCTTCCGCGGCGCGATCGCCGAGTCGATCAACCAGCTGCTCACGATGGTGGTCGTGCTGCTGGCCCTGTCGATCGTCATCGCCGCCATCGGCATCGCCAACACGCTGTCGCTGTCGATCCACGAGCGCACCCGCGAGCTCGGCCTCCTCCGGGCCGTGGGGATGGGCCGCCGCCAGATGCGCTCGATGGTGCGCTGGGAGGCGGTGATGATCTCGGTGCTCGGCGCCGTCGTGGGCCTCGGCCTCGGCGTCGGCCTCGGCTGGGCGTTCGTGAACGCCCTCAGCCGGGAGGGCTTCGACCAGTTCGCCCTGCCCATCGCCCCGCTCGTGGTGATCGTGGTCCTGGCCGCCGTCCTCGGCGTGGTGGCGTCGATCCTGCCGGCCCGCCGAGCCGGGCGCCTCCCGGTGCTCGAGGCGATCGCGATCGACTGATCCCCGGCTCAGCCCGGGAGGGTTGCCAGCGAACACCTGTTCGCTTAGCGTGAGGGCATGGCTCCCAAGCTCGAGCAGGTCAGCTGGCAGCCCTCCCTGCTGGCCGTGGCCGACGAACCCCGGTTCTCGCCGGACCTGGCCGACGCCCGCCGCCGCTTCCTGGGCCAGGGCGCGTGGGTGGACCACGTGCCCGGCTGGGTCACCGGGGCCGACGTGCTCTTCGACGAGCTCCTGCGCACCGCGCCCTGGGGCCCCGAGGAGCAGCGCCCGATGTACGACCGCATCGTCGACGTGCCCCGGCTCACCACCGGCCCGTGGACGGCGGGGCGCCCGGCGCTGCTCACCGCGATGGCCGAGTGCCTGAGCCGCCACTACGGGCTCGAGCTGGTGTCGGTGTCGGCCAACCTCTACCGGGACGGACGGGACTCGGTGGCCTGGCACGGCGACCGCGTGGGCCGCCACCGGGTGCGCACGATCGTGGCGATCCTGTCGCTCGGCTCGCCTCGCACCCTCCTCCTGCGCCCGAACGGGGGCGGCCCCTCCACCGCCTACACGATGCACTCGGGCGACCTCGTCGTGCAGGGCGGCACCTGCCAGCGCACCCACGAGCACTGCGTCTCCAAGCGGGCCCAGGCCGGTCCCCGCATCAGCGTGATGTTCCGCGAGCGCTTCGGGAGCTAGGTCGCGGGCCGGTCGGCCGACCGGCGGGGAGCGGCGTCGGGATGTCGCTCGGTGCGGGCCTGCGCCGCGCCGTCGGGGCCGGGGGTGGTGTGGGGCCTCAGGACGATGCGGGGCCCGCGGTCCCAGGTGAGGTAGCTCCACGACCAGTTGAGGAGCACCGAGGCGCGGTTGCGGGCGCCGACGAGGAACACGAGGTGCAGGACCAGCCAGGCCACCCACGCCGGGGCGCCGCGCAGGCGGATGCGGCCGGGCAGCTCGGCCACCGCGGCCCGCCGGCCGATCGTGGCCATCGTGCCCTTGTCCCGGTAGCGGAACGGCTCGGTGGGCCGGCCCTCGAGGGTGCGCTCGATCTGGCGGGCCACGTGACGGCCGGCCTGCATCGCCACGGGGGCCAGCTGCGGGAGGGGGCGTCCGTCGCGGTCCTTGGCGGCGGCGATGTCGCCGACGGCCCAGGCCCCGGGGCGGCCCGGGATCGACAGGTCGGGGGCCACGGTGATGCGCCCGCCCCGCTCCTGGGGGACGCCGAGGGCGTCGGCCAGGGGGTTGGCCCGCACGCCGGCCGCCCACACGAGCGTCTGGCACGGGAGGACCTCGCCGTCGGCGAAGGTGACGGCGTCGGCGCGCACCTCGGCCACCTTGGTGCCGAGGCGGACCTCCACCCCCCGGGTGCGCAGCGTGTCGAGGGCGTGGCGCTGGCTGGACTCGGCGAAGGGGCCGAGGAGGTGGTCCATCATCTCCACGAGGACCACCCGGGCCCGGCTCACGTCGAGGCGGGGGTAGTCCTTGCGGAACACCATGGCGAAGAGCTCGGCCAGCGCGCCGGCGGTCTCCACCCCGGTGGGGCCGCCACCGACGACGACGAAGGTGAGGGCGCCGCGGTCGATGGCGGTGGGGTCCACGTCGGCCGCCTCGAACCGCTCGATGACGTGGTTCCGGAGGGTGACGGCGTCGGCCAGCGTGTAGAGCGGGAAGCCGTGCTCGGCCGCGCCGGGCGTGCCGAACCAGGTGACGCTGGCCCCACCGGCCACCACGAGGTGGTCGAAGGGCAGGTCGGGCTGGCCGTCGAGGTGGACGAGGCGACGGTCCCAGTCCACGCCGGTGACGTCGGCCTGGCGGAAGAAGACGTTGCGGTGGCCGTGGAAGAGGTTCCGCACGGGGTGGGCCACGTCGGCCGCGTTCAGGCCGGCGGTGGCCACCTGGTAGAGCAGCGGCTGGAAGGTCCGGTAGTTGTGCCGGTCGACGAGGGTGACCTCCACCGGCAGGCCCTTCAGGTCGCGGGCCACCTCCACCCCACCGAACCCGGCCCCGATCACGACGACCTTGGGCACGACTGCCATGCCACCCAGGCTACGACCTTGTGAACGTTTTCACCAGCGGGTTCGGACCGGTGGCTCCGTGCGGTTCCGAGCCGCCGCGGGGACCGACGCCGCGCGACGTCGCGTCAGGTCTGGCAGGTGGGGCACCAGTAGGTGCTGCGGGCCTGCTCGCCCTGGCGGGCCATGCGGATGGCGGTGCCGCAGCGGCGGCACGGCTGGCCGCGGCGGCCGTAGACGGCGAGGCCAGCGGGGTGGGTGCGGCGCTCGGCGTGGCCGAGGTTGGCCTGGAGCTGGCGGGCCGCGGTGGCCCACACCCGGCGGCGGTCCTCGGGGGCGACGTCGGCCAGGGGCCGGCCGGGGTCGAGCCGCACCGCCCAGCAGGCCTCGGACTTGTAGACGTTGCCGATCCCGGCCGCGATGCGCTGGTCGAGCAGCGCCTCGCCGAGCGTCGTGCCGGGCCCGGCGAGGGCGGCGGCCCGCTCGAGGACCTGATCGAGCACGGCGTCGGCGAGCGACTCGGGGCGGCAGAGGTCGGGGCCGAGCGCGGCGAGCGCGTCGGGCTCGCCGAGGGCGCGGTGGTAGGTCTCGACCACCGGGGCCTGGAAGCACACCGCCTCCCAGCCGCTGTCGGCGCCCACGACGGCCCGGGCCAGGTGGGCGCCCTTCTGCCACCGCTCCCCCACCCGGTAGAGGTGCCAGGAGCCGGTCATGCGCAGGTGGGTGCGCAGGGTGAGCCCGCCGTCGAAGTGCACGAGCAGGTGCTTGCCCCGGGCCTCGACGTCGTCGATGCGGGTGCCGAGCGGCGGGCGGTCGCCGACGAGGCGGGGCGCCTCGAAGCGGGTGAGCGAGTGCCCGGCCAGCGCCGGCCGCAGCCGGGCGGCGGCCTTGAAGAGGGTGTCGCCTTCAGGCACCCGGTCAGTCTGCCGGGGCCACCGCCGCGCTGGGCAGGCCGGCCGCCTCGGCCAGCAGCCGGTACGACGCGAGCCGGTCGTCGTGGCCGTGCACGAGCGTGGTCACCATCTGCTCCTGGGCGCCGGTGCGCGCCGCGAGGGCGGCCAGCTCGGCGACGACGTGGTCGGGGTCGCCGACGATGCGGGACGCGTTCCAGGCCTCGATGGCGTTGCGCTCGGCCGGCGTGAACACGTAGTCCTCCACCGACTCGGGCGTGGGGTACGGCCCGGGACGCCCCTGGCGGAGCCGGAGGAACGCCACCTCGGCGGGCTTGCTCAGCCACTCGGCCCGCTCGGCGGTCTCGGCGCAGGTGACGGCCACGCCGAGCATCAGGTACGGCTCGTCGAGCACCTCGGAGGGCTGGAACGACTCCCGGTAGATCTGCACGGCCGGCATCGTGTTGGCCGCCGAGAAGTGGTGGGCGAAGGAGAACGGCAGGCCGAGCATCCCGGCCAGGCGGGCGCTGTAGTCGCTCGAGCCGAGGAGCCAGATGGCGGGCTGATAGCCGAGGCCGGGCACGGCGGTGATGCGACGGTACGGGTGGTCCTCGGGGAACGTGCCGTTGAAGAACCCGAGCAGCTCGCCGAGCAGCTGCGGCAGGTCCGGCTCGCGCAGGCCGCCCATGGAGCGGCGGAGCGCGGCGGCGGTGAGCGGGTCGGTGCCGGGCGCCCGCCCGATGCCGAGGTCGATGCGGCCGGGGTGGAGGGCCTCGAGCATCCCGAACTGCTCGGCGATCACGAGCGGGGCGTGGTTGGGCAGCATCACGCCGCCGGAGCCGAGGCGGATCCGCTCGGTGACCTGCGCCAGGTGGGCGATCAGCACCGCCGGGGCGGACGAGGCGATGCCGGGCATGTTGTGGTGCTCGGCCACCCAGTAGCGGTGGTAGCCGAGCCGCTCGGCCTCCTGCACGAGGCGCAGCGAGGCCCGCAGGGCCTCGGCGGGGGTGGAGCCCTCGCCGACGGGGGCGAGGTCGAGGACCGACAGGGTGGGGAGGGGGGCGTCCATCAGGGCCCTCCAACGCCCCCGGGGCCGTGGCTGTTCCCGAGCTGCCGCTGCCGTCCCGGCCGGTCCCGCCACGGCGACGACTGCCCGTGCCGGCCGACCGACCGGGCCGTCGATCCCTGACACGGGTCGGCAGGGTCGTCGGGCAGGATGGCGGGATGCGCAGGTTCACGGCGGCTGAGCGGCGGGCCCGGCTCGCGGTGCGGCACCGGCTGGCGCCCTCCGCCCGAGCGGACGACGACGTCGTCGCCATCGCCCGCAGCGTGGTGGCGCTGCACGCCACCGACCCGCTCACCGTGGTGCTGTCCACGCTCGTGCGGATGCGCTCCCCCGACCAAGGGGCGATCGAGCGGGCGCTGTTCGAGGACCGCACGATCGTGCGGATGCTGGCGATGCGCCGGACGCTGTGGGGCGTCGCCGTCCCGGACATGGCGGTCGTGCAGGCGGCGGCCGCGGACCGGGTGGCGGTCGACGAGCGCAAGCGGCTGGCCAAGGTGCTCGTGGAGGCGGGCGTGGCCGCCGACGGCGACGCCTGGATCGCTGAGGCGATCGAGGCGGCGGTCGCCGCCGTCCGGGAGCGGGGGCCGATGACGGCCACGGCGCTGGCCGAGGCGGTGCCGGCGCTCGCCACCCGGCTCACCCTGTCGCCCGGCAAGCGCTACGAGGCGACGGTGTCGGTGGCGTCGCGCCTGCTCACGGTGCTCGGCGCCGAGGGGCACCTGGTGCGGGGCCGGCCGCGCGGCAGCTGGACCGGCACCCAGCACCACTGGGCCACGCCGCAGGACTGGCTGGGCGAGCGGATCCCGCCGCCGATGGACCCGGAGCGGGCGCGCATCGAGCTGGCCCGGGCGTGGCTGGCCCGCTTCGGCCCGGCCACCGTCGCCGACCTGGCCTGGTGGACGAAGTGGCCGCTTCGCGTCACCCGCACGACGCTGGCGCAGATCGACACGGAGGAGGTGGACCTGGACGGCGAGGTGGGCCTCGTGCTGGCCGGCGACGTCGAGCCCACGCCCGAGCCCGAGCCGTGGGTGGCGTTCCTGCCCAGCCTCGACCCTACGATCATGGGCTGGAAGCAGCGGGACTGGTACCTCGGCCCGCACGGTCCGGCCCTGTTCGACACGGTCGGCAACGGCGGCCCCACCATCTGGGTGGACGGCCGGGCCGTGGGCGCTTGGGGCCAGCGCAAGGACGGGGAGATCGTGGTCGAGGTGCTCGAGGACGTGGGTCGGGAGCGGCGGGCCGCCATCGACGCCGAGGCGGAGCGCCTGGTCGAGATGATCGGCGACCTGCGCTTCTCGTTCCGGTTCACGTCGGCGCTCGGGAAGCGGCTGGTGGACTGATGGAGACGACCCGCGTCGACAAGTGGGTGTGGGCGATCCGGCTGTTCAAGACCCGGGCCGACGCCACCGAGGCGTGCCGGGGCGGGCACGTGAAGGTGAACGGCAAGACGGCGAAGCCGGCCACGCCGGTGGTCGTCGGCGACCGGGTCCACGTTCGGGTGCACGGCCGGGACCGCGACGTGGAGGTGGCCCAGGTGATCGACAAGCGGGTCGGCGCCCCCGTGGCCGTCACCTGCTACGTGGACCACACCCCGCCGCCGGCCGAGGAGGACCGGGTCCGGGTGGCCACCCGCGAGCGCGGCGCCGGCCGCCCCACCAAGCGCGACCGCCGCGCCATCGACCGCCTCCGCGGCCGCTGACGACACGAGATCTGTGCGGGTTCGGGTGCGGTGGGCGCACGGAAGCGCGCACAGATCTTGTAGGAAGGGCGGGGTGCGACCGTTGGAGCTGACCTTCGTGACCTCGGCCGACCGGCTAGAGCGGCTGCCCGAGACGCGGGCCGAGGTGGCGGTGGTCGGGCGCTCGAACGTGGGCAAGTCGTCGCTCATCAACGCGCTGGCCAACCGCAAGGCCCTGGCCAACGTGTCGAAGACGCCGGGCCGCACGCAGCTGCTCAACTGCTTCGCCCTGCCCGACGGCGCCACGCTCGTGGACTGCCCGGGCTACGGCTACGCCAAGGTGTCCAAGGCCAAGCGGGCCGACTGGGGGGCGATGATCGAGCGCTACCTGACCGGCCGGGACGAGCTCCGCATGGTGATGGTGCTCGTCGACGGCGAGGTCGGACCGACCAAGCTCGACCAGTCGATCCTCGAGTGGCTGCGCAGCGAGGCGCTGCCCCACCAGGTCATCGCC
>DATGRC010000121.1:0-3875 GCA_035303865.1 Acidimicrobiales bacterium
TGGGATAGAGTCGGCTACCGTCGCCCGGCCACGCCGGAGGCACGCGGACGTAGCGCAGTTGGTAGCGCATCACCTTGCCAAGGTGAGGGTCGCGGGTTCGAGTCCCGTCGTCCGCTCGCTGCGGCGGCTCGTCACCGCCGAGCCGGCCCCCACTGCGAGACCATCGTAGGTAGGGACCTCCGGCGGGTTGGCCGAGTGGCTTAGGCAAGGGCCTGCAAAGCCCTGTACGGGGGTTCGATTCCCCCCGCCACCTCCAACCGACCGACCCGCCCGACGGGTTCGCGCCGGTCGAGCGCGTCAGGCGGTGGCGGTGCGGCCGAAGCGGTAGTTCGACACGGCCAGGGAGCCGAAGAAGTCGTCCTGGTGGTAGGTGCGGGCCACCGGGTCGTCGCCGCCGGCGCCGGTCACCACCATGAGCGGGATGAGGTGGTCCTCGCTCGGGTGGGCGAGGCGGGCGCTGGGCGCGAGGTGCCAGCGGCGGAGCCGCTCGACGCGCTCGGCCGGGTCGGCGCGGAGCATCGTCTCGTTGAGCCAGTCGTCGAACTCCCGAGACGGGCGAGCCCCCGCCGGGCCCATCAGCGCCAGGTTGTGGTAGCTGAGGCCGCTGCCGAGGATCAGGATCCCCTCGTCGCGCAGCGGCGCGAGGGCGCGGCCGGCGGCGAGGTGCTCGTCGGGGTCGTAGCCGCGGCGGATCGACAGCTGCACCACGGGCACGTCGGCGTCCGGCCAGGCTGGCTTGAGCGGGGCGTAGACCCCGTGGTCGAAGCCGCGCTCGGGGTCGGTGCGCACCTCGATCCCGGACCCGCCGAGGAGCTCCACCACCCGCGCGGCCAGCTCCGGCGAGCCCGGCGCCGGGTACTGGATGCGGTAGGTGTGTGGTGGGAAGCCGCCGTAGTCGTAGACCATCGGCGGGTTCGGGTGCGTCTGGACGGTGAACGCCGGCGCCTCCCAGTGGCCCGAGACCATGAGGATCGCCTTGGGGCGCACGCCGACGTCGGCGGGCAGCGCCTGGAGCGAGCGCTCGAGCTCGGCCATGGCGGCGCGCATCGGCCCGTCGAGCCACGGCCACGGGCCGCCGCCGTGGCTGAGGAAGTAGGTGGGCAGCGTCGTCGTCACGTCGTCGTGTCCTCCGGGAGCTGGGGTGCGCACGAAGTGCGTGCGCAGGCAACTACCCTCAACCGGCGGTGGCGCCGATCCGTTCCTGTGCTTCCCACGAGCGGGCGACGGCCTCGGTTGGCAGTATCAGGTGATGAGCGCCACCGACGTCGCCGCCCGCTTCGACCGCCTCAGCCAGCAGCTGGCCGACCGCATCCGAGCGGTGCCCGAGGGGGCCTGGGACAACCCCTCGCCCTGCGAGGGCTGGACGGCGCGCGACGTCGTCGCCCACCTGGTCGAGTGGATCCCCGGCTACCTCGGGGCCCACGGCGTGCCGACGCCCGACCTCCCGCCGGTGGCGGACGATCCCCTCGGGGCCTGGACCGCCGTGGCCGACGTGGTCCGATCGGCGCTGGCCGACCCGGCGACGGCGGAGCGGCCGGTCGAGACGCCGTACTTCACCCGCCCCCTCGCCGAGATCGTCGACATGATCGTGACCTCCGACGTGATGGTCCACGGCTGGGACCTGGCTCGCGCCACGGGCCAGGACGAGGTCCTCGACCCGGAGATGGTGCAGCGGATGCTGGCCTCGGTGGGCTCGATGCCCGAGGAGGCGATGCAGGCCGGCGGGATGTTCGGGCCCCGCGTCGAGGTGCCCGAGGGGGCCGACGACCAGACGAAGCTGCTCGCCCTCCTCGGTCGCCGCGCCTGACCGCCCCGCGCCGCGAACCGGCGGTGCCGGTCCGGTCTCCGGCGCGGCCCTAACGTGATCGGCCATGGCCGCTCCGTCCGACGCCGCTGAGGAGATCCCGATCCACCCCGACGCGCCGGCGTGGTTCCGGCGAGCGCTGGCCGTCCCGTTCGAGGACGGCTTCGTGGACGTGCGCGGCACGCGGATCCACTACCTGGCCTGGGGCGAGCCCCACCGGCGGGGCCTCGTGTTCGTCCACGGCGGCGCCGCCCACGCCCACTGGTGGACGCACGTCGCGGCCACGTTCGCCAAGGACCTGCGGGTGGTGGCCATCGACCTCTCCGGCCACGGCGACAGCGGCCACCGAGACGAGTACGACATCGAGCTGTGGGCCACCGAGGTGATGGCCGTCGCAGCAGCCGGCGGGATCGTCGGCCGGCCGGTCGTGGTCGGCCACTCGATGGGCGGCTTCGTCACGATCGCCACCGCCGCCATCCACGCCGACGACCTGGCCGGCGCCATCGTCTGCGACTCGCCGGTGACCCAGCCCGACCCCGAGGTCGAGTCCTTCCACCTCAAGGAGGCGTTCGGTCGCCTGCGCACCTACCCGACGGTGGAGGACGCGCTGGCCCGGTTCCGCACGGTGCCGCCCCAGGACCACTACCTCGACTACGTCATGGACCACGTCGGCCGCCGCTCGCTGCGGGCCGTCGACGGCGGCTACCAGTGGAAGTACGACCGCCACATCTTCGAGCAGTTCGCCGGCGGGATGCGGGGCATCGCCTTCCCGTACCTGAGCGAGGTGCGCTGCCGGCTGGCGCTGCTGCGCTCCGAGCACGGCCTCATCACCGAGGACATCGGCCAGTCGATGTACGAGGGGATGGGGCGGGTCACCCCGATCATCGAGATCCCCGAGGCCGGCCACCACGCGATGCTCGACCAGCCCCTCGTGCTGCTGACCGCGATCCGGGCGCTCGTGGCCGACTGGGAGCACAGCGAGCCCCACCGCCGCTTCCACCGCTGACGCGGCGCCACGGCCGGGTCCCGGGCGGGGCCGCCGGTGCGGCGCCTAGTCGACGACGGCCTGGAGGACGGCGGCTCGCAGCTGGCGGCGGATCGGGTAGGTGCTGCTCGGCAGCAGCTGGGTCATGAACACGACGCAGAGCTCGTCGACCGGGTCGACCCAGAACGCCGTGCTGGCCGCGCCGCCCCAGGAGAACTCGCCCTCGTTGGCCAGGTTCTGCTGGGCGGCGGCGTCCTCCACCGTGCCGAAGCCGAGCCCGAAGCCGGTGCCGTCCATCGCCACCTCGGCGAAGGTGGACTGCCCCATCTCGTTGAGCAGCCTCCCGCCGGGCAGGTGGTTGCGGGCCATGTAGGCGACCGTGCGGGGCGACAGGAGCCGCACGCCGTCGAGCTCGCCGCCGTTGAGCAGCATCTCCGCGAAGCGCAGGTAGTCGCGCCCGGTGCCGACGAGCCCACCGCCGCCGGAGAGGAACGACGGCGGACGGGTCATCTGCCGGGCCCCGGCCAGCTTCTGGAGCTTGCCGTCGCCGCCGCGGATGTAGAGCACCGAGCAGCGCTCCAGGTCCTCCTCCGGCGCCACGAACGCGGTGTCGACCATCCCGAGCGGGTGGAGGATCCGCTCCTTCAGGAACACGTCGAGCGGCTGGCCGCTCATCACCTCGATGAGCCGCCCGCAGACGTCGGTGGACATCGAGTAGTTCCAGCGGGTGCCCGGGTCGAACAGCAGCGGCAGCGACGCCATGCGGGCCACGCCCTCGGCGAGGTCGTAGTCCGGCTCCTTGGCGAAGTCGCCCAGCCCGTGGCGCCGGTAGAGCTCATCGAGCGGGTGCTGGAAGTGGAACCCGTAGGTCAGGCCGGACAGGTGGGTCAGGACGTCGTGCACGGTGATCGGCCGCATCGCCGGCCGGGTCTGCGGCGCGTCGGCGGTGCCGCCCACCCACACCTGGCTCTCCGCGAACTCGGGCAGGTACCGGCTGATCGGGTTCTCGAGCAGGAACGCGCCCTCCTCGAACAGCATCATCAGGCCGACGCTCGTGATCGGCTTGGTCATCGAGTAGATGCGGTA
>DATGRC010000122.1:0-5996 GCA_035303865.1 Acidimicrobiales bacterium
CCTCGTAGCGGGACAGGACGTAGGTGTCGGTCTCCGGGCTGTAGTGCAGCGGCGCCTCGTCACGCAGCCACCGGTAGATCGGGTACGGATCAGGCCGGACCGACGGGTCGAACGGGTCGTACGAGTTCACGGGCCCCCAGCGACGGGATAAATGATGCAATCTTCAGTTATCACACGGGGGTGTGCCGGTCACCCGGTGCGGTGTGGTGGAATCCGGCGATGGGCAACCGGATCGAGATCACCCGTGACATCGCCGCCTCCCCGGAGGCGGTCTACGCCGCCATCTCCGACATCACCCGCATGGGTGAGTGGTCGGACGAGTGCTACGCCTGCGAGTGGCACGAGAGCTTCGACGGCCCCGAGGTGGGCGCCACCTTCGACGGCCACAACCGCAACGGCGAGCACGAGTGGACGAGCCAGGGCAAGGTGATCGAGGCCGAGCCGGGCCGGGCCTTCGCCTTCGAGTGCTCGATGATGGACTTCCACTACTCCACCTGGGGCTACCGCATCGAGCCGATCGAGGGCGGCTCGCGGGTCACCGAGTGGACCGAGGACCTGCGCCCCGACTCGGTCCTCGAGTTCTCGAAGCAGATGTCCGGCGTGGAGGACCGCACCGCCAAGAACGAGGCGATGATGAGCACCACCCTGGAGCGCCTCGCCGCCGCGCTAGAGGGCTGACCCCGGCCCACCCAGCCGAGCCGCGCCGATCAGGGTCGGACGAGGACGGCGACGAGGAACTCGGCGTCGGCCCCGAAGGGGCGCAGGTCCCAGGTGGCGAAGCGGTGCTCGACCGCGAGGCCGGCCGCGGCGACGTCCTCGAAGAACGCCTCGAACGGGTAATCGCGCCCGGCCCCGAAGCCGATCACCGCCCGGCCGTCCTCCGCCAGGTGGGCGCCGAGGCGGGTCAGCACGGGCTGGCGGGTGGCCGGGTCGAGGAAGGCCATGACGTTGCCGGCCGACACGATGAGGTCGAAGGGCTCGGGGATCCCCCGCGCCGGGAGGTCGAGCTCGGCGAGGTCGCCGACGAGGTAGGTGGGGCCGGGGTGGTCCTCCTCGGCGGCCTCGATGAGCACGGGGTCGAGGTCGACGCCGACGACGGTGTGGCCGCAGCGGTGCAGGTAGCCGGCGGTGCGGCCCGGCCCGCAGCCGGCGTCGAGGATGCGGGCGCGGCGCGGCGCCATGGCGTCGATCAGCCGGCCCTCGCCGTCGAGGTCGGCGCCCTCGGCCGCCATCGTGCGGAAGCGCTCGACGTACCACTGCGAGTGGTCCGGGCGCTCGGCGATCCTCTGGAGCCAGCGGTTCCCTGACATCGACCGGACCGTACCGCCCGCTCGGGCAGGGGCCTACGCGTCCGCGAGGAGGGGCAGGTCGAGCGGCGGGCGCTTCGTGCGCTTCAGCTCGGCGAAGCCGGGGTAGTCGGCCAGCGTCCGCAGGGCCCGGTACAGCTCGACCGCCTGCTCGTCGTCGGGCACGTCGCTGATGACGGGCCCGAACAGCGAGCTGCCGCTCGACACGTAGGTGATGATCGGCGTGCCCACGCCGTCGCCGGTGCGCTCGAACGCCTCCTCGGTCTCCGCCCGGATGAGCGCATCCCACGAGCGGTCCTCAGCGGCGGCCAGCAGGTCGGCGGGCAGCCCGACCGCCGACACGACCTTGGCCGGATCCATCACCTGGGTCACCGCCGCGATGCGCTCGAGCAGCTCGCCCTCGCCCGGCTGGTACCAGTACTGCTCGCCCCAGGCCCGGTAGAGGGCGCCCACGGCGTCGTTGCCGTGGGCCTCGCGGGCGGCGGCGCAGATCCGGTGGAAGCGCAGGCCCAGCTCCTGGGAGCCGCGCAGCTCCGGCGGCACGTCGAGGTCGTCCTCGTTGATGAACCGCAGGGAGATGAACCGCCAGCCGATCCGCACCCCCTCCAGCTCCGCCACCCGCCGCATCCAGACCGAGGTCTGCCAGGCGAACGGGCAGCCGGGGTCGAAGAAGAACTCGATGTCGTGGGGACCGTCGGGCAGCGGGGGGATCGTCATCTCCCCACAGATAGCGGCGCTCGGCGCGAACGCCACCCGCGAGCAGGATCGCGCCCACCGTGGCGACGGTCTCTAGGGTGCCGACGATGCGCGATCAGGTCGTCGACGTCGTCGTGGTCGGGGCCGGCACCGCGGGGGC
Organism: Acidimicrobiales bacterium; assembly: GCA_035303865.1. Taxonomy (GTDB): domain Bacteria; phylum Actinomycetota; class Acidimicrobiia; order Acidimicrobiales; family VFJN01; genus VFJN01. The sequence goes on from DATGRC010000122.1 coordinate 2,164, forward strand.
CAACGCCGCCTACCAGCTGGCCCGGCGGGGCCGGCAGGTGCTGCTCGTCGAGCGGCGGCGCGCCGACGACGCCGGCGCCCAGTGGCACAACGGGGTGCTGGACCGGCACTTCGTCGAGGCCGGCCTCGAGCCGCCGTCCGGCGCCGAGCGCTCGGTCGAGGAGGGGACGATCCACATGCGGGGCCGCGACCCTCGGGTGGGCCCGACGGTGCTCGACGCCCCGACGGTCCGCGCCGACATGGCCCTGCTCGGCCGACGGCTCCGCCAGCTGGGTGCCGACGCCGGCGTGGAGCTGGTGGACGAGGTGACCGACCTCGACGTGTCGGTCGACGCGTCGGGGCGGGTGCGCAGCGTCGAGCTGCGACGCGAGGCGGGGTCCGCCCGCCGGGTGGTCGCCGACCTGTTCGTGGACGCCTCCGGCTGGCGCGGCGTCCTCCGGCGCCGCTCGCCGCACCTGGAGCCCTGGTGCCCGCCGCTGTCGGGCGACGAGCTGTGCTCGGCCGCGGACGTCGTCCACCGCATCGCCGACCGAGACGGTGCCCAGCGGTACCTCGAGCGCCACGGTGCCCGGCTCGGTGACGTGGTGACCCACCTCGGGGTGGTCGGCGGGTTCTCGACGGTGGCGGTCACGGTGTTCCCCGACCTCGAGACCGTGGGGATCCTCGTCGGCTGCCTGACCAACGGGCGCTACAGCACCGGGCCGAAGATGGTCGACGACCTGCGGCGGCGGGAGCGGTGGATCGGTGAGCCGGTCCACACCGGCGCCGGGGTGATCCCGCTGCGCCGGCCCTATGCCCGCGTCAGCGCGCCGGGGCTGGCGCTCGTGGGGGACGCCGCCGGCCAGGTGTTCCCGGCTCACGGCTCTGGGATCGGCGTCGGGCTCGTGGCCGGGTCGATGCTCGCCGAGGGGGTGGCTGACCTCGCGGACCCGGGGGACCCGGCGTCCCTGTGGGCCCGCTACCAGGCGCCGTTCATGGCGCGCTTCGGCGCCGACCTCCTCGCCTACGACGCGCTTCGCCGGGCCAGCACCCGGCTGGGCGCCGACGGCGTGGACGAGCTGCTGCGCTCCGGCGTGGCCGACGCCGAGACCCTTGAGGCCGGGCTCGACCAGCGCTGGGCCGTCCCCGGCCCGGTCGCCGCCGCCCGCCAGGCCGGCCGGCTGGCCCGCCACCCGCGCCTCGCCGCGGTGATGGTGCCGGCCCTGGCCCGGGCCCAGGCGCTGCGCGTGCACGCCGGCCGCTACCCCACCGAGGCGGACGTGGCGGCGCTGGCCCGCTGGGAGCGCCGCACCGGGGCGCTGCTCGGCCCGCTCCCGTCGTGACCGCGCGGCCCCCGCTCGCTCAGCGGGGGTAGGCGGTGACCTCGGTGGCCTTCACGCTGGCCCACACGGGGTCGCCCTCCCGCAGACCGAGCTCGGCGGCAGCCGCCGGGGTGATCTCGGCGACGAGGCCGACGGGCGGGGCGAGCCGCACCCGGACCCGGTCGCCGAGGCGGTCGACGTCGGCGACGGTGCCGGACCACCGGTTCCGGGGGCTGCCCTCGGGGGCGTGGCGGTGGAGGGCGACGGCCGTCGGGGGGATCGTGGCCAGCACCGGGCCGTGGAGGGGCTCGGCCACGACGACCTCCAGGCCCCCGTCGGTGCGGATCGTCGTGCCGGCGGCCGTGCCGGGCAGGAGGTTGGTGCCGACGAGGTCGGCCACGTGGCGAGAACGGGGCCGGGCGGTGACCTCGGCGAGCGGCCCGGCCTGCGTGACCCGACCTCCCTCGAGGACCACGACGTGGTCGGCGAGGGCGAAGGCGTCAACGGGGTCGTGGGTGACGAGCAGCGTGGGGCCGGCGAAGCCGACGAGGTGGCGGCGCAGGTCCCGGCGGACCTCGATCCGGGTGCGGGCGTCCAGGGCCGAGAGCGGCTCGTCGAGGAGCAGCGCGGCGGGGTCCGCGGCGAGCGCTCGAGCCAGGGCGACGCGCTGGGCCTGGCCGCCCGACAGGGCCCGGGGTCGCAGGTCGGCGACCGCGCCCACCCCGACTCGCTCGAGGAGGGCGGCGGCCCGGGCCCGAGCCTCGCGAGCCGGCACGCCCCGAGCCCGCGGGGCGAAGGCCACGTTGTCGAGGGCGCTCAGGTGCGGGAACAGGAGGTGGTCCTGCGGGACGAGGCCGAGGCGCCGGTCCTCGGGCGGCACGAAGACGTCGGGTGGCGCGTCGAGGTCGGTGCCGTCGAGGGCGATCCGCCCGGCGTCGAGGGCGAGGTGCCCGGCGACGGCGGCGAGCAGCGTGCTCTTGCCCGCGCCGTTCGGACCCACGACGGCGGTGACCGTGCCGCTCGCCACGGCGAGGTCGACCACGAGGTCGAGGGCGCCCCGGCGCACGCGGACGTCGGCCAGCAGGGTCATGGCGTGCGCAGCCACCGGTCTCGGAGGGCGGCCAGGACGACGACGGACACGGCGACGAGCACGAGGCTGAGCGCGATGCCCGAGCCCTGGTCCTCCTGCAGCCGCAGCGACACCGCCAGGGGCAGCGTGCGCGTCTGCCCCTCGACGTTGCCGGCGAAGGTGACGGTGGCGCCGAACTCGCCGAGGGCCCGGGCCCAGGCCAGCACGGCGCCGGACACGAGCGACGGGCCGACGATCGGCAGCGTGACCCGGCGGAGCACGGTGGCCCGGCCGGCCCCGAGGCTGGCCGCCACCTGCTCGAGCCGGCGGTCTACGCCCCGCAGGGCCCCTTCGACGGTGATCACGTAGAACGGCATCGCCACGAACGCGGCCGCGAGCACGGCGGCGGTCGTGGTGCCGGGGAGCACCACGCCGAAGGCGTCGTCGAGCCACCCGCCGACCGGGCTCTCGGGACCGAGCGCGGCGAGCAGCGCGGTGCCGCCGACCACCGGAGGGACGACCATCGGCAGGAGCACCAGGGACCGCAGCAGGGAGCGGGCCGGCACCGCGGCCCGGGCCAGCACCCACGCCAGCGGGGTGCCGAGCCCGAGGGCGAGCGCGGTGGCCCCGAGCGACACGACGAGCGAGAGCCGCAGGGCGTCGCGGGCACCGGGGCTCGTCAGGTCGTCGACGAGCGTGGACCATCGGGCCTGCTGCAGGAGGCCCAGGAGCGGCAGGGCGAAGAAGGCGACCGCCGCCACGGCCACCACGAGCAGCGCCACGGCCGGGCGGCGCGGCGCGCGGCGCACGGGCTCAGGAGGCGTCGGCGAGGGCGGCGCGCAGCACGTCCATCGTGCGGGCCTCCTCGTCCGGGTTCCCGCCCATGGGGACGGCGGTGAAGTCGGTGGCCCCGGCCGCCTCGATCTCGGCGAGCGCCTCGCGCACCTGGGCCTCGCTCCCGACGATCGACAGCTCGCCGAGGCCCTCCACCCCCTCGATGTCCATCATCGCCCGGTAGCTGGGGAGCGTGGCGTAGTCGGCGAGGATCCGGCCGAGGACGTCGCGCGCCCGCCCGGGGTCGTCGGTGACCCACACCGGGATCGAGCACACGATCCGAGGGGCGGGCCGGTCCGCGGCGGCCGCCGCGTCGTTGATGATCGGGGCGATGTGGGTGCGCAGCGTCTTGGGCCCGACGCACCACAGGATCGTCCCGTCGGTGCGGCGCCCGGCCACCTTCAGCATCTGCTCGCCGAGGGCGGCGAGCATCACCTTGGGCACGCCGGCGGACGGGCGAGCCGCCTCGCCCTGGAAGGACCACACCTCGCCCCGGTGGGAGGCCCGTCCCGTGGCGAGGAGCTCCTGCAGCACGGCGAGGTAGTCGAGGGCGTGGCGGACCGGCTTGTGCCAGGCCATGCGCAGGCTCCCCTCGACGTGGGGCCGGTGGTTCAGGCCGATGCCCACGAT
>DATGRC010000123.1:0-13626 GCA_035303865.1 Acidimicrobiales bacterium
GACCAAGAAGCGGCTGATCTGGGCCGAGGTCTGCGCCAAGGGTCCGAACGTCCGGACGATGGAGATCGGCGACCAGGTCCTGTTCAGCCCGGAGGACCGCTACGAGGTCGAGGTGCGGGGCGAGGACTACATCATCCTGCGCGAGCGCGACATCCACGCCGTCGCCGCCAAGCGGCTGGAGGAGTCCTCCACCGGCCTGTACCTCTGAGCCCGGGGCGGGCGGGGGCATCGCGTTTCGGAGCGGAACCGGTGTCCCCGTACGATGACCGGCCATGCCGGACGTGACCCCCATCGCCGCCACCGACGAGCAGCTCGCTGCCGTGAAGTTCGACGAGGACGGGCTCGTCCCGGCGATCGTGCAGGAGGAGGGCACCGGCCAGGTGCTGATGATGGCGTACATGAACGCCGAGACCCTCCGCATGAGCCTCGAGGAGGGCCGCACGGTCTTCTGGAGCCGCAGCCGCCAGGAGGTGTGGCGCAAGGGCGACACGTCGGGCGACCGGCAGTTCGTCCGCCAGGCCTTCTACGACTGCGACGGCGACACCCTGCTCTTCGTCGTGGAGCAGGAGGGCAGGGGCGCGTGCCACACCGGCGAGCGCACCTGCTTCTACCGGGCCTTCGGGTGAGCCCGAGGTGACGCTGCGCCCCAGCCGGGAGGAGTTCCGGGCGCTGGCCCGCCAGCACACGGTCATCCCGGTGTGGCGGGAGCTGCTCGCCGACCTCACCACCCCGGTCGCCGCGTTCGCTCGCCTCGTCGGCGACGAGCCCGGCTTCCTCCTCGAGTCGGTGGAGCACGGCGAGCGCTGGGGACGCTGGTCGTTCATCGGGCGGAACCCGCTGGCCACCCTCACCGCTCGCGGTCGGGACGTGACCGTCACCGGTGACGTGCCCGCCAGCACGCCGCTCGACCAGGGGATCCTCGCGGCGATCGAGCACCTGCTCTCCGTGTGGCGCTCACCGTCGCTGCCTGACCTGCCGCCGCTGCACGGCGGCATCATGGGGTACCTCGGCTACGACGTCGTGCGCGAGGTCGAGCGCCTCCCCGACGTGCCCGACGACGATCTGGGCCTGCCCGACGCGGTCGTGTCGGTCATCGGCGAGCTCGCCGCCTACGACCACTGGCGCCAGCGGGTCGCGCTCATCGAGAACGTGATCGTGGAGCCCGGCCTCGACGACGGCGAGCTCGACGCCCGCTACGACGCCGCCGTCGCCCGCCTCGAGCAGCTCGCCCTCGACGGGGCCCGCCCGATCGACGAGCCGCTCGTCGAGCCCCCCGATCCCGACGACCCGCTGCCCGAGGTGCGCTCCACGATGGGCTCCGAGCGCTACCGCCAGGCCGTCAAGGTGGCCAAGGAGCACATCTTGGCCGGCGACGCGTTCCAGATCGTGCTCTCGCAGCGCTTCGACGTGGACCTCGACGCCGAGCCCTTCGACCTGTACCGGGTGCTCCGGCAGGTCAACCCGAGCCCGTACATGTACTTCGTGCGCCAGCCCGGGGTGACGCTCGTGGGGTCCTCGCCCGAGCCGATGGTCCAGCTGCTCGACGGCACCGTGATCTCCCGTCCGATCGCCGGCACCCGCCGCCGGGGCCGCACCGACGAAGAGGACCGTCGCCTCGGAGCCGAGCTGCAGGAGCACCCCAAGGAGGTCGCCGAGCACGTGATGCTCATCGACCTCGCCCGCAACGACGTCGGTCGGGTCGTCGAGTTCGGGACCGTGAACGTCGACGAGATGATGACGCTCGAGCGCTACAGCCACGTCATGCACCTCACCTCCCAGGTGTCCGGGCGGCTCCGGCCCGACAAGACCGCCATCGACGTCCTGCGGGCCACGCTGCCGGCCGGCACCGTGTCCGGCGCGCCGAAGGTGCGGGCCATGGAGATCATCGACAGCCTCGAGCCAACCAAGCGCGGCCCCTACGCCGGCGTGGTCGGCTACTTCGACTTCTCCGGCAACGTCGACACCGCGATCGCCATCCGCACGCTCGTGGTGCGCGACGACGGCCGGGCGTCCGTCCAGGCGGGGGCCGGCATCGTCGCCGACAGCGTGCCCGAGCACGAGGACCTCGAGTGCCACAACAAGGCCCGGGCCCTGCTCGCCGCCATCCCCGCCGCCCGCCGCATGACCGCCGGTCGCCGGCGGCACCGGGACCGCATCGAGGGAGGCGCCCGGTAGCGTCCGGGCCGTGACCCACCTCCCCGACCTCCGCCGGCAGCTGGGGGCCGCACCGATCGCCCGCGACGTGGTGCGGGTGCAGGGCCCCGAGGCGATCGAGTTCCTCCAGGGCCAGCTGAGCCAGGACGTCGCCGGCCTCGCCGTCGACGACAGCGCCCCGTCCCTGCTGCTCCAGCCCACCGGGAAGGTCGACGCCTGGCTGCGGGCCACCCGCCTCGCCCCCGACGAGGTGCTGCTCGACGTCGACCAGGGCCACGGCGAGGCCGTCCTGGCCCGGCTCCGGCGGTTCCGGCTCCGCACCAAGGCCGACCTCGCGCTCGAGCACTGGAGCGGCCTCGCGCTGCGCGGCCCGGGGGCTCGAGACGTCGAACCGCCCGCTGGGGCCCTCGCCCTCGACGCCGCCTGGCCCGGGGTGCCGGCGGTCGACCTGCTCTCGCCCGGCGAGCTGGCCCTCGCCGGCGTGGCGCTCGTTCCCGCCGAGGCGCTCGAGGCGCTGCGCATCGAGTGCGGCGTGCCCGCGATGGGCGCCGAGCTCACCGACGCCACGATCCCGGCCGAGGCCGGGCAGTGGCTCATCGACGCCTCCGTGTCGTTCACCAAGGGCTGCTACACGGGCCAGGAGCTCGTGGCCCGCATCGACAGCCGCGGCGGCAACGTCCCCCGCCCGATCCGGGGCCTGCGCCTCGCCGACGACGGCGTGCCGCGCGGCGCGACCGTCGAGGGAGGGGAGGGGCAGGCGGTCGGCGAAGTCACCTCCGTGGGTCGCTCACCCGTGCTCGGTCCGGTCGCGCTGGCCGTGGTCAGCCGCGCGGTGGAGCCCGACACCGAGGTCGCGGTCGAGTGGGACGGTGGCCGCACCACCGCCACGGTGACGGCCCTCCCGATGCGATGACGCGGAGGGCCGCGGCGCTGGTCGTGGCCGCCGTCGCCATCGCCGCCTGCACCGGCGGAAGCGATGACGCCCGTCCCACCTCCACGACCCGGCCCACGCCGTCGACGAGCATCGTGGACCTGAGCGGCGTGGCGCTGCCGGTCGTCGCCGGGGCGACCACCTCCACGGTGATCGAGACCGGCGAGGCCCGCATCGTCGGGACCGTCACCGGACCCGAGGGCCCGGCACCCGGCGCCACCGTCCGCATCGAGCGGCTGACCGCCGGGGGCGAGGTGCGCACCGACGTCACCACCGACGGCGAGGGGCGCTTCGCCCTGGAGGGCGTCCCCGGCGGCCGCTACCGGGTGCGGGCCTTCCTGCCCCCGACGCTGGCCCAGACCGCCCCGGACGTGCGGTTCCTGGCCGACCGCGAGGAGCACCGCTTCGACCTGCGGATGGAGGCCCACCACGGCGTGCACGTCCTCGCCGACGTGGCCCCCGACGTCCCCACGGTGGGCGCGCCCGTCAACCTCGTCGTGCGGGTCGTCGAGCGGCAGGTGGACGCAGACGGGATCGTCCGAGCGGTCGGTGTCGCCGGCGCCCGCGTCCGGCTGACCGGCCTCGGGGCCTGGACCGCGCCCGGCCAGACGACGACCACCTCCACCGCGCCGCGCCAGACGACCTCGTCCACCTCCACGAGCGCCACCGCGCGCCCAGGGTCCGCCGACCTCGAGGCCCGCACCGACCCCGCAGGGAACGCCACGTTCACGCTCGTCTGCCAGCGGCCCGGGCCGCCCGGGCTCACCGCCGTCGTCCCGGTGCAGACGGCACGACCGGACCCGGCCACCCCGGACGCCACCGTCGTGGAGACCACCGACCGGCCCTTCCCGCTCGAGCTGCCGGCCTGCGTGGCCCCCGCCCCCTCCACGACCACCACCGGCGGGACGGACACCACCACCACCGAGTCGACCTGAGCGGCCGCGTCGTACGATCGAGGGCGTGAGCCTGTACGACGTGCTCGGGGTGCCGCCCTCAGCCGACGAGGCCACCCTCCGCCGGGCCTACCTCGCCCTCGCCCGCCGCCACCACCCCGATCGAGACGGCGGCGACGCGGCGCGCATGCGAGCCGTCAACCACGCCTGGTCGGTGCTCCGAGACCCCGTGTCCCGGGCTCGCTACGACCGGTCGCTGCGCCCGGCCGCGCCGGCACCCGCCCCGGCCCCCGCGCCGCCCCGGTTCCGGGCCGGGGAGGAGCCCGACCCTCGCTACCCGTTCCACGACGTCGTGCCCGACGAGGACCTCGACGACCTCGCCGACACCCGGCCGGTGCGGGTCACCGTGGCGCTGCCGCGCTGGCTGCGGCTCCTCCCGGCGGGCACCGCCGTCGCCGCCGTCGCCACGGCGTTCGTCGGCACCGTGGTCGCCTCCGAGCCGCTCTTCGCCTTCGGCCTCATGCTCGGCATCCTCGCCTTCCTGTTCTTCGTGTCGGCCCCGTTCGTCGCGCTCCTCGGCGGACGGGCCCGCGACCGCGGCGACAAGTGAGCACCCGGATCGGGACCGTGCAGGTCGCGGGGTAGCGTCGGCGGTCCATGGCCACCTACCTGGACCGCATCCTCGAGGCGCACCGGGCTGCGGCTGCCGCCGATCCCCGCCCGCTCGACGGGCTCGTGGCGGCGGCCCGCTCGGCGCCCCCCGCTCGGGGCTTCGCCTCGGCGCTCGAGCGCCACGCCACCGACGGACTGGCGGTCATCGCCGAGGTCAAGCGGCGCTCGCCGTCGAAAGGCGACCTGGCCGCTGACCTCGACCCGGCGGCGGTGGCCGCCGACTACGTGGCCGGCGGGGCCACCTGCCTGTCGGTGCTCACCGACAAGGACTGGTTCGGCGGGTCGCCGGCAGACCTTCAGGCGGCCCGTGCCGCGGTGCCGGTCCCGGTCCTGCGCAAGGACTTCACCGTCGACGCCCGCGACGTGGCCGACGCCCGCCTCATGGGCGCCGACGCCGTGCTCCTCATCGTCGCCGCCCTCGACGACGCCGAGCTGGCCGACTTCCACGCGCTCGGCACCGAGCTCGGGCTCGACGTCCTCGTCGAGGTCCACGACGAGGCGGAGCTGCAGCGCGCCCTCGCCGTGGGGGCCACGCTCGTGGGCGTCAACCAGCGCGACCTCGTCACCTTCGAGGTGGACACCGACCGTGCCGTGCGGGTCGGCAGGGCCATGCCCCCGGGGATCGTCCGGGTGGCGGAGTCCGGCGTCCGGGGCCCCGAGGACGCCGCCCGCCTCGCCGCGGCCGGCTTCCACGCCGTCCTGGTGGGGGAGTCCGTCGTCACCTCCGGCGATCGCCAGGCCGCGGTGCGGGCGCTGCGCGCCGCCGCCGGCTGAGCCGTCGCTGCAGTGCCGCGCCGCTGCGGCGGCACCCCGGTAGGTTTCCCAGCGTGTTCGTGAAGATCTGCGGGGTCACCACCGAGGAGGACGCGCTGCTCGCGGTGGCCATGGGCGCCGACGCCATCGGCTTCAACTTCGTGCCGTCGTCGCCGCGGTTCATCGCCGCGTCTCGGGCCGCGGACATCGCCAAGCGCCTGCCGCCGGAGATCCTCACGGTCGGGGTCTTCCGCGACGAGGCGCCGGCGCGGGTCGTGGAGCTCACGAACCAGGCGGGGCTGCGGGCCGCCCAGCTCCACGGCCGGGAGACGATCGAGGAGACCCGCTGGGTGCGCGAGCGGGTGCCGTTCGTGATCCGGGCCTTCCCCGGCGGGGACCCCGCCCTGGCCCGGGCCAAGGAGTACGGCGCCGACGTGATCATGCTCGACTCGGCCAGCCCCGGCAGCGGCAAGGTCTTCGACTGGTCGCTCGCTGAAGGGGCCCCGTCCGGGCTGCGCATCCTCCTCGCCGGCGGGCTCAACCCCGACAACGTCGCGGAGGCGATCGACCGGGTCCGGCCCTGGGGCGTCGACGTCGCCACCGGCGTGGAGTCCGCCCCTGGCGTGAAGGACCCCACCCTCGTGCGGCGCTTGGTGCGGACGGCCAAGGAGGCCGAGCCGCCGGACTACCACGGCGACGAGGACCGCAAGCCCTTCGACTGGCAGCTCGACTGAGCTCGCCGGGATCGGACTGGCGCGCTTCTCCGGTGACGGCCGATCCTGGGTGGGTGACGGACGCACCCCCTGTGATGGGCGACCCCGGCCCGACCGGGAGGTTCGGCGACTACGGCGGTCGGTACATCCCCGAGACGCTGGTCGCCGCGTGCGCCGAGCTCGACGCCGCGTTCCGGGAGGCGTGGGCGGACCCGGCCTTCCGGGCCGAGCTCGACCACCTGCTCACCACCTACGCCGGGCGCCCGTCCCTGCTCTACGAGGCCCGCCGCCTCTCCGAGGAGCTGGGCTGCACCGTCCTGCTCAAGCGGGAGGACCTGAACCACACCGGGTCCCACAAGATCAACAACGTCCTCGGCCAGGCCCTCCTCACCAAGCGGATGGGCAAGCAGCGGGTCATCGCCGAGACCGGCGCCGGCCAGCACGGCGTGGCCACCGCCACCGCCGCCGCCCTCCTCGGCCTCGACTGCGTCGTGTTCATGGGCGAGGTCGACATGGAGCGCCAGGCCCTCAACGTGTTCCGCATGCGCCTCCTGGGCGCCGAGGTCCGTCCCGCCACCTCCGGCAGCCGCACCCTGAAGGACGCCGTCAACGAGGCGATGCGCGACTGGGTGGCCACCGTCGAGACCAGCCACTACCTGCTGGGGTCCGTGATGGGCCCGCACCCGTACCCGTGGATGGTGCGCGAGCTGCACCGGGTCATCGGCGACGAGGCCCGCGAGCAGTGCCGGGCACTGCTGGGCCGGGACCCCGACGTGGTCACCGCGGCCGTCGGCGGGGGCTCCAACGCCATCGGGATCTTCTCCGGCTTCGCCGAGATCGCCGGCGTCGAGCTGGTCGGCGTCGAGCCGGCCGGCGGCGCCGCCATCGGTCACGGCGTCCCCGGGATCGTGCACGGCTCGAAGTCGTTCCTGCTCCAAGACGAGCACGGCCAGGTCATCGAGGCCTCGTCGATCTCGGCCGGTCTCGACTACCCGGGCGTCGGTCCCGAGCACGCCCACCTGGCCGCGACGGGCCGGGCCCGGTACGTGCCGGTCACCGACGACGAGGTCCTCGACGCCTTCCAGGCGCTGGCCCGCACCGAGGGCATCATCCCGGCGCTCGAGTCCGCCCACGCGCTCGCCTGGGTGATGCGGGCCCACGACGAGCTGGCCGGCAAGGTCGTGCTCGTCAACCTGTCCGGGCGGGGCGACAAGGACGTGGCCCAGGTGGCCGAGATCCTCGGTCGTCGCGGGGCGGGGGAGGGGCAGGGTGGCTGAGCGGGTGCCCCTCGAGGCGCACCTCCGAGCGCAGCGCGCCGCCGGCCGCAAGCTCCTCGTGCCCTACCTCACCGGGGGCCTCGGCGAGGACTGGCTCGACGTCGTGCGGGCCTGCGCCGCGGCGGGCGCCGACGCCGTCGAGGTCGGCATCCCGTTCTCGGACCCGGTGATGGACGGCCCGACGATCCAGGCGGCGTCCGAGCGGGCGCTCGAGCAGGGGACCACCCCCGACGCCGTCCTCGACGGGCTGGCCGAGGTCGAGGTGGGCATCCCGCTCGTCACGATGACCTACGTCAACCTCGTGTTCCACAAGGGCTACGAGCGCTTCGCCGCTGAGGCCGTGCGGGCCGGCGTGTCCGGCGTGATCCTGCCGGACCTCCCGCTCGAGGAGCTCGACGAGTGGGAGCCCGCCGCCGACGCCGTGGGCCTCGAGACCGTGATGCTGGCCTCGCCGCTCACCGACGACGAGCGGCTGGCCCGGCTCTGCGCCCGCTCCAAGGGCTACGTCTACGGCGTGAACCTGCTCGGCGTCACCGGCGAGCGGACCTCGGTCACCGAGACCGCCGTCACCTTGGCCAAGCGCCTCAAGGCCACCACCGACCTGCCGGTGATCATGGGCTTCGGGATCTCGAGCCCGCAGCAGGCGGCCGAGCTGGTCCAGCACGCCGACGGGGTCATCGTCGGCTCCGCGCTCATGCGGCTGCGCCTGGAGGGCGCACCGCCCGAGCGCATCGGCGAGGAGATCGCCGCCCTGCGCGCCGCCCTCGACGCCGGCTGACCGTCGCCGGGCCCTGTGGTCAGGACGGGTCGAGGTGGCGGTGGAGGAACTCGACCGTGCGCTCCCAGGCCAGCGCGGCGGCGTCGGGATCGTGCTCGGGGCGGTCCTCCTCGAAGAACCAGTGCCTGGTGCCGGGGTAGCGGTGGAACGTGGTCTCCTTCTCGAGGAGGTGCAGCTCCGCCTCGAGCAGCGCCAGCTCGTCGTCGGTGACGTACGGGTCCTCCTCGGCGAAGTGTCCGAGGTAGGCGCTGCGGGCCGCCGCGAAGTCGATGTCCTGCCCGCCGTAGAAGACGGTCGTCGCGGCGACCCCCTCGGGCACCCGCGCCGACAGCCACAGCGCCATCGACGCGCCCATCGAGAAGCCGATCACCCCCACCGGCGCGGCGTGGACGACGGGCAGCTGGCGCAGGTGGTGGAGGCTCGAGCGGGTGAGGTGCGCGAGCCGATTGGCGTCGGCCTCGGCCAGTCGGGCCTCGGCCTCCTCGACCGAGGTGACGGTGCCGCCGAGCAGGTCCGGGGCCAGCGCCACGAACCCCTCGGCGGCGAGGCGGTCGCACAGGCGCTTGATCGGTTGGTTCAGACCCCACCAGGCGTGCAGCACCAGCACCCCAGGGGCGGGGACCTCGTCAGGGACGACCAGGTAGCCGGATCCGGCGTGGGGGGAGTCCATCAGGGGCACCGTACCCGTGTCGCCGATCGCTCCACCCGTCGCCCTAGAGTCCCAGGTCATGCCCGAGGGCCTGAAGCTCGACGACTGCGACCTCTGCGAGGCCGCCCGGATCACCCCCTGGCTCCACGAGGACGACATCTGCTGGATCGCGGAGTGCGAGATCTGCGCCACCCCGATGGTGGTGTGGCGCTGGCACGGCGTCGACCCGCCGGAGGCGCACCTCGCTCACATGCACGCCGAGCTGGTCCGGGTGGCCCGGGAGGTGTTCGACGGGCACTACCTCGACGACAACATGCGCAACATCCCCGACCACTACCACGCCCACGCCCGACCCAACGGCGGCTTCTTCGGCCACGGCCACCGCAAGGACCGCTGACCGGACACGACATCTGTGCGCGCTTCCGTGCGCCATCTGCACGAGATCGCGCACAGATCTCGTGTCGGTAGCCTCGGGCGGGTGAGCGAGCAGGCCCGGGTGACGGTGTTCGAGGCGGTCGGTGGGGCGTCGTTCTTCGACGACCTGGTCACCCGGTTCTACGAGCGGGTCGAGACCGACCCGGTGCTGCGCCCGCTCTACCCGGACGACCTGACCGACTCGATCAGGCACACGAGCCTGTTCCTGCAGCAGTACTGGGGCGGGCCGGGCACCTACAGCGAGCTGCGCGGCCATCCCCGGCTGCGCCAGCGCCACCTGCCGTTCGTGATCGGCGAGGCGGAGCGCGACGCCTGGATCCGCCACATGGCGGCCGCCCTCGACTCGGTCGTCACCGAGCGGGGCACGGACCCGGTGATCGAGGGCCAGATGCTCGACTACTTCCTCCGGGCCGCCGACTTCATGGTCAACACCCGCTGACGAGCACAGGATCTGTGCGGGCGGGGATGCGCCATCCGCACGCAAACGCGCACAGATCTCGTTCGGGTCGACCTAATCCCGACCTAACCGGTATTGTTCGCCGACATGGAGGACTTTCTGGTCGTGGCGCTCGCCGGCTTCGCGGCGTCGCTCGTCGACGGGGCGCTCGGCATGGGCTTCGGTCCCACCTCCTCGAGCATCCTCCTGAGCGCCGGGCTGAGCCCGGCGTCGGCCTCCACCACCGTCAACCTGGCCAAGATCGTGACCGGGCTGCTCGGCGGCGCCGCTCACTGGCGAGCCGGCAACGTCGACCGACGCCTCGTGCTGCGCCTCGCCGTCCCCGGCGTGGTCGGCGCCCTGATCGGCACCGCCATCCTCGTGCTCGTCGACGGGGACGCGCTCCGTCCGGTCCTCGCCGTGGTGCTCCTGGTCCTCGGGCTGCGCATCCTGCTCCGGTTCAGCCTCCCGCTGCCGATGCAGCCCGACGTCCCGGCCCAGGACGTCGACGACGCCGCGGCACCCGAGGTGAGCGGGGTGGAGGTGGCGGCCACGGCGGGCGGCGTGACCAACGGGCTCGTCGGCGCCTGGGGCCCGGTGGTGACGCCGTTCCTCCTCCACAAGGGACTGGCCCCGCGCTTCGCCGTCGGGTCCGTGAACACCGCCGAGGTGGCGGTGGCCACCGCCGCGGCGACGTCCCTCATCGCCTCGCTCGGCGGTGGGGGCCTGGACGCGTCGATCCTGTTGGCCATGCTCCTCGGCGGCGCCGTGGCCGCTCCGCTGGCTGCCGTGGTGGTGCGCAGGCTGCCGCCGCGGGCCCTCGGCCTCGCCGTCGCCGGACTGCTCCTCCTCACCCAGACCCGCGAGCTGGCCGGTGCCGCTGGCGTCGGTGCGGCGCGGTGGGTCGCCTACGGCAGCGTGCTCGCGGCCCTCGCCGCGGCCGCCGCCGCCCCCCGGGTGCGCCAGGTGGCCGCCGACCGACGCGCCGCGGTCACCGCCGCGGGATAGGTTCCAGCCCATGGCGCTCTCCCCAGGTGACAAGGCCCCTGCGTTCACCCTCCTCGACCAGCGGGGCGAGAAGGTGAAGCTGTCCGACTACAAGGGGCGCAAGGTCCTCGTGTTCTTCTACCCCAAGGCCGACACGCCCGGCTGCACCACGCAGGCGTGCGGCATGCGGGACATCCTCGGCGACATCGGCGACACGGCCGTGATCGGCATCAGCCCGGACAAGCCGGCCAAGCAGGCGAAGTTCGACGAGAAGTACGGGCTCGGGTTCCCCCTCCTGTCCGACGAGGACCACGCCGTGGCCGAGAAGTACGGCGCGTGGGGCGAGAAGTCGATGTACGGCAAGAAGTACATGGGCATCATCCGCTCCGCCTTCCTCATCGACGAGAAGGGCAAGATCGAGCAGGCGTGGCCGAAGATCAGCCCCAAGGACACCCCGGCCAACCTCCTCAAGGCCCTCGCCTCGTGACCGACCGGCTCGAGCCGGCGTCGATCCTCCCGCACCGGCCGCCGTTCCTCTTTGTCGACGAGGTCGTCGCCGTCGAGCCCGGCAAGGGGGCCACCGGCATCTGGCGGCTCACGGGGGAGGAGGCCTTCTTCGCTGGGCACTTCCCGGGCCGCCCCACCCTCCCGGGAGTCCTCATGGTCGAGGCGCTCGCGCAGGTGGGGGCCATCGCCCTCCTGCAGGACCCTCGCTACGCCGGCAAGCTCCCGCTCTTCGGGGGGATCGACGACGTGCGCTTCCGCCGTCAGGTCGTCCCCGGCGAGGCGCTCGAGCTCGAGGTGGAGATGGGGCGCCTGTCCGCCCGGGCCGGTCGGGGCCACGGCTGGGCGCGGGTGGACGGCGAGCTGGCGTGCGAAGCCGACCTGCTCTTCGTGATCGCCGACGGGTAGCACCTCACATCGGCGGCCGGTCGTGCGTTCCATCCACGTGCCCCTGCCACCGTTCCAGCGGATCCTCGACGAGCACGGCGCCGCCGTGCACCGCTACTGCCTGGCCCAGGCCGGCCCCGACCACGGGCCGGACTGCTTCCAGGAGGCGGTGCTGGCGGCGCTGACCGCCTACCCGAAGCTCCGTGACGGCTCCAACCTGCGGTCCTGGCTGTTCACGATCGCCCACCACAAGGTCGTCGACCACCACCGCCGCCAGGCTCGCCGGCCCCAGCCGATGCCCGAGCTGGCCGCGATCTCGGCCGCCCCGACCTCGACCGGGCCCGTGAGCGGGCTCGACCTCGGCGGCGGCGAGCTGTGGGCGGCGGTCGGCCAGCTCCCGGAGAAGCAGCGGGGCGCGATCGCGCTGCGCTACCTCGCCGACCTGCCCTACGCCGAGATCGCCGAGGTGCTTGGCTGCTCCGAGGCCGCCGCCCGCCAGAGCGTGCGGGCCGGCCTCACCCGACTCCGCTCGGAGGTGTCCCGATGACCCCCACCCGCGACCCCCTGGTGGACGCCCTCCGCTCCGTCTCGGCCGGAGACCTGGCCGCTGACCTCGACGCCGCGATCGGTCGAGCCGAGCGCGACGGCCTGGTCGACGTCGGCTACGAGGTGACCGACAGCCCGGTCGGGCCGCTCTTCGTCGCCGTGACCGACGCCGGCGTCGTGCGGGTCGGCTTCTCCCGGGAGCCGGTCGACGCCGTCGTCGAGGAGCTCGCCCTGCGGGTGTCGCCGCGGGTGCTGCGCTCGCCCCGGCGCACCGACGAGGTGCGCCGCCAGCTCGACGAGTACTTCGCCGGCCGGCGCGACCACTTCGACCTCGGCGTCGACTGGCGCCTCACCCGGGGCTTCCGCCGCACCGTCCTCGAGCGGCTCTACGAGGAGGTGCCCTACGGCCGCACCGTCAGCTACCTCGAGCTGGCTGTGCGGGTCGGCAACCCGAGGGCCTCCCGGGCCGTCGGCACCGCCATGGCCACGAACCCGATCCCGATCGTCGTGCCCTGCCACCGGGTGCTGCGCACCGGCGGGCACCTCGGCGGCTACGGGGGCGGGCTGCCGGCCAAGCGCCTGCTGCTGGCCCTCGAGTCCGGCGAGGCGCCGCTCCTCTGAGGCCGCCGACCGGGCCGGCGCACCGCCGAGGCTGGCGTGCGTGGGGCCCGACGAGCCACGTGCTGGCCACCCGGGCGCGGCCGCGGCGCGAACGGCGTCGCGACGGCGCGACGAGGCGGCCCGAGGCAGCGCGCGCCGACGAGGCGGATCCGATCGGGTGGCCGGCGGGGGTCAGGCGGGGGCGAGCACGAGCGAGCCGTTGTGGCCGCCGAAGCCGAAGCTGTTCGAGATCGTGGGCCCCGGCGTCCACGGCCGGGCCTCGCCGACGACGAGGTCGATCGGCGGGAGCTCGGGGTCCACCTCGGTGGTGACGGCCGTCGGCGGGATGAGCGAGCGCCGCATCGACTCGATCACCGCCACCGCCTCGATGGCGCCGGCCGCGCCGAGCGAGTGCCCGGTCACGCCCTTCACCGAGGTGACGGGCGGCCCGGGCAGCCCGAACAGCTTGGACAGCGCCTCCGCCTCGGCGGCGTCGTTGAGCGGCGTGGACGTACCGTGGGCGTTGACGTGGGCGATGTCGGCGGGGGAGAGCCCCGCCACCTGCAGCGCCGCCTCCATGCAGGCGATGGCGCCCCGCCCGCCGGGGGCGGGGGCGGTGATGTGGTGCGCGTCGGCGGTGGACGCCCCGCCGAGCACCTCGGCCAGGATCGTGGCGCCGCGGGCCTCGGCCACCTCCCACGCCTCGAGGATCAGCACGGCGGCGCCCTCCGCGATCACGAAGCCGTCGCGGGTGGCGGCGAAGGGCTCGGACACGTCGCGGCTCGAGAACGCGGTCATGTTCGTGAACCCGGCCAGGCTGACCGGCGTCATCGCCGCCTCGGTGCCGCCGGCCGCCACGACGTCGCAGCGGCCGGAGGAGATCCACAGGTGGGCGTCGACGAGGGCGTGGG
>DATGRC010000124.1:0-8054 GCA_035303865.1 Acidimicrobiales bacterium
TCGACCTCGCCACCGGGACGGTGCGCGAGGAGCAGCGCTCCGACGTCGGCTTCGAGCTCCCCCGCGTCGACGAGCGGGTGGTGGGCCGCCGGCACCGGGTCGCCTACGGCACCGAGGTGGCCCACGGCGAGGGCGGCAACGCGTTCGGCGGCCGGCTCGTGCGCGTCGACGGCCGCAGCGTCGACGTGGCGCTCGTCGACCTCGGACCCGGTCGCATCGGCGGCGAGTGGGTGATGGTGCCCCGGCACCCGGGGGCCGACGAGGACGACGGCTGGCTGCTGTCGTTCGTCTACGACGCGGCGACGGACCGCAGCGAGCTCGTGGTCCTCCCCGCCGCCGACCCCACCGCGGGGCCCGAGGCCCGGGTGCTGCTCCCGAATCGCGTGCCGGCCGGCTTCCACGGGAGCTGGGTGCCCGACGCCGGCTGAGCCCCGGCGGCGATCAGGCGTCGAGCGAGCTGAGGTCCGGGGGCACGTCCACGGCGTGCTCCTGCAGCGCCTCGAGCGGGACGATCTCGAGGGCCCGCTCGTTCGTGGACGCCAGCACCACCGGTGCCGCCACGCCGTCGTTGTAGGCCCGGGCCCAGTTCACGGCCGTCACGCACCACCGGTCACCGGGCCGGAGCCCCGGGAACCGGTACTCCGGCATCGGGGTGGTGAGGTCGTTGCCGATCATCCGCTGGTGGGCGAGGAACTCGGCGGTCACCACCGCGCAGATCGTGTGGCTCCCGAGGTCCTCCGGTCCGCTGCTGCAGCAGCCGTCCCGGTAGAAGCCCGTGAGGGGATCGGTGCCGCAGGGCTCGAGGGGACCGCCGAGGACGTTGCGCTCGCTCACCGGTAAAGCCTCGCGCAGCGCGCCCGGGGTGGTCGGGTCACCAGCTCCCGCCGCCGCCCCCGCCACCTCCACCGCCCACGGAGCCGCCCCCGCCCCCGCCGCTCGACGACGGCGCGGTGGCCGTCCTCGCCGTGCTGGCCATGAGCGCCGGGGCGACGTGGACGTAGCTGAGCGCGGCGGTGTCGGTGACGGTGGAGGCCTGCACCGCCCGCTGCCAGCGGTCGATCTCGCCGAGCGCCACGGCCCACGCCGTGTACTCCCGCAGCACGCCCCGCTTCGCGGCTTCCTCGGCGTGGTGGGCCTCGGACCCGGCGAGGAACCGCCGGAACGACTCGATCCGCAGCCACAGGCCCGAGCCGCGCGGCGTGCGGACCTTCAGCTCCCAGGACCGCACCAGCGCGGCCACGCTGGCCGCGGCCAGGGCCCCGAACGGCACGACGAGCGGGAGCCAGCCGGCCCCGTGGCGGGCCGCCATCGCGGCGGCGAGGCCCGTGCCGATCGCCCCCACGACCACCCCGAGCGCGCCGAAGATCCGGGTGCGGACCATGCGGCGCCGACCGGTCGGGTCCCAGAGACCGCTGCTCGCCTTCCAGGTCTGCAGCACGGTGCCGAGGTCGGACCACGCCGACGCGAACGCCGGGTCGTAGGAGCCGAGCTCGATCTCGCTGCGGCCGCCGAACAGCCGGCTCAGCAGCTCGCTCGAGTCGGGCCGGCCCGGGCCGAGCCGGACGAGGCGCAGGTCGGGGCCGCTCTCGTCGAGCAGCACGGCCCCGTCGATCGCCATCTCGATGAGCCACGCCACCTTGTGCTCGGGGCGGACCGCCTCGGCCAGCACGACCCCGCCCATCGCGGGGGTGATCTCCTCCGGCGGCGCGAACTCGGTGGTGGCCATCTCCGCCAGCTGGGCGTAGTCCATGAGCACCTCGGAGGTGGAGCCGTCGGCGTCGGCCCACGCCGCGTCGGCCACGCCGCCGACCCCCACCCGCTCGCGCCCGGCCCGCCGGATCAGCCGGGAGGTCGCGGCGGCGCCCCCGAGGGCGGCGATGCCGGCCGCGAGCGCCGGGGGTGCCAGCCCGGTCCCCGGGTCCTCCGGGGGATCGGTGGGCGGGGCGGGCAGGGCCGGTGCGGCGTCGAGGTCCGCCACGGCGTCGGCGAAGATCGACACCCCGTGGCCGGCGGGGAGGTCCTCGACGGTGGCGACGAGGTGGCCCGGCTCGGGCTGGGTCAGGGTGCACCCGCCGCGGTCGCCGGTCCGACCGCGGGCGCAGTCGAGCCCGTCGAACGCCCACGGCCCGACGACGTGGATCTCCACCTCGTCGATGCCCACCTCCCAGGCGGTGCCCACCGCGTCCCAGGCGAGGCGCCGGCCGTCGTGGAGGCCGGTGTGCTCGTACTCGATGCGGTACCGGTGGGTGCCGTTGATCGTGCGGTCCGGGTCGCCGATCTGCAGGCGGGTGCCGGGCTCGCCGCCGCTCGAGTGCCGCGTGCGGCGGTGGATGCCGTCCGGCGCGGTCGGCGACGACACGGCCACCGGCGAGCTCACGTCGAGCCCGGGGATCGTGCGGTAGATGCCGTGGCGGGACTGGACGCCGAAGTCGTAGTCGATGACCTCGACCACCGCGGCGCGGTCCTCGTCGAGCGACGCGCCCACCCACATGCGGGCGACGCGCTCGGGCTTGCCGAACGCCGCGCCCATGGCCGCCACCCCGGCGGTGGCCAGGGCGCCCACGCCGAGCAGCACCGCATCGATCCGCCGTCGTCGTCGCGCACGCACGCCGACGAACCTACCGGTCCTCCGTCGGGCCGGTCGGCGGCGGTCGGTCAGACGACGCGGATGTGGCGCGGACCGTCGGCCCGTCCGAGCAGCTCAGCGGCGCCCGCGATCCGGTCGAGGACCCCGCCGAGCTCGTCGCCGGGGACGGGGCGTGACAGCAGGTAGCCCTGCGCGTGGTCGCAGCCGAGGTCCCGCAGGGCGAGGAGCTGGTCCTCGGTCTCCACGCCCTCCGCCACGCAGGTGAGCCGCAGCGAGCGGGCCAGCGCGACGACCGCTCGCACGATCTCGGTGTCGTGCTGCTGCTGGCCGAGCCCGCGGGTGAAGCTGCGATCGATCTTCACGATGTCCACGGGGAAGCGCTTGAGGTAGGCGAGGGAGGAGTAGCCGGTGCCGAAGTCGTCGATGGCGAAGCGGACGCCGAGCCCGTGCAGGTGCTCCACCGCGTCGAGCGCCTCCCGGCCGGCCTCGATGAGCGCGGTCTCGGTGAGCTCGAGCACCAGCTGCCCGGGATCGAGGCTGCAGCGGTCCAGCGCCGCCTCCACCTCGCCGGGCAGCAGCGAGGTGAGCTGGCGGGCGGCGACGTTGACGGCGACGTGGCGGGGCGCCCGCTGGCCCAGGTCTCGCTGCCAGTCGCGCAGCTGGGCGCAGGCTCCCTCGAGGACGGCGGAGCCGAGCGGCACGATCAGCCCGGTGTCCTCGGCCACGTTGATGAACGACGCCGGGGTGAGCAGCTCGCGGTGGGGGCCGATCACCCGCAGCAGCGCCTCGGCCCCCACCAGCTGGCCGGTGTGGAGGTCCACGATTGGCTGGTAGAGGATCCGCAGCCCGTCCTCGTCGAGCGCGGTGCGCAGGATCTGCTCGGCGGCGGCCCGGCGGACCGTCTCGGCCCGGAGCGAGTCGTCGAACACCTCCACCCGGTCCCGGCCCTGCTCCTTCGCCTTGTGGAGCGCGGTGTCGGCGTCGCGCAGCAGCGTGGTGGGCTCGCCGTCGGTGTCGAACGCGATGCCCACCGACGTCGACAGCGTGATCGTGCCCTGCGACAGCCACAGCGGTCGGGCCACGACGGCGCGGAGCCGCTCGGCGAGGTTCACCACCTCGGTGCGGTCACCGGAGGAGGGGAGCACGGCGAACTCGTCGCCGCCGATGCGGGCCACGACGTCGTCGCTGCGCACCGCGTCGCGCAGCCGGCGGGCCACCTCCACGAGCACGCGGTCGCCGGCCTCGTGGCCCAGGGTGTCGTTGACCTGCTTGAACCGGTCGAGGTCGAGCGTGAGGAGCGCCGCCCGCCGCCGCCGGGCGATCACCTCCTCGACGCGGGCGACGAGCTCGGCGCGGTTGGGGAGCTCGGTGAGGCTGTCGTGGCGGACCTGCCACGACAGGGCTTCGGCGGCGGAGGTGGCCGCCGCCTCGGTGGTGGCCAGCGCGTGGCGGGTGTCGCGCGCTTCGGTGACGTCGGAGAACGTGGTGATGACGCCCTCCACGGCACCGCCGTCGCCGACGACGGGGACCGCCGTGAGCTGCAGCCAGCGGGTCCGGGTCGGGGTGCGCAGCCCGAGCCGCACCCGCACCTGCCGCGTGCCGGTGCGCAGGGCCACCACGGCGGGGTGGGCCTCCTCGGGCACCGGGGAGCCGTCGTCCTGGATCAGCTGCCAGGGCCCGAGCTCGTCGGGCCGCCGACCGAGGCTCCGCTCCGTCAGGCCGAGGATCTCGGCGGCTGACTCGTTGAACTCCTGGATGCGCAGCTGGGCGTCCTGGAACAGCAGCCCCTCGTGGAGCGACGACACGATGAGGTCGAGGCGCTCCTCGCGCTCGAGCGCGAGCGCGGTGGCGGCTTCGGCCGAGGCCACGAGCTGCGCCCGGTGGCGGGTGAGGTGCCAGCCGGTGAGGGCCGCGGCGCCGGCCAGGAGCAGCGCCCACGGGATGACGACGGCGGGCTGGACGTCGCGCCAGTCCGGGCGCCACACGAGCAGCGCGGCAGCCACGACCAGCACGGGCACCGAGAGGATCGCGGCCACGAGCGCCGGGGCCGGGGCCCACGCGTGGCGGGCGGCCCGCGCTCGGCGCTGGCTGGGGTGGCGGTCGCGGGGGTGGGCGGGCTCGCTCATCGGATCGCGCGTGCGCACCGAGGCGGTCCCGGTGCCTCCGGTCATCGTGCCGCACCGGGTGGTGCGCCGCCATGGCCCGCGCGGGCCATCGCCGCTGGGTCGCACGGCCCAGCGGCCGTGCCTCAGGCGGCGTCGTCGGGGTCGTCGCCGGCGTCGTCGCCGCCCGGGGGCCGGTCGCCGCCGCAGTCCTCCACCGTGCCGGCGCAGCGCACGTAGGCCGCCGTGAACCCGTCGGCGTGCACCTCGTCGCGGGCGGCGCGGGCGGCGTCGGCGTCGGCGTAGGGCCCGGCGTAGGCCACCCAGAACCCGGGGTTGAGCGACGGGTGGTCGTCCGAGCGCAGCACCCCGGCGGCGTGGCCGGCGGCGGCCACCACCTCCGCGACCTCGCGGGCGCGGGCCTCGTCGCCCTCGGAGGACACGACGAGCACCCACGAGGGGCTGGGCAGCGGGCCGTCCTCGACGTCGGCCGGCGCGGTCGACGACGTGGCCCCCTCGTCGGCGCCGTCGGTGCCGCCGTCGTCGTCCTGGCTGGCCGGCCCGGCCGGCGGCCGGTCGGGCCCCTCGTCGTCGAGGACCTGGAGCCCGATGGCGAACGCCGCGCCCGCCACCGCGACCGCGGCGACGGCGAGCAGGATCGCGAACCGAGCGCGGCTCATCCGACGGTGCTCGGGGCGGCCATCAGCGCCCGAAGAGGGCGAGCCACTCGCGCTCGGTCCGGGGGGCCAGCACGAAGTTCCAGCGGCGGGTGTCCTCCATCGTGGCCGACGGCTCCGCCGAGTAGAGGTGCCCCGGGAACAGCACGGCGTGGTCGGGGATCTTGGCCAGCTTCGTGTGGAGGCTGTGGTACAGGGCCGCCGGGTCGCCGCCGGGCAGGTCGGTGCGGCCGCAGCCCTCGAGGAAGAGCGTGTCGCCGCTGACCAGGCGGTCGGCCACGTAGAAGCACTGGCTGCCGGGCGTGTGCCCGGGGGTGTGGATGAGCTCGATCGGGATCTCGCCCACCATCACCGTGTCGCCGCTCGCGTGGGCGACGAGCTCGCCCTGGGACACGTCGGTGGCTCGCTCCACCCACCGGGCCTCCTCCTCGTTCACGTGGATCGGCACCGGGTTGAGGGCGAGCAGCTCGCGGATGCCGGCGATCTCGATGCCCATCATCGACCCGCCCACGTGGTCCGGGTGGTAGTGCGTGGCCAGCGCCCCGGTGAGCCGCATCCCGTCGGCGTCGAGGATCTCCAGCAGGCCCGGGATGTCGTAGGCCGGGTCGACCGCCACCGCCTCGCCGGTCTCGCGGTCGCCGATCAGGTACACGAAGTTGACCATCTGGCGGGCCACCCGGTCGCTCTTGGCGAAGTCGCGCCCGGCGAGCAGCTGGCGGAAGTACAGGCGATCGTCGCTCATATCCTCTGCAGGCTATGGCCCTGGGCTTCGACGCGGTCAGCCTCGACGTCGGCGGCGTGCTCGTCGTCCCCGACCACGGCTTCCTCGCGCGCGTCCTCGACCGCTGCGGCACCACCTACGACCGCGCGGCGTTCGGCGTCGGCCACTACCGGGCGATGGCGGCCGTGGACCGGGCCGCGTCGGAGCCGGAGGACTTCACCGACTACCTCGACGCCTTCCTCGAGGTGGTGGGGGTCCCCGAAGCCGACCGGCCGCAAGCCCACGCCGACCTGGCCGAGCACCTGGCCACGCCGGTGTGGTGCCAGCCGGTGCCCGGCGCTCGGGCAGGGCTGGCCGCGCTGGTCGACGCCGGCGTGCGGCTGGCGGTCACCTCGAACAGCGACGGCACGATCGCCGACCACCTGCGCCGCCACGAGTGGCTGCAGGTGGGACCCGGCCCGGGCGTCGAGGTGGAGGTGGTGACCGACTCGGGGGTGGTCGGTGTCGGGAAGCCTGACCCGGCGATGTACGAGGCCACGCTGACCGGGCTCGGCGACCTCGAGCCGGCCCGGGTGCTCCACGTAGGCGACAGCGTCGTCTACGACGTGGACGGCGCGGCGGCCTGCGGGCTGCAGTCGGTGCACATGGACCCGTACGGGGTCTGCCCGTCGAGCGAGCACCCGCACGTGCGGTCGCTGGCCGAGCTGCTCACCCTCGAGCCGGTCGGGCGCCGGTAGCGCCGTCGCTCAGGCGGTCACCAGGGTCGACTCGCTGGCGGTGCCGCCGCCTCGGTGGCCGGGCACGCAGCGCTCGGCCATCTCGGCGAAGAAGGCGGCGTTGATCTCGGAGCGCCACCGAGCGCCGAGCACCATCCGCTCGGCCCACGCCGGGTCGGCGGCCAGCGGGGCGATGACGTTGTCCACCCATCCCTTGCCGTGGTGGGGGTCCACCTCGGCGTGCTCCACGTAGAAGGCGAGCGCCTCGTCGCTGGCCCCGAGGCGCTCCATGGCGCGCACGACCTTGCGGCAGCGGGGCCCGGCCTGGAGCTCGAGGAGCCCGAGGGCCCCGACGAGCTCGGGCTGCAGGTACCGGTTGGTGGCGAGCACGTTGCCGAGGGCCGTGCGGCGCAGGCCGCTCGTGGGCTGGGCGTGGCGACCCACCGCGGGCATGTCGATGGCCCGGCACAGGAGGTGGTGGAGCTCGGTGTGGACGCGGCTGGCGTCGCCGCGGCCCATCTCGTCCCAGTAGTTGCGGGCCAGCTCCAGCTTCGGCTCGCCGGCCAGGCCGACCTGGCAGACGGCGACAAGGTCGTCGAAGCCGGCGTCGGGTCCGCCCTCGAGGGCGAGGAAGTCGACGAGCTGCTCCCAGGTGGCGTCCTCGGCCAGCCAGTCGTACACGGCCGGGATGGCGTCGAGGCGCCCGATGCGGCGCATCTCGCGCACCGCATCGTCGGGGGCGTCGCCGGTGGGCTGGGGCATGGGGCGCAGCACCTCGGACTCGAGCCGGGCCTTCAGCTCGGCCACGACCGGGTGGTGCTGGAAGCGCACCGCCGGGCCGACCCGGTCGATCGGGCCCAGGTGGAGGTCGTGGATCACGGCCAGGGCGAGCAGCGCGTCCCGCTCGTCGACTGGATCGGTGGCGCCGAGGCCGTACAGCCCGGCGTCCCCTCGGCGGAGGGCCAGATCCAGGTGGGCGGTGAGCGTGCGTTGCATTCCCCTGGTCTCCCCGTTGCCGGGGTCCGCCAACCACCCGTCGGCTGTGGTGCCCCAGGCGGCGGTGTCGACCCGGCGGGGGTGCGTCCCCCACCCCGCCCTCGCCGTCGTCGTCGGGGGCGCTGGCCGTCGAAGGGCAGCGCGACGTCGAGCGCTGTCGCTGCCCAGCTCGAGCGGGGTGAGCCCGGCGGCCAGCGCCGCGGCTGCCCCGCCGGAGGACCCGCCGGGGGTGCGGTCGAGGTCCCACGGGTTGCG
>DATGRC010000125.1:0-2386 GCA_035303865.1 Acidimicrobiales bacterium
GTCCGGGTGGGCGGCGACCAGCTCGGAGAGGGGTCGGCCGGTGTCGAGGGACTCGCGCACCAGCGCGCCGACGATGGCGTGGGCCTCGCGGAACGGGGTGCCGCGCACCACGAGGTGCTCGGCCAGGTCGGTGGCCGCGGCGGTCGGCGCGTCGGCCGCCGCCCGCATCCGGTCGGTGTCGAAGGTGGCGGTGCGGATCATCCCGGCGATGGCACCGAGCGCCAGCGACACCTGGTCGACGGCGTCGAACAGGGGCTCCTTGTCCTCCTGCAGGTCCCGGTTGTAGGCGAGGGGCAGGGCCTTCAAGGTGGCCAGCAGCCCGGTGAGGTCGCCGATGAGCCGCCCGGCCTTGCCTCGGGCCAGCTCGGCGATGTCGGGGTTCTTCTTCTGCGGGAGCATCGAGCTGCCGGTGGCGTACGCGTCGTCGAGCCGGGCGAAGCCCACCTCGTCGCTCGTCCACAGCACCCACTCCTCGCCGAGGCGGGACAGGTGCAGGCCCACCATGGTCAGCGCGAAGAGGGCCTCAGCCACGAAGTCGCGGTCGCTGACCGCGTCGAGGCTGTTCTCGAAGCGGGCGGCGAAGCCGAGGTCGGCGGCCACCCCGTCGGGATCGAGCGGGATCGACGAGCCGGCCAGCGCGCCGGCCCCGAGGGGAGACACGTCGAGCCGGCGCCGGCAGTCGAGGAGCCGGTCGACATCGCGGGCCAGCGCCCAGCCGTGCGCGAGGAGGTGGTGGGCGACGAGCACCGGCTGCGCCCGCTGCAGGTGGGTGTAGCCGGGCAGGTAAGCGTCGCCGACCTCGTCCGCGCGAGCGGCCAGCACCTCCTGCAGGGCCAGCACCCGCTGCGCCACGTCGAGCAGCGCCCGCTTGGCGTACAGCCGCAGGTCGGTGGCGACCTGGTCGTTGCGGCTCCGGCCGGTGTGGAGCTTGGCGCCGGCCGGGCCGGCCAGCTCGGTGACCCGGCGCTCGACGGCGGTGTGGATGTCCTCGTCGGCCGGGGTGAACTCGAAGCTGCCCTCGGCCAGCTCGCGCTCGACCTGGTCGAGGGCCCCGAGCACGGCGTCGCGCTCGGCCTCGGTGAGCACCCCGGCTCGCACCAGCCCCCGGACGTGGGCCCGGGAGCCGGCGATGTCGTCGGGGGCGAGGCGCTGGTCGAAGGGCAGGCTCACCGTGTAGGCGAGCAGCTCTTCGGCCGGTCCGCCCTCGAAGCGGCCGTGCCAGAGGGTGGCCATCAGACCTCGTCGGGGCCCTGCGGGTGGGCCTGCGGCGCGGTGCCGAGCTGGCCCTGCACGCCGGCCCAGGTCTCCACGGACAGGCCCCAGAGCCGCACGAACCCGGCCGAGTCCTCGTGGCGGAACGTGTCGGCCGCGTCGTAGGTGGCGAGGCCGTAGTCGTAGAGGCTGTGCGGGCTGCGCCGGCCGGTCACCTGGCAGGACCCGGGCGACAGCCGCAGCCGGACGTCGCCGGTCACGTACCGCTGGCTCTCGACCATGAACGCGTCGAGGGCCTGCTTGAGGGGGCTGAACCACAGGCCGTCGTAGACCAGCTCGGCGTAGCGGGGCTCGAGGCGGGCCTTCTCCCGCTGGAGGTCCCGCTCGAGGCAGAGGCCCTCGAGGTCGCGGTGGGCCATGATCAGCGCCAGGCTGCCCGGGCACTCGTAGGTCTCCCGGCTCTTGATGCCCACCCGGCGGTTCTCGACGATGTCGATGCGGCCCCAGCCGTAGCCGCCCACGAGGTCGTTGAGCCGCTGGATCACCCCGAGCGGGGTGAGGGACTCGCCGTCGACGGCCACCGGCACGCCGGCCTCGAAGGAGATCTCGACGTCGCGGGGCTCGGTCTCGGTGGGCTTGGTGAGGAGCCACACGCCCTCCGGCGGGCGGGTCCACGGATCCTCCATCTCGCCGCACTCGATGGCCCGGCCCCAGATGTTGTCGTCGATCGAGTACACCTTCTCCTTGGTGGCCTGGATCGGGATGTCGTGGCGGTAGGCGTAGAGAATGGAGTCCTCGCGGGTCATACCCCAGCCACGCACCGGGGCGATCACCTCCAGGTCGGGCGCCAGGGCTCGGGTGGAGACCTCGAAGCGGACCTGATCGTTGCCCTTCCCGGTGCAGCCGTGGGCCACTGCGTCGGCACCGTGGGTGCGCGCCGCCTCCACCAGGTGCTTGACGATCACCGGCCGCGAGAGCGCGGACACGAGGGGGTAGCGACCCTCGTACATGGCGTTGGCCTTGAGAGCGGGGGCAACGAAGTCGTCGGCGAACTCCTGGCGCGCGTCGATCACCACCGCCTCCACCGCGCCGGCCGCCTTGGCGCGCTCGCGCACCACGTCCCAGTCCTCGCTGGCCTGGCCGACGTCGACGGCGAGGGCGACTACCTCGACCC
>DATGRC010000126.1:0-7121 GCA_035303865.1 Acidimicrobiales bacterium
TAGTCGATGCCCGGCGGATCCTCGCCGAGGATGTCCTGGACGGCGACCATGCCCTCCATGAAGGCGATGTGGGCCAACGCCGGGCCGGCGATGGCGTCGCCCACGGCCCACACGCCGTCCTCGCCCGTGCGGCAGATCCCGTCGACATCGATGAAGCCGCGATCGGTGACCGCGACGGCGGTGCCGTCGAGCCCGAGGTCGTCGGTGTTGGGGCGACGGCCGACCGAGACGACGACCACGTCGACGTCGAGCGACTCGCCGCTCACCTGGACGGTGGTGCCGCCGCCGTCGCGGGGCGTGTGGCCCTCGACGGTCACGCCGGTGCGGATGTCGACGCCGCGCTTCTTGAACGACTGCTCGAGGACGCGGGTGACGTCCTTGTCGAGCCCGGGGAGGATCTTCGGCAGGGCCTCGAGGATCGTGACCTGGGTGCCGAGGTCGCTCATCATCGACGCGAACTCGCAGCCGATGACCCCGCCACCGATGACGGCGGCCGTGGCCGGCACCTCCGGCATGGAGAGCACCTCGTCGGAGGTCATGACGACCGTGCCGTCCACGTCGAAGCCGGGCAGGGTGCGGGGGACGGAGCCGGTGGCGATGATCTCCGCGTCCGCGGTGAGCTCGACGTCGCCGGAGCTGCCGCCGCTGACGGTGACCTTGCGGCCGGCGTGGAGGCGGCCGTGCCCGTCGAGCACCGTGACCTTCCGGCCCTTGAGGAGGCTGCCCAGCCCGCTGACGAGCTGGTTGACGATCCTCTCCTTGCGCTCGAGGGAGGTGGCCCAGTCCAGGGTGGGCTCGCCGACCTGCACGCCGAACTCGGCAGCCTCCTTGACGTGGAGGTAGGTGGCGGCCGTCTCCAGCAGCTCCTTGGCCGGGATGCAGCCCACGTTGAGGCACGTGCCGCCGAGCTTGTTCTTCTCGATCATCGCGATGTTGAGCCCGGCTGAGGCGCCGTAGAGCGCCGCCGCGTAGCCGCCGGGGCCGCCGCCGATGACGACGACGTCGTAGTGCTCGGCCGTGGGGACCACCTCCAGGAGTGGGGCCGGATGGGGGAACTCGGCTCCGATGCTACCGGCCCGCCCCGGGGCCTCGGATCGGGGGTCGGGGTCCGGCCGCGGCTGCTCGCGGGGCGCGCGCGACCGCGCCGCCGGCGCGTCGGCCGGGCCTCGCACCGGGGCGGGCGGTCGGCGGCGGAGCCGCTGGAGGGCCCGCCGGAGCAGGCCGCGCAGGCGGCTCACCGCGGCCAGCTCGGGCTCGTGCAGGCGCGGCCGCACGGGCGACCCGGGGCAGGACGCGGCGAGCCGACCACGGTCAGCTCAGGATCATCCAGAACTGCACCGCAGCGGCCAGGAGGATGACGATCCCGCAGAGCAGGGCGGCGAGGATGAGGTGACGGGTGCTCATGGGAGGTGCGCGACGAGCCGAGCGCGGCTCGTCGGACCGCCGATCCTACGGGTGGTCGCTGCGGGCCGGACAGCCGGAGGCTCAGCTGCTGCGCTGGGCCAGCAGGTCCCGGATCTCGGTGAGGAGGACGGCCTCGTCCGACGGGGCCGGCGTGTCCTCGGCCGGCTCCTCGCCCCGACGACGCCGCTCCACCATCGCGTTCATCGGCTTCACGATCAGGAAGAAGATGGCGGCCGCGATGAGGACGAAGTCGATGATCGAGCTCAGCACCGCGCCCCACCGCAGCTCGACGGCCGGGTCGGTGGCGGTGGCGTCCTTCAGGGTGATGACCCAACCGCTCAGGTCCTTGCCACCGACGAGGCCCACGATCGGGTTGATGATCCCGTCGACCAGCGAGGTGACCACGGCCCCGAACGCGGCGCCGATGACCACGGCGACCGCCAGGTCGACGACGTTGCCTCGCATCAGGAACTTCTTGAAGTCTTGGAACATCAGGCACCTCCGTTGGTCGGACGCGCTCCCGTCGAGCGCGGCGGTACCGTAACGCTGCCGGGCCACGAGGTGGAGGGGGAGCTGGTGCGCGTCGCCATCACGGGAGCGAGCGGGTTCATCGGTTCGGCCCTCGCCGCCGACCTCGAGGGCGACGGCCACGAGGTGCGGCGCGTCGGTCGGTCGGCATCCGGCCCGGGCGCGATCCGCTGGGATCCGGCCGCCGGCGTGCTCGACGCGAGCGCGCTCGAGGGGGTCGACGCGGTGGTGCACCTGGCCGGCGAGGGGATCGCGGACAAGCGCTGGAGCGACGAGCAGAAGCGCCGCATCCGGGACAGCCGGGTGGCGAGCACCACGCTGCTCGCCGAGGCGCTGGCCGGGCTCGACGCCAAGCCCGCCGTGCTCGTGTCCGGCTCGGGGATCGACGCGTACGGCGACCGGGGCGACG
Organism: Acidimicrobiales bacterium; assembly: GCA_035303865.1. Classification (GTDB taxonomy): domain Bacteria; phylum Actinomycetota; class Acidimicrobiia; order Acidimicrobiales; family VFJN01; genus VFJN01. The sequence continues at coordinate 2,342 of DATGRC010000126.1, forward strand.
AGGTGCTGACCGAGCGCTCAAGCCGGGGCTCGACGTTCCTGGCCGACGTGGTGCGGGACTGGGAGGAGGCCACCGCCCCCGCCGAGGCGGCCGGGATCCGGGTGGCCCTCCTACGCACGAGCATCGTCCTCGACCGCCGGGGCGGCGCGCTCCCCCGGATGCTGTCCCTGGCCCGCTTCGGCCTGCTGGGCCGCATCGGGTCCGGGCGCCAGTGGTGGAGCTGGATCACGCTGGCCGATCAGCTCCGGGCCATCCGCCACCTGTTCGACGCCGACGTGTCGGGCCCGGTCAACCTGTGCGCCCCGAACCCGGTGACCAACGCCGAGTTCACTCGGGCCGTCGGACAGGCCCTCGGTCGCCCCACGTTCCTGCCCGTCCCCGCCTTCGCCCCCAAGCTCCTGCTCGGCGCCGAGCTGGCCGAAACCCTCCTCCTCGAGAGCAAGCGAGCCGTCCCCGAGCAGCTCCAGCAGTCCGGCTTCCGGTTCCAGCACGAGACCATCGACGCCGCCCTGCAGGCAGTCCTGCACGCCCAGCCCCCGACGTAGCCGGCGCCACGCCGCGTCCCGCCCCGACGCGCGCCCACGCCGAGACAGCGACGGCCGCCCCGAGGGGCGGCCGTCACGACAGGAGGCTCGATCCCGAGGCGGAGCCTCAGGACCGAAGCGATCACTTGGGCTGCATGCGCACCCCGCCGTCGACGCGGATCGTCTCGGCGTTCATGTAGCTGTTGGAGAGGAGCTCGATGGCCATGGTGGCGAACTCCTCGGCCTTGCCGAGGCGGTCCGGGAAGAGCACGTCGCGCTTCAGGCGCTCCTTGAACGCCTCGGAGGCCTCGCCCTCGCCGTAGATCGGGGTGTCGATGAGGCCGGGGGCGATGCAGTTGACGCGCACGCCGACGGCAGCGAGGTCGCGGGCGACGGGGAGGGTCATGCCCACGACGCCGCCCTTGGAGGCGGAGTAGGCGGCCTGGCCGATCTGGCCGTCGAAGGCGGCGACGGAGGCGACGGTGACGATGGCGCCCCGCTCGTTGTCCTCGAGGGGCTCGGTCTGGCTCATGGCGGTGGCGGCCAGGCGGATGCAGTTGAAGGTGCCGACGAGGTTGACCTCGAGGACCTTGCGGTACACGTCGAGGTCGAAGGCCGACTCGTACTGGCCGTCCTTGCCGATGGTGCGGGTGGCCCAGCCGATGCCGGCCGCGGTGACGAGCGCACGCAGCGGCCCCATCTCCTTGGCGGCCTCGACGGCGGCGATCACCTGCTCGGTGTTGGTGACGTCGGCCTGGGCGAAGACGCCACCGACGTCCTTGGCCACGGCCTCGCCCTTGTCGGCGTTCATGTCGACGACGACGACCTTGGCGCCGCGGGCGGCGAGCTGACGGACGGTGGCCTCACCGAGGCCAGAGGCGCCCCCGGTGACGATCGCTGAGATGCCGTTGAGATCCATGGCTGCGCAGCCTATTGACTGAGCGGTCAAGGGGCGAACTGCGGCCGGCGCAGGCGGTGGTCGACGCACCTCGGCGGTGGCCGGGCAGGATGGGGGGCTCATGACCCTCGGCGACCTCGTCCCGCCCGGGACCGACCCCGACGCCGTCCTCGACGCCTTCGTGTCGTGGGCCGGCGAGCGGGGGATCACCCTCTACCCCGCGCAGGAGGAGGCGCTGATCGAGGTGCTCGCCGGGTCGAACGTGATCGTGAACACGCCGACCGGGTCGGGCAAGAGCCTCGTGGCCGCCGGGGCGCAGCTCGCCGCGCTGGCCGACGGGCGCCGCTCCTTCTACACGGCGCCGATCAAGGCGCTCGTCAGCGAGAAGTTCTTCGACCTGTGCGCCACGTTCGGGCGGGAGCGCGTCGGGATGATGACCGGCGACGCGGCGGTGAACCCCGAGGCGCCGATCGTGTGCTGCACGGCGGAGGTGCTGGTCAACATCGCGCTGCGCCACGGCGAGCGGGCCGACATCGGCCAGGTCGTCATGGACGAGTTCCACTTCTACGCCGAGCCCGACCGGGGCTGGGCGTGGCAGGTGCCGCTGCTCACCGTGCCGCAGGCCCAGATGGTGCTGATGTCGGCGACGCTCGGCGACGTCTCGCGCTTCGAGGAGGACCTGACCCGGCGCACGGGTCGCCCCACGGTGACGGTGCGCTCCGCGACCCGTCCGGTGCCGCTCGACTTCGAGTACCGGGTGACGCCGGTGCTGGAGACGATCGAGGACCTGATCGCCGACGGCCGGGCGCCGGTGTACGTCGTGCACTTCACGCAGGCCCAGGCGGTGGAGCGGGCCCAGTCGATGACGAGCACGAACCTGTGCACCCGGGAGGAGAAGGACGCGATCGCCGAGCTGATCGGCGACTTCCGCTTCGGCCCCGGCTTCGGGCGGGCCCTCTCCCGCTACGTGCGGGCCGGGGTGGGCGTGCACCACGCGGGCATGCTGCCGAAGTACCGGCGGCTGGTGGAGCGCCTAGCCCAGGCCGGGCTGCTCAAGGTGATCTGCGGGACCGACACGCTCGGCGTGGGGATCAACGTGCCGATCCGCACCGTGCTGTTCACCGCCCTGTCGAAGTACGACGGCGCGCGGGTCCGCCACCTCACCGCCCGGGAGTTCCACCAGATCGCGGGCCGGGCCGGCCGGGCCGGGTTCGACGACCGGGGCTCGGTCGTGGTCCAGGCGCCGGAGCACGTCGTGGAGAACGAGAAGGCGCTGGCCAAGGCGGGCGACGACCCGAAGAAGCGGCGCAAGGTGGTTCGCAAGCAGCCGCCGCCGGGGTTCGTGTCCTGGGGCGAGGCCACGTTCCGGCGCCTCGTGGAGGCCGAGCCGGAGCCGCTGACGTCGAGCTTCGCGGTGTCGCACTCGATGCTGCTCAACGTCCTCGACCGGCCCGGCGACGGGTGCGCGGCCCTCAAGCACCTGCTGCTCGACAACCACGAGCCCCGCAAGGCCCAGCGCCAGCACGTCCGGCGAGCCATCGCCATCTACCGGTCGCTCCTCGCCGCCGGCGTGGTGGAGCGGCTCGACGAGCCCGACGCCGAGGGCCGCACGGTCCGGGTGACGGTGGACCTGCAGGAGGACTTCGCCCTCAACCAGCCGCTCGCCCCGTTCGCGCTGGCCGCCCTCGACCTGCTCGACCCGGCCAGCCCCGACCACGCGCTCGACGTGGTGTCGGTGGTCGAGGCGATCCTCGACGACCCCGGCGTGGTGCTCGCGGCGCAGACGAACAAGGCGAAGGGCGACCTCGTCGCCGAGATGAAGGCAGCGGGCGTCGAGTACGAGGAGCGGATGGCGCGGCTCGAGGAGGTCACCCACCCCCGGCCGCTGGCCGACGTCCTCGAGCCCGCCTTCGCCATGTACCGGCGCGGCCAGCCGTGGGTGGCCGACCACGAGCTGTCGCCCAAGTCGATCGTGCGGGACATGTGGGAGCAGGCGATGACCTTCGGCGACTACGTGGCCCACTACGGCCTGGCCCGCTCGGAGGGGACGCTGCTGCGCTACCTGTCGAGCGCCTACAAGGCGCTCGTGCAGACCGTGCCGGAGTCGGCGAAGACCGACGAGCTGTACGAGATCACCGAGTGGCTCGGCGAGATCGTCCGTCAGACGGACTCCAGCCTCCTCGACGAGTGGGAGGCGCTCGCCCACCCCGAGGAGCTGCCCGAGCAGCCCCCGGCCGACGCCGCCGTGGACCACGCCCCACCACCGGTCACCGCCAACCTGCGGGCCTTCCGGGTGCTCGTCCGCAACGAGCTGTTCCGCCGGGTCGAGCTGGCCGCCGCTCGCCGCTGGGAGGCGCTCGGCGAGCTCGACGAGGGCGACGGGTGGACGGCGGCGCGCTGGCGCGAGGCGCTCGAGCCGTACTTCGGGGCCCACGGCGAGATCGGCGTCGACGCGGATGCCCGCAGCGCCCGGTTCCTGGTGCTCGACGAGACCGGCCGCCGCTGGACCGCCCGCCAGATCCTCGCCGATCCCGCGGGCGACCACGACTGGTCGATCACCGCCGAGGTGGACCTCGACGCCTCCGACGAGGCCGGCGAGGCGGTGGTGCGCGTGGTCGCCGTCGGCGCCTTCGGCTGATCTGGCTCATCCCCGGGTAGCGAGGGTCGGTGCTCTACCTCGTCTACGCAGGAGCCGATGTCGCCCGCTCCACCGACGGGCCGTGGGAGGAGATCCGACCGGTGGCCGACCGACTCGTGCTCGTGCACAGCGACGCGTCCCGCTCGGCGGTGTACCACGCCCTCAAGGACGCTCTCCCGGGCGGCACCGCCCTCGTCGTGACGGCGCTCGTGGAGGTCCCGAAGATGAAGGGCATCGCCCCCGGCGCCCTCGCCTGGGCTCGGCGCCACCTCAGCTGACGACCGGCCCCCAGCCTCCTCCGCCGGGCGTGCGCATGCGGAGGACGTCGCCGGCCCGCAGCCGGATCGTGCACTTGTCGGGCAGCGGCTCGGCGTGCGCCTCGTCGCCGGCGGGCAGGACCCAGCACTCCCCCGTCGCCCCCGGACCGCCGCCGGCGAGGCCCCACGGCGCGCTGACCCGACGCTCGGTGATCAGGCTGACCGTGCAGTCCTCCAGCACCTCGAGGTCGCGCTCGATGCCGTCGCCGCCCGGGTGCAGACCCGCACCGCCGCTCCGCTGCCGCAGCCGGTAGCGCAGCACCCGCAGCGGGTAGTGCCGCTCGAGGGCCTCGATGGGCGTGTTCTTGGAGTTGGTCATCGCCGTGTGCACGCCGCTCATGCCAGGCCGATGCGGGTGGCCGCCTTCGCCGCCGCCGACGGTCTCGTAGTACACCCAGCCGTC
>DATGRC010000127.1:0-12025 GCA_035303865.1 Acidimicrobiales bacterium
GGGCGTGCTCAGCGCCTGCGTCGCGTCCGGCGGGACCGGCGACGGTGACCTGGGGCGGAGCGAGCCGCTCCCCGTCGAGCTGCTGGCCGACCGCCACGGCGACGCTGTGTGGCGGGTCGAGACGGAGGGGTGCGGCTGGACGGGGGTGGGCTCCGCGTTCGCGGTGGACGAGCGCCACCTCGTCACCAACCACCACGTGATCGCCCACGACCCGGCCCCGCAGCTGCGCTCCCGCCGAGGAGAGGTGCGCCAGGGTCGGGTGATCGGCGGCGACCGGCGGCTCGACGTGGCGGTGATCGAGCTCGACGAGCGGCTCGGCGGAGCCCTGGCGTGGGCGCCGACGTCGTCGCTCCAGCTCCACGAGCGCCTCGTGGTGCTCGGCTACCCCCGGCCCGACCACGCGTTCACCGTCTCCTACGGCTCGCTGCTCCAGGCCGCCGGGGTCGGCGAGGTCGTCGACGCGCTCCTCTCCGACGCGCCGGTGGACCGGGGCAGCAGCGGCGGCCCGGCCCTCCGCGGCGACGGGACCGTCGCCGGGGTGGTGACCCGGGCGGTGCTCGACGACCCGGGGGAGCACGTCAGGATCGTGCACGCCAGCGACCGGGTGGCCGACGCCGTGGCCGCGGCGATCGCCGCGCCCGATCCGCCGGAGCCCGAGTGCGAGCTCGGTCCCGACTACGCGCCCCCGGCCCCGCCCGAGCTCGACGTCGCCGTGCCCCCACCGCCGCCGGAGCCTCCCGTGGTCCTGCCGGACCCGGGGCCGACCACCGCCGCGCCCGCGACCACCACCACGGCGGTCACCTCGGTGCCCGCGGCGCCCACCTGGACCGACCCACCCGCCTCCGGGCCCGACCCCACCGCCTGCCCGAGCGGCACCGTCGCCGCGGAGGCCGAGGTCGTCGGCCCCGCCGGCGACGAGGTCCAGCCCCTCGTCGCCGTCCAGGGGACGATCGCGAACCACGGCCCGCAGGGGATCGTGGTGACGTCCCTCACCGTCCTCCTCCCTGGCGCGGCCGAGCCGGTGCCGGTGACGGCGCCCTCCGTGCTGATCGCCCCCGGGGAGGTGCGGACCTGGGAGGCAGCGGTGCCGGCCCCGCCCGGCGACCCCCTCCCCGGGCCCCCGCAGGTGCGGGTGCAGGCTCGGTGGGGGAGCGCGGCCGGCTGCCACGGACCCGTCCAGCTGCCCTGAGCGGGCTCAGCCGGTCGGCACCATCCCGAGGGCGTCGAGGACGAAGGCGAACACGAACGCCTCGTCCTTCCAGGTGTCGTAGCGGCCGCTCGGCCCCTGGTGGCCGGCTCCCATCTCGGTCTTCAGGTAGATCGGCCGGCCGCTCGTCGTGCTGGCCCGCAGCTTCTGCACCCACTTGGCCGGCTCCCAGTAGGACACCCGCGGGTCGTTGAGGCCGGCGGTGGCCAGGATGGCCGGGTAGGGCTGGGGCCTCACGTTGTCGTAGGGGCTGTAGCCCTTCAGGTACTCGTACACCGCTGGGTCCTCGACCGGGTTGCCCCACTCCTCCCACTCGGTGACGGTGAGCGGCAGCGTCTCGTCCATGATCGTCGTGAGGCAGTCCACGAACGGGACCTCGGCGACGATGGCGGCGAAGAGGTCGGGGCGCAGGTTGGCCACCGCGCCCATGAGCAGGCCGCCGGCCGAGCCGCCCCGGGCCACGAGCCGCTCCGGGGACGTGAAGCCCTCGGCCACGAGGTGCTCGGCGCAGGCGATGAAGTCGGTGAACGTGTTGCGCTTGCGCAGCTCCTTGCCGTCCTCGTACCAGGGTCGACCCAGCTCCCCGCCGCCGCGCACGTGGGCGATGGCGAACACGAAGCCGCGATCGAGCAGCGACAGGCGCAGGATCGAGAACGTCGGGTCCATCGACGCCTCATAGGAGCCGTACCCGTAGAGGAGGCAGGGGGCGGACCCGTCCCGGGGCACCCCGGCCCGGTGCACCCACGAGATGGGGACGCGGGTGCCGTCGGGCGCGGTGGCCCAGGCCCGACCGGTCTCGTAGTCGGCGGGGTCGTGGCCGCCGAGCACCTCGGTCTGCTTGAGGAGGTGCCGCTCGCCGGTGGCGAGGTCCTCCTCGTAGAGCGTCCCGGGGGTGACGAGCGAGGTGTAGGTGAAGCGCAGGCGGGTGGTCTCGAACTCGGCGTTCGTGCCCGGCGCGGTGTCGTACACCGGCTCGGGCATCTTGAGCTCCCGCTCGCGACCGTCGTCGTAGCCGGTGACGACGATCCGCCGGACGCCCTCCCGGCGCTCGTAGCGCACGATGTGCCCGGCGAACGCGCTGACGCCCTCGAGCTTCACGTCCGGACGGTGGGGGACCACCTCCCGCCAGTGCTCCCGGCCCGGGGTCGCCACCGGTGCGCTCATCAGCGCGAAGTTCACCGCCCCGTCGGCGTTGGTGAGGATGAGGAAGCGGTCCTCGGTGGGGGTTGGGGCGTGGGCGACCTCGTACTCCACGCCCTGCTCCCGGGGCTGCACGCAGCGCGGCGCAGCGGTGGGATCGGCGGCCGGGACGAGGTGCTCCTCGGTGGTGACCTTCGACGCGGTGGTGATGTGCACCCACGTCTCCGTGAGGCTGAGCCCGACGGACACGAAGAACCGCTCGTCGGGCTCCTCGAACACGAGCTCGTCCGCGGCCGGGTCGGTGCCGAGGCGGTGGCGCCACACCTGGTACGGGCGCATCGCCGCGTCCTGGCGGACGTAGAAGAACGTGTCGTCCCCCGCCCACGCCGTGCCGTAGGTCGTCTCGGGGATGAGGTCGGGCAGGTCCTCCCCGGTGCGCAGGTCCCGGACCCGCATCGTGTAGCGCTCCGAGCCGTCGTGGTCGGTCGAGTAGAGGACCAGGTGCTGGGAGGGGGACACGTCGTAGGCCCCCATCGCGAAGTAGTCGCTGTCGCCGGCGAGCGCGTTCATGTCGAGCACCACCTCCTCGCCGGGCACGGGTGCGTCCGCGGGCAGCTCGTTGGGCGGCTCCACCGAGGTGCGGCAGAAGATCGGGTACTGCTGGCCCTCGACCGTGCGAGCGAAGTACCACCAGCGCCCCTTGCGGTAGGGGACCGACAGGTCCGTCTCCTTGATGCGGCCCTTCATCTCCTCGAACAGCTCGGCCTGCAGGGGCTCGGTGTGGGCGAGGGCCGCCTTCACGTACGCGTTCTCGGCCTCGAGGTGGGCGAGCACCTCCGGGTCGTCGCGGGAGTCGCTGCGCAGCCAGTACCAGTCGTCGACGCGCTCGTCGCCGTGCGCGCGCAGGGTCCTGGGTCGGCGGGGGGCGACGGGGGGCGTGGGGGCGGACATGGGGAGGGAGCGTAGGGGAGCGGTGTAGGTTCGCCGGATGCCCGCAGACGACAAGCCCCACGTGTACGTGCCCGCCGGGGAGGCCCCGCCCACCGAGCTGGTCACCGAGGACCTCGAGGTCGGCGACGGCGCCGAGGCCACCGCCGGCCACCAGGTCGACGTCCACTACGTGGGCGTGTCGTGGCGGACCCGCAAGCAGTTCGACGCCTCCTGGGACCGGGGCGAGCCGCTCAGCTTCGGCCTCGGGGCCGGGCAGGTCATCAAGGGCTGGGACCAGGGGGTGGCCGGCATGCGCGTCGGCGGCCGCCGCCGGATCGTGATCCCGCCCCACCTCGCCTACGGCCGCCAGGGCGCCGGCGGGGTCATCGGCCCCGACGAGACGCTCGTGTTCGTGGTCGACCTCCTCGCCGTCCGGTAGCGCCGGAGGCGTCGGGGCGTCGCCGACCCGTCAGCGGTCGCTGGCCCGGCGCCGGTAGGCCTCGAGCAGGCGGGGGCCGTCGAGGTCGGCCACGAAGGGCAGCGGGTCGAGCCCGGCGTCGAGGACGGCGTCGGTGAGCGCGGCGCGCGCCACGGCCCGCAGCTCCTCGGCGTCCCACGGCTTCGCGATGTAGTGGTCGAGCCCGGCCTCGTTGACGGCCCGGATCGTGTCCGCGTGGTCGGCCTGCCCGGTGACGAGCACCTTGCGGGTGACCCCCACGTGGTCGGGGTCCTCGGCGAGGTCGACGAGGAGGTCCACGCCGGTGCGGCCGGGGAGCCGGTGGTCGGCCAGCACGAGGCCGAGCACGTCGCCGGCCTCGGCCACCTCCCGCACCACGGCCTCCGCGTCCTCGGCGTCGTCGGCCACCTCGATCCGCACGCTGGCCGCCAGGGGCTGGAGGTCCCGCACGAGGGCGTCGCGCACCTCCGGCTCGTCCTCGACCACGAGCACGACGAGCTCGCTCATCGACCGGCCTCGGCGGGGTGGGTGACCGGGAGGACCACGGTGAACACCGTACGCCCGGCCGTGGACTCGACCGAGATCGTGCCGCCGTGGGCCTCGACGATCCGGCGGCTGATGCTGAGCCCCAGGCCCACGCCGAAGGTGACCTGGCCGTGCTTGGTGGTGAACCGCGGCTCGAAGATCCGCTCCGCCAACCCCTCGGGGATGCCGGGCCCGTCGTCGGTGACGGTCACCCGGACGGCCGGCGCCCCCTCCGGGGTGGTGGCCGGCGCCACGGCCAGCTCGATGGTCACCTCGTCGCCGCCCGCCTCCACGGCGTTGGCGAGCAGGTTGGTCCACACCTGCTGGAGCGCCCCCGGCTGGCCCGTGATGGCGGGGGCCGGGGCGTAGCGACGCTCGATCGTGGCCCGGCGGAGGCGGTGCCCGAGGAGGCGGACGGCGTCGTCGAGCCCCTGGGCCAGGTCCACCCCGTCGACGAACGGCTCGTCGGCCTCGCCGCCGCGGAGGTAGGCCCGCAGCCCGCCGACGAGGGCCAGCACCCGTTCGGTGGCGAGCTGGATCCCCCGCACGGCGGTGCCGGCCCGGGCCCCAGCCTCGATCGGGCCCAGCCGCTCGGCCAGCTCGGCCGCCGAGGGGAGCTGGCGCCGCCGCCGGACCCGGCCTCGGACCGTCCCGAGGGTGGCGGTGATCGTCTCGAGGTCCCGCAGGCCTGCCGCCCACAGGCGACCGGCGAGACGGCGGTCCTCCACGCCGGCGGCGGCCAGCTCGTCGGCGAGGCGCTGGCGCCCGGCCCTGGCGTCGGCGGTGCTCATCGGCGGCTCGGTGCGCGCAGCGTCGAAGGCCCGGGCCACCGGGGAGGTCGGGCCGAGGATCGTCCGGACGTCCTCGGCCAGGTGCTCGCTGGCCCGCTGGAGCGCGGCGGCCGGGTTGTTGAGCTCGTGGGCCACGCCGGCGGCCAGCTCGCCGAGCGTGGCCAGGCGAGCCTGGTGCACGAGCTGGGCCTCGGCCTCGGCGAGCGACCGCAGGGCGGCGCTCAGCTCGTCGCGCTCGGCGGCGAGGTCGCGGTTGAGCCGGTCCACCTCCACCTGGAGCTCGTCGGCGCGGCGGAGGCGGCGGGCCAGCGAGGTCAGCAGCACCCGGGTCAGCAGCGCACCGAGGCGGGGCTCGGCGGCCAGCGCCCGGCTCAGCTGCTCGACGGTCAGGGGGATGACGAGCACGTCGGTCACCGCCTCGCAGCGCAGGAACGCCCGCTTGTGGCCGGTGAGCGACAGCAGGCCGAGGATCGGGCCGGTCGACGCGCTGTGCAGCAGGTGGCGGCCGCCCTCGTCGTGGCGGCTGAGCGCCACCTCCCCGTCGAGGACGACGTAGATCCCGCCGACGTCGTCGCCCTCCTCGATGAGCACCGCGCCGGGCGCCACCCGCAGCCGGGGCGGTTCGCCGAGCGCGGCGTCGAGCACCTCCACCATGAGGCGCTCGATGGCCGCGTCGTCGATGGTGGGGTCGAGGAGCACCGAGGCCACGTCGTCGGGGACGGCCTCGACGTCGGCGGGCCGCGGCGGCCCCGCCGCGGCCTCGAGCAGGTCGCCGAAGCGCTCGGCGAGCACGGGGTGCTGCGCGGCGAGCGGCCGGAGGTGGGCGCCGACGTGCTCGCGCAGGCCGGTGCGCGTCCACGGCCGGTGGAGCATCCCGTGCACGGCGCCGTGGGAGAGCGCCGACCCGACGTCCTTGAGCGACGGCTCGCTCGTGAGCAGCACCTTGCGGGTGGGGGCGAGCGCCGGGTCCTCGTGCAGCTGCGTCGCCACCGCCCCGCCGCTGCCGTCGGGCAGGGTCCGCTCGATCAGCGCGAGGGGGAGCAGCCCGCCGTCGCCCACCGCTCGGTGGGCGGCGGCCAGCGCCTCGGCCGCCGTCGCCACGGCGCGGACCTCGGCCCGCTCGTCGAGCAGCGCCTCGAGGTCGGCGACGAGCCGTCGCCGCACCTCGCCGTCGCCCTCGACGACGAGGATCCGCACCGGGGGGTGCGGGGCGGTCACGGCACCAGGCCCAGCAGGTCCCACACCGGTGGGGCCACCAGGACGACGAGCGCCACCCCGGCGAGGCCGACCACGACGCCGACGAGGGCCAGCTGCGCCGTGTTCACGAGGCCGGTCGAGTAGGCGATGGCGTTCGGCGGCGTGCTGACGGGCAGCGCCATCCCGAGCGAGCAGGTGATGGCGACGACGGCGCCGAGGAGGAGGGGCTCGGCATCGACCGCCCCCGACGCGGCCAGGGAGATCCCGATCGGCAGGAGGAGGTTGGCGGTGGCCGAGTTGGAGATCACCGTGCCCAGGGCCAGCGAGACGAGGGACAGGCCGGCGAGGAGCGCCACCGACGACAGGTCGGACCAGTCGACGAGGTCGATCACCCAGTCGTCGAGGCCGGTGGCCGCCACCCCGGCACCGAGCGCCAGGCCGCCGGCCACGAGCCACAGGACGTCCCAGCTGATCGAGCGGAGGTCGTCGGTGGTGAACACGCCGGTGGCGAGGAGGACCACGACGGGCAGGAACCCGGTGATGCTGGTCTCGATCCCGTGGAGCGGCTCGGTGAACCACAGCCCCACGGTCACCGCGAAGGTGATGTAGAGGATCACCGCCGGGCGGGAGCGGTCGAACTCGCCGCCCACGTCGAGCGCCACCTCGTCGACCTCGGTGGGGAAGCGCCGGAGCAGCACGAGCCAGGCGAGGGCCAGCAGCACCAGCGCGACCGGCGCCGCGATCGCCGTCCAGCGCAGGAAGTCGACCTTCACGCCCTCGTTGGCGAGGAGGCCGATGGCGATCGCGTTCGGGGGCGTGCCCACCGGGGTGCCGATCCCGCCCACGTTGGCGGCCACCGGCACGGCCAGGACCAGGCCGGCCCGCAGCGGGTCACCGGCCGGCAGCCCGGCCGCCACCGGCAGGACCACCGCCATCATCGCCGCTGTGGTGGCCGTGTTCGACATGAACATCGACAGCAGCGCCGTGATGCCCATGAGCCCGGCCAGGATGGCCGCGGGTCGTCGCCCGAACGGTCGCAGCAGCACCCCGGCGAGGTTCCGGTCGAGGCCGTAGGCGGTGGCCGCCTGGGCCAGGACGAACCCGCCGAGGAACAGCATGAGGACCGGGTGCGCCAGCGTGGCGTAGAAGTCGGCGAAGGGCGGGGCCTCGTATCTGGCGGGCAGGTCGACCAGCGCCTGATCGGACACGAGGAGGATCTCGGCGAAGATGATCCCCACCGCGGTGGCGTGGAGGGGGATGGCCTCGCTGACCCACAGGACGACGGCCGCGCCGAACACCGCCAGCATCCGGTGCCCCTGGGGCGACAGGCCGTCGAAGTCCACGAGGAGGGGCACGACGGCCCAGGCCGCCGCGAGGGCGAGGCCGGCCGGTCGCCGGAGCGACCTCGGGGCGGCCGGGCGGCGACGGCGTCGCTCGGCACCACCGTGCGGGCGGGGTCGGCGCAGCACGGCGCGAACCTACCCCTGGCGATCCGGTTCGGGGCCGATCACGGGAGGCCGGTAGCCTCGCCCACCGTGTCTGGCCGAGCTGAGTTCCGTGCGCCGAAGGGCACCCAGGACGTGCTGCCCCCCGAGTCGGCCCGCTGGGAGGCCCTCATCGCGCTGTTCGCGCGGGTGGCCCGCACCCACGGCTACGGGCTGATCCAGTCGCCGATGTTCGAGGACGTCGGCGTCTTCCGCCGCCTCGGCGAGGGCACCGACGTCGTCACCAAGGAGATGTACGACTTCGAGGACAAGGGCGGGCGGCACATCGCCCTGCGGCCCGAGGGCACGGCCCCGGTGGCCCGGGCCTTCGTGGAGCACCGCCCCGACGTCCCCTGGAAGGTCTGGTATGCCACCCCCGCCTTCCGCTACGAGCGGCCACAGGCCGGGCGGCTCCGCCAGCACCACCAGGTCGGGGTGGAGTGCATCGGCTCCGCCGACCCCGACGTCGACGTCGAGGTGATCGCCCTCGGCCACACCTACCTGCGGGCCCTCGGGCTGCGGCAGTGGCGGCTCGTCGTCAACTTCATGGGCACCCCCGCCGACCGGGCGGCCTACGCCGAGGTCCTGCGGGGCTGGCTCCGCTCGCGGGTCGACGAGCTCGCCCCCGACGACGCCGCCAAGGTCGAGTCCCACCCGCTGCGGGTCCTCGACTCCAAGCGCGACCAGACCCGGGCGGTGCTCGCCGACGCGCCCCGGATGGCCGAGACGCTCGACGCGGCGTCGATCGCTCACGCCGAGCGGGTGCAGGCCGGCCTGACCGCCCTCGGGATCGACTTCGAGGTCGATGAGACCCTCGTGCGGGGCCTGGACTACTACACGCACACCCTCTTCGAGTTCCAGAGCTCGGCGCTCGGCACCGCCCAGTCCACGATCCTCGGCGGCGGCCGCTACGACGGGCTCATCGAGCAGCTGGGCGGGCCCCCCACGCCCGGGATCGGGTTCGGGTCCGGCATCGAGCGGGTGCTGCTCACCTGCGACGCCGAGGGCGTCTTCGGCGCCCCCGACGGCCGGGTCGACGCGTTCGTGGTCGACGTGGCCGGCGGCAGCACCGCCGTCGTGCTGGCCCAGCGCCTCCGCCAGGCCGGCGTCGTCACCGACCGCGCCTTCGACGGCCGCAGCATGAAGGCCCAGATGCGCGCCGCCACCAAGAGCGGGGCCCGCTTCGCCGTCATCGTCGGCGAGGACGAGGTGGCCGCCGGCACGGCGTCGGTGCGGGACCTCGGCTCCGGCGACCAGGTCTCCGTCGCCCAGGACGACCTCGTCGAGCACCTGCGGGGCCGGCTCGACGCCCCGGCGGCGCCGCTCGTCGGCGACCCCGGCGAGTAGGCCGCCCCACCGCCCGATCACGTTGGGCGGGGAGGCCGCCGCGTGGGATCGTGGTGGACCCCGCCCCCGAGCCCGAGGACCTGTGATGCCCGACCAGACCGAGCCGATGCGCACCCACCGCTGCGGGGAGCTGCGGGCCGCGAACGCGGGGGAGCAGGTGGCGCTGTGCGGCTGGGTGAGCCGCCGCCGCGAGCACGGCGAGCACCTCGCCTTCATCGACCTGCGCGACCACACCGGCGTCGTCCAGTGCGTGGTGGACGGCGCCCACGACCTGCGCAGCGAGTACGTCGTGCGGATCACGGGCACCGTGCGCATCCGGCCCGAGGGCACCGCCAACCCGGCGCTGGCCACCGGTGAGGTCGAGGTGGGCGACTGCGAGGTCGAGGTGCTGTCGGTGGCCGAGCCGCCGCCGTTCCCGATCGACGCCCGAGCCGACGACGTCGACGAGATGATCCGGCTCCGCCACCGCTACCTCGACCTGCGTCGGGAGCGGCTGCAGCGGAACCTGCGCATCCGGGCCAAGGTCAACTCCGCCATCCGGGCCGCGATGGAGCGCCAGGAGTTCGTCGAGGTCGAGACCCCGATGCTCATGCCCTCCACCCCGGAGGGGGCCCGCGAGTTCCTCGTGCCGTCCCGTCAGGTGCCGGGGTCGTTCTACGCGCTGCCCCAGTCGCCGCAGCTGTTCAAGCAGCTGCTGATGGTCGGCGGCGTCGACCGCTACTACCAGATCGCCCGCTGCCTGCGCGACGAGGACCTCCGCGCCGACCGGCAGTACGAGTTCATGCAGCTCGACGCCGAGGCGTCTTTCGTCACCCAGGACGAGGTGCTGGCGTTCATCTCCGAGGCGGTGCTCGACGCGGCCGAGGCCGTCACCGGCGAGCGGCCCGACCCGATCCCGCACATCACCTGGCACGAGGCGATGGACCGCTACGGGTCCGACAAGCCGGACCTGCGCTTCGAGATGGAGCTGGTCGAGCTCACCGAGGTGTTCGCCCAGACCGGCTTCAAGGCGTTCGCCGCCGCCGAGGCGATCAAAGGCCTGCGGGTGCCCGGCGCCTCGGAGGACTTCGGGCGCAGCCGCCTCGACGCCCTCACCGACCGGGCCAAGCAGCTCGGCGCCAAGGGGCTCGTGTGGATGCGGGTGGGGGAGGGCGGCGCCCTCGACTCCCCGGTGGCCAAGTTCCTCTCGGACGAGGAGCAAGCGGCGCTCGTCGAGCGCTTCGGTGCCGAGGCCGGCGACCTGCTGCTGCTGGTGGCCGACGAGTGGCACACCACCTGCGAGGTGCTCGGCACGCTGCGCAACGACCTCGGTCGCCCGCCGGTCCACGAGGGCCCGTACCGGTACGTGTGGGTGGTCGACTTCCCGATGTTCGTGGGCCGGGCTCCCGACGGCACCCCGCTGCCCGCGCACCACCCGTTCACCCGCCCCCACGAGGACGACCTCGACAAGCTCGAGACCGACCCGATGAGCGTGCGCTCCCGGGCCTACGACCTCGTGCTCAACGGCTGGGAGCTCGGCTCCGGTTCGATCCGGATCCACGAGCCCGACCTGCAGCAGCGGGTCTTCGACCTGCTCGGCATCGGCGCCGAGGAGGCGCAGCGCCGCTTCGGGTTCTTCCTCACGCCGTTCCGCTACGGCGCCCCGCCCCACGGCGGCTTCGCCTTCGGCATCGACCGCCTGGTGGCGATCCTGGCCGGCGAGGAGAACATCCGCGAGGTCATCGCCTTCCCCAAGCCCCAGTCCGGCGTGGACCCGATGACCAAGGCCCCCACCCCCGTGGACGACGCCCAGCTCAAGGACCTCGCCCTCAAGGTCGTCCTCCCCCCCACCTGAACGAGATCTGTGCGGGTTCCCGTGCGCCAAGCGCACGGAACCACGCACAGATCTCGTCGTCAGGCAGCCCGTTCGAGGGCGTCGTGGATGGCCCGGGCCACCTCGTCGGGTCGGTTGACGACGTCGTCCCAGGTGAAGCGCAGGACCGTCCAGCCGAGGGCGACGAGGCGGTTCTGGCGGGTGCGATCCCGCTGGAAGGCCTCCGGCGTGCTGTGCGGGCCGTAGCCGTCGAGCTCGATGGCGATCTTCCGGTCGGGGTACGCAGCATCGACCCGGGCGACGAACCGGCCCTTGTCCCACACCTCGTGCTGCACCACGAGGGCGGGCAGCCCCGCCCGTCGGGCGAGGTCGAGGAACCGGCGCTCGAGCACGCTCTCCTCGACCCCGGGCTGAGCCGAGCGGGCTTCGAGGATGTGGCGGATCACCCCGGTGCCGTTGCGCCCCTGGCGCCCGAGCGCGTCGCGCAGCCGTCCCACGTCCTCCAGGGTGAGCAGGCCGAGCGTGAGGCCTCGCGTGAGGGCGTCGCTCACCACCGTGCGGGGCACGACGAGCCCGAGGTCGATGATCGTCCGCACCGGATCGGTGATGCGCAGCCCCTCGCGCTCCTTCGCCAGCTCGGGGTGAAGGTCCTTGATGCGATGCGCGATCGCCGGAGGTTGCAGACGGGGGGTGCGCCCCGGGTGGATGGAGACCTCCACGTACCCGGCCGAGGGGAGCAGACCCCACAGCTCCGCGGCGGAGCGGTGAGAGACGACGCCGTCCGCGGCCAGCACGGCGGCGGTCAGGGACTGGTGCCAGGTCTCCGGTGCGCCGGTGAGGCGGAACACGCTCGGCTGCACCATCGTGAGCTTGCGCTGGTGGACCCACCGGGCCTTGCGGTGCGGCCCGAGGATCGCGACCGCCTGTGCGCTCGTCACCAGCCCGTGCTGGCGGCGTGCGGTCTCGTCCAGGCGGAGGAGGGTCTTGTCGACGCCCATGGCTCCCCTTCATCACGAGATCTGTGCGCGATCGCATGCGGTGAGCGCACGGAAACTCGCACAGATCTTGTCTCGGTTGGTGGGGGAAGCGTGAGAGGGACTGTAAGGGGTTGAGAGTTCATGTGGCAAGGGTGGG
>DATGRC010000128.1:0-6774 GCA_035303865.1 Acidimicrobiales bacterium
GAGGGCGGACGCGGTCAGCAGGGACATGATCGCCACCGGCCCGACGGCCAGCTGCCGGGAGGTGCCGAAGACGGCGTAGAGGGCGATCGGCACGGTGGCGGCGTAGAGGCCGGCCTGCGGGGGCATGCCCGCCAGCAGCGCGTACGCCATGCCCTGGGGCACGAGCATCGCCGCCACCGTCAGGCCGGCGACGAGGTCCCCGCCGAGGTCGTCCCGGCGGTAGCGGTCCAGCCAGCCGACGATCGGGAGCCAGCGGGCGACGGGGTGGACGGACCTCGGCATGGCGCTCACCATATACCCCCGGGGGTATCAGATCCACTTCGTCGGCCCCGTCGGGGAGCGGGCGCGAGACTGCTCCCATGCCTCCCCCTCCCGCTTCCTGCGACAGCTGCGGCGCCGACAGCGACGACCTCGTCCCGGTGCACCGCGCCTACGTCACCCCGGCGGCCTGGGACCAGGAGGAGAAGGTGGACGTCCTCGAGGAGGTCGAGCACTGGTGCGTGCCCTGCCGCACTCACTACCCGCACCAGGAGCTCGGCGCTTCGGGCTGAGCTCCTGGCCGCCACGTCGCCTCAGACCTCGTACTCGCGCCGGGTGAGCCCCGCCGCGCCCAGGCCGACCGCGACGACGGCGACGGCCGAGAGCACGACGACGGGGGCGGCGGCGAACGGCTCGAGGGGCATCGGCGCGGGGTGGTGGAACGGGTCCAGGGCGCGGGCCCACCCGGGCAGGTCCAGCAGCTCGCCGAAGGTCCCCACCACGAACCCCCAGCCGACCACGACCCAGGCGGCGCCGAGCGCCCGGGGCCAGGCGCCGTAGAGCACGGTCGCCACCCCGAGCGCCACGAGCGCCGACGGGAGCAGGTTGAGCTGGGCGAGCACGAGGTCGCCCACGTGGTGGGCGTCGCCGGTGACCACCGCAGCGTCGAGCCCGCTGGCCGCGCCGGCGGCGAGGGAGGCGAGCACCATCCCCGCCCCCGCCGTGACGGTGGCCGCGAGCAGCAGCGCGGCGCGGCGGACCGGGGCGGCGAGCAGGGTGGCGCCCCGCCCGCTCGTCTCCTCGGCCAGCAGGGCCTGCACGGCGAGGACGCCCTGCACGGCGACCATGACCGCGAGCAGGAAGGCCATCACGGCGAGGTAGCCGGCCACGAGGTCCTCGGTGCCGAAGAGCTCCGCCATCACCTCCGGCAGGTCCTCGGCCGCCTCACCGAGCGCCTCCGCGAAGAGCCCGAACACGAAGCCGGCCACGGCCAGGCTGGCCGTCCACCCCACGATGCTCGGCCGCTGCAGGCGCCAGGCCAGCCCCCACACCGAGCCGAGCGACGGGTGGGCGCGAGCGGGACCCGGCCGGTCGGCCAGGAAGCTGGCGCCGAGGTCGCGGCGGTCGGCCAGCGCGAAGGCGACGGCGGTGGTCACCGCCGCGAAGCCGAGGAGCAGGAGCAGCGGCCACCACCGGTCGAGCACGTAGGGACCGGCCTGCTGCGCCCACCCGAGCGGTGACAGCCAGGACAGGACGCTGCCGCCCTCTCGGGCCAGGTCCCCGCCGCCGCGCAGCACGAACGCCGCGGCGAGCACCCCGCCGGCCAGCCCAGACGCCACCCGGGCGTAGCGGGAGAGCTGCGCCGTCACCGCCGCCACCGCCCCGAACGCCAGCCCCACCGCGGCCACCGAGCAGCCGAGCAGCGCGGACCCGGCGACGGCGAAGCCGCCCACGGCGACGAGGACAACGAACACCGCCGCCCCCGCCGCGAGGTTGGTGAGGAGCGCCACCACCAGGGCGGCGACGAGCCCCGCCTCCCGGCCGACCACGCTGGCCCGGACCAGCTCGGCCCGGCCGCTCTGCTCCTCGGCTCGCGTGTGGCGGACCACGAGCAGGATGCTCATGAGCGCCGACAGCAGCATGAAGTAGAGGCCGTACCCGCCGGCGACGAGCCGCTCGAGCGTCGGCTCGTCGAGGCCGTGGCCGGGGCCGGTGAGCAGCCGGCCCACCGGGCCGCTGAAGACCTGGACCGCACCCTCGAGGTCGTCGCGGTAGGCGACGGGCACGGCGACCGACACATAGAGCGCCATCGCCCCGATGCCGGCCACCCAGCCGGGGCCCTTGGTCCGGTCGACGCGGAGCAGGAACCGGGTGAGGATCCCGACGCCGACGAGCTCGTCGCGCCGACCGCGGCTCTCGATCGCTCGGTCCGACGCCACCGCAGGTCCCTCCGCGCTCGCTCGACGTCGTGCCCACGGTAGGCCGACGCGGGCGTGGCGGTCCCGCTACCCGCCGTCGTCGTTGCCGGTGGTGGGGGGCGTCGACGGCGGCCCCGTGGTGGTGGTCGTCGTCGAGGAGGTGGTCGTCGACGTGGTGGTCGACGAGCTGGTGGTCGTGGTCTCGGCCTCGGTGGTGGTGGTGGTCGACTCCGTCGACGAGGTCGCCTCGGTCGTCGTGGTCTGCTCGAGCTCGGGGTTCAGCTCGCGGCCGGGGAACGACGTCGGCGTCACGAAGGACCCCCACTCCCCGACGTGGTCGGCCGCCGCCCGCATGAACTTGGCCCAGATCTGGGCGGGGAGGGAGCCGCCGGTGATGCCGCCGCTGATGCCGTGGTTGCGGGCCACCGGGGACCCGGGGCCCATCGCCGGCACGACGTCGCCCTCGCCGGCGTGCTGGTAGCCCATCCACACCGCGGCGGTGAGGCGGGGCCCGTACCCGACGAACCAGGCGTCGCGGTTCTCCTGGGTGGTGCCGGTCTTGCCGGCCACGGGGCGGCCGATGTCCGCCGCGCGACCGGTGCCGGCCGTGACGACCAGCCGCAGGCAGTAGGTGACGAGGTCCGCCTCCTGCTCGGTGAGGACCTGCTGGCCCTTCGAGGCGTGCGTGTCGAGGACGGTGGTGCGGCCCTCCTCGTCGACCTGCTCGACCCGGGTGATCATGATCGGGTCGTACCGCACGCCCCGGTTGGCGAAGGTGCTGTAGGCCACCGCCATGTCGAGGACCGACACCTCCCCGGTGCCGAGGACGAGGGAGTTGACCGGCGGGAGCTCGGCGCGGATCCCGAGCTGGCGGGCCATGTCGACGACCGCGGCCGGGCCGACCTCGAGCATGAGCTGGGCGTAGGCGGTGTTCGACGACACCCGGGTGGCGTCGGCCAGGTCGAGGACGCCCTGCTCGGTCCCGGCGTAGTTGCGCACCACCCAGTCCGCCCCGGCGTTGGCGCCGGGGAAGGTCATCTGCCCCGGGGAGCGGAACTTCGTGTTGAGCGAGATCCCCTGCTGCACGGCCTCGGCCAGCACGATCGGCTTGAAGGCCGAGCCGGCCTGGCGGCCCGACCCGCCGCCCTCGCGGCCGAGGGCCAGGTTGACCTTGTCGTTCTCCCAGTCGCGGCCGCCCATCATCGCCCGCACGTAGCCGCCGTCGTCGACAGCGACGAGCGCACCGGCGGGGTCGTCGGGGTGGTCGAGGGTGGTGGTGACCGCCTCCCAGGCCGCCGCCTGCAGGTCTCGGTCGATCGTCGTGTAGATCCGCAGGCCACCGCCGTAGAGGAGGTCCTCGCCGTAGCGGACGGCCACCTCGCGGCGCACGGCCTCGACGAAGTGCTCGGCGCCGATGCCCTGCCAGTCGGACCGCAGCTGCATCTTGCGGCGGTCGCGGCGCGCGATGACGTAGTCGAAGCCCATCGCGTCGACCGCGTCTCGCGCCTCGGCGGTGATGTACCCCTCCTCCACCATCGCCGCGAGCACGGTGCGGCGCCGGCGCGCCGCCTCCTCCGGGTGCTCCTGGGCGTCGGCCCGACCGGGCGAGCGGATGAGGCCGGCGAGGTAGGTGGCCTCGGGCAGACCGATCTCGCGGACGTCCTTGCCGAAGTAGGCCCGGGCCGCCGCGCCCACGCCGTAGGCGCCACGGCCGAAGTAGATCGTGTTGAGGTACCGCTCGAGGATCTCGTCCTTGTCGAGCTCGCGCTCGAGCTTCACCGCCAGCACGGCCTCCTTGATCTTGCGGACGATGCTCCGCTCGGAGGTCAGGTACGCGTTCTTGACGTACTGCTGGGTGATCGTGGAGCCGCCCTGGCGGCTCTGGCTGGTGCCCCGCAGGTCGTGGTACAGGGCCCGCCCGATGCCCACGGGATCGATGCCGCGGTGGTCGAAGAAGTCGCGGTCCTCGGTGGCCAGCACGGCCTGGATGAGCACCTCGGGGAGCTCCTCGAGGGGGACGCTGATGCGATCCTCCTCGGCGCTGAAGGTGGCGATGGCGTTGTCGGGCCCGCAGGCCTCGGTGACGTCGGCCGCGCACACGAAGGAGGTCTGCAGGAGCGGGTCGACCGGCGGCAGCGAGATGTTGAACACGATCGACGTGACGCCGCCGAGCAGCGCCACCGACAGGAGCCCGCTGAGGAACAGGCCCCGCCGCCAGCGCCAGAGGAAGCTGCGGTCGGCGTCGCGGCTGCGGGGCCGACGGCTGGCGCCGCCCGCCTTGGCCTTCCGCGCCGGCTCGCCGCGGCGGCCCGCCGGCGCCTTGGCGCGCGGCGCGGCCCGGGAGGCGGGTCGGGAGCGGGCGGAGGCGCCGCGCTGGCGGGAGGGGGGGCGTCGCTCGGTCATCGGTGCGGTCGGGGCGGCTGGCCCCGGGGCCGGGTCGCGACTGTAGGCCCCGACCCCGCCCGATCGGCAGCGGGACGGGCGAGCCGGGGGCTCAGCCCGAGCCCAGCGAGAACGACTTGGCCAGGTGGTTCCAGCTGCACGAGGGGCACACCTCGACCACGTAGGCGGCGAGGCGGCGCCGACCCTTGGCCAGCTTGGACAGCTCGCCCTTGCGGGTGATGCAGCGTCCGGACGCGGGGAGCCGGTCCCCGAACGCGTAGGTGACGAGGACGACGTGGTCCTCCTCGCAGATCGGGCACTCCATGTCGGTCGGCTCGCTGGCCGAGGCGGCGGCCCGCTTCAGCTCGGGGTGCGCGTCGCACACCTCGTGCTTGGCGATCCGCCCCTTGCGGAACTCCGAGACCACGCCCATGCGCGCCAGCCGGTAGTCGATCACGCCACCGGCTCGCTGCTGGCCGTAGCCCTGGATCGCCTCGGGCCTGAAGGTCACGACGCGAGGCTACCGGCCGCCCGCCGCCGCCGGCTCGGGGCGGGGGCGGCCGGGCCTCGGGGGCTCAGGGGACGAGGGTGATGCGGTCGGTGGCCGGCGGCGTCAGCCCGCCGGGCTCGAGGGACCGCAGGTAGGCCTCGAAGGCGTCGGTGTCGACCGGGCCTCCGAGGCGGTCGGTGCCCTGCACGAACACGGGGAAGCCGTCGCCGCCGTCGGCCAGGAAGCTGTTGACGGTCACCCGGTACTCGGCGGCGAGGTCGATCGGCACGCCGTCGATCGTGATCGACGCCGGGTCGACCTTGTCGCAGGCCGGGCCGGACGCGGACCACTCGTAGCGCAGGGTGTGGGACGGCTGCAGGATCCGGGGGCTGGCCGCGTTGGCCCCGCAGGCCTGGTCCTCGAGCACCTGCTCGATCTGGGCGCCGGTCAGCGTCATCGTCACGAGCGAGTTGCCGAAGGGCTGGACGGTGAACGCCTCGCCGTAGGTGACGACGCCGTCGCCCTCGCCGGCCGGGGAGCTGGCGTAGGTGAGGTCGGCCCGCACGCCGCCGGGGTTCATGAGCGCGATCACCGCGCCGCCGGTGGCCGGGTCGGCGGTGGCGGCCAGCTGCGCGTCGGCGATCGCGTTGCCGAGCGGGCTCTCCCCCGACGGGCCGGCGGCGCGCAGCACGTCGGCGGTGATCGTGCCGATCGGCCGGTTGGCGATCGGCTGGGCCAGCACCGTGTAGCGCTCGATCAGGTCGAGGAGCGCCTGCACCGGGGCCACGTCGCGGGTGACGATGCGGTTGTCGATCTCGACGCTCGTCACGTCGCCGGTGCGGCGGTCGACCCGCAGGTCGATGTCGGTGAGCATGCGCCCGAACGAGTAGGCGCTGGTCACCGGCGTGCCGTCGATGACGCACCGGTACGGCTGGTGGGTGTGGCCGGAGATGACGAGGTCGACGGCGTCGTCGAGCCGCTCGACGATGTCGACGATCGCACCGGACACGCCGGCGCAGCCGTTGGGCTCCAGGGCCTCGGGCAGGCCGCCCTCGTGGACGAGCACGACGATCGCCTCCACGCCCCGGCGCCGCAGCTCGGGCACGAGGGCGTTGACCGTGTCGGCTTCGTCGAGGAAGTCGTAGCCGGCCACCCCGGCGGGGCTCACGATCATCGGGGTGCCCTCGAGGGTCATGCCGATGAACGCCACCTTGGCGCCGTTGAAGCTCCTGATCGAGTAGGGCGGGAAGAGGGTGCGGCCGGTGTCTCGCGACACGACGTTGGCGGCGAGGAGCTCGAAGTCGGCCCCGGCGAAGCCGTCGCCGTCGAGGCAGCCGTCGACGGGGTGGCAGCCGCCCCGCTGCATGCGCAGCAGCTCGGCGGTGCCCTCGTCGAACTCGTGGTTGCCGACGGCGTTGAGGTCGAGCCCGATCATGTTCATCGCCTCGATCGTCGGCTCGTCGTGGAAGAGGGCCGACACGAGCGGGCTGGCCCCGATCAGGTCGCCGGCCGAGACCACGATCGTGTTGCGGTTGGTGGCCTCGAGCTCGGCGATGTGGCGGGCCAGGTAGGCGACGCCGCCGGCGCCTCCTCGTCCAGCCGTGCTGTGCCGAAGGTCACGGGACCCGGGGGTTGACGGCGGGCCCCGCGGAGGTTCACTGTGTCGTTGCATCGATTCGATACATCACTCCGATGTAGCGATCGCCACCCCCGCGCATGATCGAC
>DATGRC010000129.1:0-9445 GCA_035303865.1 Acidimicrobiales bacterium
CCTCGACAAGGCCGACACCTTCCCGGCTGAGCGAGCCGTCGCCGACGTCAGCGTCGACGACTTCGACGCCCTCCTCCTGCCCGGCGGCGTCGCCAACCCCGACGCCCTGCGCATGGACGACGACGCCGTCGCCCTCGTCCGGGCCTTCGTGGAGGCCGGCAAGCCCGTCGCCGCGATCTGCCACGCCCCGTGGATGCTCGTGGAGGCGGACTGCGTGCGAGGCCGCACCCTCACCAGCTGGCCGAGCCTCCAGACCGACGTGCGCAACGCCGGCGGCACCTGGGTGGACGAGGAGGTGGTGGTCTGCGGCGGCGGACCCGGTCCGATCGTGACCAGCCGCAAGCCCGCCGACCTCCCCGCGTTCTGCGACGCGATGCTCAGCGCGCTCCAGCGGGCCCCGGCCCGGACCGGCTCCTGACCGGGACGGGCAGGCCAGCCATGGGCGCCCAGGCGGGTGGGATAGCGTCGCCGCCGATGCGATCGGACACGTCGATCGAGGCGGCACCGACGGTCCTCGTCGTCGACGACGACGCCGCCGTCCGGCGGCTCCTCCGCCGCGTCCTGTGCGGCCGGGGCTTCGACGTGATCGAAGCGGCCAACGGCGCCGCCGCGCTGGCGGCGGTGAGCGAGCAGCCCGTCGACGTGGTGCTCCTCGACTCGGTCCTCCCCGACCGCGTCGGCCTCGACGTGCTCGACACGCTGCGGTCCGACCCGGCCACCGCCACCCTCCCGGTGATCCTCCTCACCGGCCACGACCACCCCGCCGAGCGGGTCCAGGGACTGGAGGCCGGGGCCAGCGACTACCTCGTGAAGCCCGTCGACCTCAACGAGCTCGTGGCCCGGGTGCGGGCCCAGCTGCGCGGCCGCGACCTGTGGCGCTCCCAGGTGGCCGACGCCCTCCACCAGCGGGCCGCGCTGGCCGGCGCGATCGCGTCGATCAGCGAGTCGTGCGGGTTGGAGGAGATGGGGCGCCGCATCGTCGAGCTGCTCCTCGGGCTCGAGAGCGTCCGCAGCGCCGCGCTCGTCCAGATCGGCCCGGTGGGGGCGAGCCGGGTCCTGGCCGGCACCGAGCTCGACCGCCACGGGTTCGCCGTCGGGTCCACCCTGCCCTACGACGACGTGCAGCTGATGCTCGACCTCGTGGCCAGCGACGACCGACGGCTGTTCCCCCGCACCGCCGTGGTGCCCGTCGCGCAGGCGCAGCTGCGGTACCCGAGCATGGCGGGCGACGTCGTCGTCGCCGCGCTCGGCCCCGACGACGCGCCGTGGGCCCTGATCCTGCTCGAGACCGATCCGGCCTCTGGCAACGGCACCGACGCCCTCCGCCAGACCGGCGCCGCCGCCGCCGACCTCATCCCGGTGGTGGAGCGGGTGGTCGGCCCCGTGCTGGCCCGGCAGGTGGACGACCGCCTCACCGACGAGCTCAACGCCGTGATCGCCGAGCGGGCGTTCACGCCGCACTACCAGCCGATCGTGGACCTCACCACCGGCGAGCCGGTCGGCTACGAGGCCCTCACCCGCTTCGCGGACGGGACGCGGCCCGACGTCCGCTTCGCCCAGGCGGCCCAGGCCGGCCTCGGCATCGCCCTCGAGCGGGCCACGCTCGAAGCCGCCCTCCTGGAGGCGCGCCGGCTGCCCGCAGGGGCGTACGTGTCGGTCAACGTGTCGCCGGCCGTGGTCACCGGCGGCCACGTCGACGACCTCCTCCCCCTCGCCGACGACCGCCCGATCGTCCTCGAGGTCACCGAGCACGAGCGGGTGCAGGACTACGAGGCGCTGCGGGCCCGCATGCGGTCCTTCGGGCCGAACGTGCGCCTGTCGGTGGACGACGCCGGCTCCGGCTGGGCCAGCCTGCGCCACGTCTTCTCCCTGCGGCCCGACTACGTGAAGGTCGACCGGGGCTGGGTGAGCGAGATCCACCTCGACGAGGCCCGCCAGGCCCTGCTCCTCGGGGTCACCCAGTTCGTGCAGCTGACCGGCGGCTGCGTGGTGGCCGAGGGCATCGAGACCGAAGCCGAGCTCGAGACGCTGCGCCACCTCGGCATCCCGATGGGGCAGGGCTTCCTGCTCGGCGTCCCGGCCCGGGCCGGCGAGCACGGGCTCGCCCCCATCGAGCTGGCCCCCCTCCCCGCCGGCCGGTCCCCGGCCGGCCGCCCCCGGGCCCGCGGCCCCCACCCCCTCGCGGGCGCTGATGGCTGAGCTCGACCGCGACCAGCTGTTCGCCGTCCTCGAGGTGCTCCCGGTGGGGGTGTCGCTCCTCACCCCCGAGCTCGGGCCCGACGGCGCGGTGCAGGACTTCCGGTTCGTGTTCAGCAACGCCTCCATCCGGAGCTCGATGAACCCGTCGGAGGTGGCCGGCGTGCGCCTCAGCGAGCACCTCGCCGGCGGCACCGACTCGCCGGTACTCACCGAGTACCGCCTCGCCTACGAGCGCGACGACCTGCGCGCCGGACCCCAGCGCCTCGCCTCCGTCGACGGCAAGCGCTACGAGGTGCAGGCCCGGCGGGTGGACGACCTGCTCCTCATCCAGGTGGAGGACGTGACCGCGCAGTGGCACGCCGAGCAGGTGGAGGCCGACGCGCACCGCCGGGTGGCCCAGACGCTCGAGCGGATCAACGACGCCGTCTACAGCCTCGACCGGTCCTGGCGCTTCACGTTCGTGAACGCGGAGGCCGGCCAGCTCCTCGGCTGGGACCCCGCCGACCTGGTGGGCCGGAACCTGTGGGACACCTTCCCGGGCACCGTGGGGTCGCGCTTCGAGCGCAGCTACCGCCACGCCGTCGCCTACGGGGAGACCGTGGCCTTCGAGGCGTACTACCCGGAACCGCTCGACGCCTGGTTCGCGGTGCGGGCCTACCCCGGCAAGCACGGCCTCACCGTGTTCTTCCAGAACGTCGACGCCCGCCACCGCATCGAGGAGCGGGCCGTGGACCTCGAGCGCCTCGAGAGCGCGGCGGCGCTGGCCCGCGGCGCCCTGCACGACTTCAACAACCAGCTCATGGTGATCGCCGGCCACGCCGAGCTGCTCGCCGAGTCGCTCCCGCCCGGCGACCCGCGGCACGAGGACGTGGGGCCGATCCGAGAGGCGGCGGCGAAGGCCACCGAGCGGGTCCAGCGGCTCCTCACCTTCGCCCGCAGCCACGACCCGGCCCCCGCCGTCGTCGACCTCAACTCGGTCGTGACCGACGACCAGACGCTGCTGCGCGACGTCCTCCCGCGGCACGTCCGCCTCGAGCTCGTGCCGGCCCCCGAACCGGTCCTCGTCGACGTCGACCCGGTGCAGCTCGAGCGGGCGCTGGTGCACCTCGCCTCCAACGGCAGCCACGCGATGTCCCAGGGCGGCACGCTCACCGTCTCCGTCACCACCACCCAGGTCGACGACGACGAGGCGCTCGCCCACCCCGAACGGGCGCCCGGCTGGTACGGGGTGCTGACGGTGGCCGACGACGGCGACGGCATGGTCCCCGAGGTGCGAGACCACGCCCTCGACCCGTTCTTCACCACCCGCCCCCACGCCACCGGCCTCGGCCTCTCCGCGGTCGACGGCCTCGTGCGCCGCGCCGGCGGGTTCCTCACCCTGACCAGCGCACCGGGCACCGGCACGTCGGTGGCGCTGCACCTCCCCCGCTCCACCGCCGACCCCGCCCCCAGCTGACCCGGCGCCGCGGGCGCACGCAGGGCCCGCCCCAACTCGGGGCCCGCGGCTCGGGGACCGGCGGAGACCCCGTGGCCACGGACCCCGAGACCGGTTCGCTCCAAGAAGCCTCGGGTGGAGCGGGCTGCGACCTCACATCCCCGGGCCGCCCGCGTCCCAAACCTGCCCTCCCCTGCCTCGATGGGTGACTCGTCCCCATCCCCGACGGCGCTCCCCGACCGGCCGCAGAGGTCCGCGCTTCACCTCCCGTCGCCGGCTGCCGAAGCAACCCTGGTGGTGCTCGACGTCTCACCCGGCTCGGAGGTAGCCGGCCGCGGCGCTCCCGCGGCCGTCGACGCCGCGCCCGAGCTCGGCGCCGGGCTGCTCACCCGCCCCGTCCGCCGGCTCGGCGTGGCCCGCTGGAACCTCCTCGTCGCCGTGGCCGCCGCCATCGCCACCGTCGCCGTCGGGCTCCGCCCGGGCGCGCCGGTGGCGCCCGTCGTGGCCGCCGCGGCGGCGGTGGGCAGCGGGCTCGTCGCCGCCGGTCGCTGCCGGCGGGGCCGGGTGGCGTGGACCGTCGTCGCCGCGGGCAGCGCCCTGTGGGGCATGGGCCGGGCCAGCCGCCCGACCCCCGACGTGGTGCGAGGCACCGCGGAGGGCAGCGCGAGCGCCTGGGACGTCGTGGCCGTGGCCGGGGTGCTCGCCCTGGCCGTCGGGCTGCTCCTGCACCTCGACCTGCCCGAGCGGGCGCTCAGCCGGCTGCGGGCCGTGCTCGAGGCGCTCATGGTGGGCGGCAGCGTGCTGTTCGCGGCGTGGGCCGTGGTGCTGCCCGGGGTGTTCGACGCCGCCGACCGGGCCTCGTCGCTCGAGCGGGCCGCGCTCCTCGCCTACCCGCTGAGCGGGGTGGCGCTCGTCGCGGCCGTGGTCTTCGCCGTGACCCGCATCCCCAGCGACCGGGCCCGCAGCCTGCCGTGCCTGCTCGGCGGGGCGCTGCTCGTCGCGCTGGCCGACGACGCGCTCGTCCACCTGCCGCTGCGGGGCAGCGACCTCGACCGGGCCGTCGGGCCGCTCACCGTCGGCGGCCTCGTGGACCTGGCCGCCGCAGCCGGCTTCGCGCTCGTGGCCGTCACCGCCGCCGCCCGCCCCGCCGCCGACGCCCCCAGCGCCGCCACCCCCGGCTTCGAGCAGGCCCGCCGGCTGCTCCTGTCCGCCCCCGGCCTGGCGCTGCTCATCGTGGCCGGCATCAGCATCCAGCAGGCGTCCGGCCAGGAGGTGGCGAGCGAGCTGGCGTGGATCGCCATGGCCGTGCTCGGGCTCAGCATCCTGCTGCACATCGCCGTCACCCTCGAGAACGACGCGCTGGCCCGGGACGTGGCCGTGGCCCGCGACGAGGCCCTCGAGGCGGTGCGGATGAAGTCGTACTTCCTGGCCAACATGAGCCACGAGCTGCGCACCCCGATGAACGCCGTGATCGGCCTCAACGGGCTGCTGCTCGACTCCGACCTCACCCCCGAGCAGCGAGAGCTGGCCGTCGGGGTGGCCACCTCCGCGGAGGGGCTCCTCGAGCTGATCGACGACATCCTCGACTTCTCCCGCCTCGAGGCCGGGCAGATGCGGGTGGAGGTCATCGACCTCGACATCGAGGACCTGTTCGACGACGTGGCCACGATCCTCGGCGAGGGGGCCCGCCGCAAGGGCATCAGCCTCTACCTCTACAGCGAGCCGGGCCTCGTCTCCGCCCGGCGCGGCGACCCGCTGCGGCTCCGCCAGATCCTCCTGAACCTCGGGTCGAACGCGGTGAAGTTCACCCACGAGGGCTCCGTCACGATCCGCGCCCACGGCGTGGCCGGCGACCCCGACCTCGTGGTGTTCGAGGTGGCCGACACCGGCATCGGCATCCCCGCCGACGCGCAGGCGCAGCTGTTCCAGCCGTTCTCCCAGCTCGACGCCACGATCACCCGCCGCTACGGCGGCACCGGGCTCGGCCTGGCCATCGTGAACCAGCTCGTCGAGCTGCTCGGCGCCGAGCTCGAGCTCGAGAGCGAGGAGGGCGTGGGCACCACGGTGCGGGTGCAGGTGCGGCTGCCGCAGCGCTCGCCCCGCGGCGTGGAGCAGGCGCTCGGCGCGCTGGCCGGCCACCAGGCGCTCGTCGTGGACTCCAACGCCGTCAACCGCACCGTGCTGGCCCACGTCCTGCACGGATGGGGCCTGGTGGTCGACCAGGCGGCCACCGCCGACGACGCGCTCGACCAGTGCGGCCTGCCCGGCGACCGCTACGTGCTGGCCGTGATCGAGCACCGCCTCGACGGAGGCGACGGGCTCGACCTCGCCGCCGCGCTGCGGTCGCAGACCCGCATGTCCGACGCCGTCATCCTCCTGCAGACCTCGTCGGCCACCCTCGACCGCCAGGAGGCCCTGGCCGCCGGGGTGGACTCGGTGCTCGTGAAGCCGATCCGCAACGCCTACCTGCTGCGGCGGATCCTCGACCTGCTCCGCACCGACGATCCCGACGGCCCCCGCCGCCGCGGCCCGCGCCTGCGGGCCGTGCCACCGGAGCACCGCACGCCGGACGTGCTGCGGTGACCGATCTGGGTCCAACGGCCCGTCTTCCTCAAGTCCCGCCCACCCCGAACCGATGGGAACGATGATGAACCGCGTCCTGCTCGTCGAAGACAACAAGCTCAACCAGGTGGTGGCGGCGTCGACGCTGCAGAAGCTCGGCTACGGGGTGGAGATCGTCGACGGGGGCGAGGCCGCCGTGGCCGCCTGCCGGGACCACCGCTACGACGCGGTGCTCATGGACGTGATGATGCCGGACATGGACGGCTACGCCGCCACCCGGGCCATCCGGGCCGACGAGCTGGCCGACGGCCGCCCGCACGTGCCGATCATCGGGCTCAGCGCCCGGGCCATGGAGGGCGACGCCGAGATCGCCCTGTCGCACGGCATGAACGACTACCTCACCAAGCCGCTGCGCATCGACGCCCTCCGCGACGCCCTCGAGCGCTGGATCGGCGCCCCCGTCGTCCTCCGCTGACCACCCGCCGCGAGCCCCGCGAGCTCGCGCCTGACGCGGCGCGGCTTCGCGGCACGTCAGGTGCAGGTCCGCGCGGCCGGGGGTGAGTTCGACCGAGAGGGTGCTCGCGCGATCCACTGGGGGGATGCCCACGCCGCTCGAGGAGGCCGCCCGGCGGCGCACCTTCGCCATCATCAGCTACCCCGACGCGGGCAAGACCACGCTCACCGAGAAGTTCCTCCTCTACGGCGGAGCGGTGCAGTCCGCCGGGGCGGTGAAGGCGCGGGGTGAGCGCCGGCGGGTCACGTCCGACTGGATGGAGATGGAGCAGAAGCGCGGCATCTCCATCACCTCGACGGTGCTGCAGTTCCCGTACCGGGACCACGTGCTGAACCTGCTCGACACGCCCGGCCACCGCGACTTCTCCGAGGACACCTACCGGGTGCTCGCCGCCGCCGACGCGGCGATCATGGTCCTCGACGCCGCCAAGGGCATCGAGCCCCAGACCCTCAAGCTGTTCGAGGTGTGCCGGGAGCGGCAGATGCCGCTGCTCACGTTCATCAACAAGTGGGACCGGCCCGGGCGCGAGCCGCTCGAGCTGCTCGACCAGATCGAGTCGCAGCTGTCGATCGTGCCGTCGCCGGTCACCTGGCCGGTCGGCATCGCCGGCGACTTCCGCGGCGTCGTCGACCGGCCCACCGGCGAGTACGTCCGCTTCACCCGCACCGCCCACGGCTCGAGCGAGGCCGGCGAGGAGCGCCTGTCGCCCGACGACGCGCTGGCCCGGGAGGGCGCGGCGTGGGAGGCCGCCGTCGACGAGCTGTCGCTCCTCGACGAGGTGGGCCACACCGGCGACGCCGAGCTGTTCGAGATGGGCGAGGTCACCCCGGTGTTCTTCGGCTCGGCGCTCACGAACTTCGGCGTGCGGCTCCTGCTCGACGCCGTGGTCGACATGGCCCCGCCGCCGTCGCCCCGCGAGGACGTCGACGGCAAGCCCCGCCCCCTCGACGCGCCGTTCTCGGCTGTCGCCTTCAAGGTGCAGGCGAACATGGACCCCTCGCACCGGGACCGCATCGCCTTCGTGCGGGTGTGCTCCGGGCACTTCGAGCGGGGGATGGTCGTCACCCACGGCCCCACCGGCAAGCCGTTCGGCACCAAGTACGCCCACTCGGTGTTCGGCCAGGACCGCGACACGATCGAGGAGGCCTGGCCCGGCGACGTCGTGGGCCTCGTGAACGCCACCGACGTGCGGGTGGGCGACACGCTGTACCTCGACCCGCCCGTCGAGTTCCCCCGCCTCCCCGAGTTCGCCCCCGAGCACTTCCAGGTGGCCCGGGTGCGCGACACCGGCCGGTTCAAGCAGTTCCGCCGCGGCATCGCCCAGCTCGACGAGGAGGGCGTGGTGCAGGTGCTGCGCGACCCCGACCTCGGCGACCAGGCCCCGATCCTCGCCGCCGTCGGCCCGATGCAGTTCGAGGTGGCGCTGCACCGCCTCGAGAACGAGTTCGGGGCGCCGACCGAGCTGTCGCCCACGTCGTGGCGGGTGGCTCGCCGCACCGACGAGGCGTCCACCCCCACCCTGCGCAGCCTGCAGGGCGTGGCCGTCTACCTGCGGGCCGACGGCACCCGCTACGCGCTGTTCGAGTCGCCGTACTGGCTGGCTCGCGTCGAGAGCGACCACCCCGACCTCACCCTCGAGCGCCTCGTCGCCGAAGGCACCGCCGGCTGACCGACCGAAGCCGGCGAGCGCCCGCCGCCCCCGTCGGGCTCGCGGCGATCAGACGGTTCGGGGCCTTTGCCCGGAGTACCCCTGGGCGGTATCGGGTCGGGCGCCTACGGGCAGTACCCAGTCCATAGGGGCGACCGGCGCCCCCGGAAGGACAAGGTCATGTACATCGGCATCGGGACGCTCATCCTCATCATCCTGCTGATCATCATCCTCACCTGATCCCGCGCCGGCGGGCTCGCGGGCAGAGCGGGCGAGGTGCGATCAGCAGGTCGTGCCGTCCTCGGGCACCTCGAGGTCGACCAGGTACCGCACGACGATGTCGTCGATGCAGGGCTTGCCGTCGGCCACCACGGTGTGCCCGTCCCCGTCGTTGACCACGAGCACGCCCTGCTCGAGGCGCTCGGCGACGGCGACCCCGGCCTCGAAGGGCGTGGCCGGGTCCCCGGTGGTGGAGATCACCAGGATCGGCGGCGTGCCCGGCGCGGTCA
Source organism: Acidimicrobiales bacterium (assembly GCA_035303865.1). Classification (GTDB taxonomy): domain Bacteria; phylum Actinomycetota; class Acidimicrobiia; order Acidimicrobiales; family VFJN01; genus VFJN01. Next base: position 8,868 of record DATGRC010000129.1, read on the forward strand.
CCGGCTCGAGCGGCTCCTGCTCGACCGGCCAGCCGGCGCAGCGGACGTAGTCGTTGACGATGGCCTCCCCGAAGTGGGGCGCCTGCTCGGCGGCCGCCTTCGCCGCCGCGAAGAACTCCTGCGGGTCCGACGGCCACTCGAAGTCGAGGCAGTTGACCGCGAAGTAGACCTCGAAGTCGCCGATGCCCACGTACTGGTCGGCGAGGTCGACGATGCGAGACCCGTCGCCCGCCAGCGCGTCGGCCAGCGCCCGGTCGAGCACGTTCCACAGGGACTGCGAGTACAAGGCCATGGCGATGCCCATCTGCGCCTCGCCGGCCCCCGCTGGGCGGTCAGCGTCGGGCGCGGGGATGCCACCGGGCTGCTCCGACAGCTCGAGCACCCGCTGCACCGCGCCGAGCGGGTCGTCCGCGGTCTGGCAGCCCTCCGCGGCGCGGCAGTACTCGACGAAGCGCTCGAGCGCCGTCTCGAAGCCGAGCGCCTGGGTGGTGGCCAGCTCGATGCCGGTGGGCCCGAGCTCGAGCACGCCGTCGAGGACCATCGCCTGCACCCGGTCGGGGAACAGGTCGGCGTACACC
>DATGRC010000130.1:0-9598 GCA_035303865.1 Acidimicrobiales bacterium
CACTGCACCACCGCGAGTCCGAGCAGCTCTTCGACGTCATCCGCCGCTACCGGGCCGAAGGCGGGACGGTGGTGTACGTCAGCCACCGGCTGCCCGAGGTCCTCGCGCTTGTCGACCGCGTGAGCGTGCTGCGAGACGGGAGGGTCGTCGCGGAGTCAGAGGCCGCCCAGCTCGACGAGGGGGACCTCACCGGGATGATGCTGGGTCCCGAGGGTGCGCGGTCGGTACCAGGACCGGAGGTGGGCGGGCCGCGTGCTCGCGGACCGATCGTGTTGGAGGCGACCGAGCTTCGGGGTGGCGCGCTCGACGGCGTCTCCCTCAGCGTGCGCGCTGGCGAGATCCTCGGCCTCGCTGGAGTGCTCGGCAGCGGCGCCGCCGACGTCCCCAAGGTGCTGTTCGGCGCGCTGGCCGGAGCGCAGGGAGAGGTCCGTGTCGCGGGCCAGCGGGTCCGGCTGCGCTGCCCGGCCGACGCGATCGCCGCGGGGCTGGCCTACGTCCCCGAGGACCGTGACCTCGAGGCCACCTTCCCCGACCTCAGCATCGGGGAGAACCTGGCCGTGGTCGACTACGGGCGGTATCGCCGCCGCGGGCGCATCTCGGCTCGCGAGATCACCGACAGCGCCACGCGCGCCATCGACCGGCTCGGCGTGGCCGCTGCCGGCCCCGGTGCACCCCTGTCCACCCTGTCCGGTGGCAACCAGCAGAAGGTGGTCGTGGCTCGCTGGCTCGAGCAGCGCCCGCGCGTTGTCCTGCTCAGCGAGCCGACCGCCGGGGTGGACGTCGGCGCCCGGTCGCAGATCCACGAGCTCGTGCGCCGTGCGGCAGCGGACGGCACGGCCGTGGTGGTCGCCAGCTCCGACCTCCAGGAGCTCCTCGCGCTGTGCGACCGGCTCGTCGCCATCTCCGACGGGCGGGTCAGCGGCGAGGCGCCGACCGACGCGCTCACCCTCGACGAGGCTGCCGCATGGATCTGCGCATGACGGGAGGCCTGCGCTCGATGGAACCCTCCGTGTCCGTCACCGTCGATGGTCGCCCTGACCGGCCGGCGGTCCCGGCCGCACCTCCGCGCGCCGGGTCCGCCCTCACCGCCCTGGTCCGCGTGGCGTCCACCTATGGGCTGGTGGTGCTGCTGCTCGCGCTGATCGCCTTCTTCGGGCTCCACCCGGAGACCTCGGACACCTTCCTGACTGCGGCCAACTGGCGGACCCTGATCGGCTCCCAGGCCGTGCTCCTCGTCACCGCTCTGGCGTTCACGCTGCCGCTGATCGCGGGCGAGTACGACCTCTCCTCTGGTGGTGTCGTCGTGGCGTGCGGCGTGCTGTTCGCGGGCCTCGTCTCCGGGTACGACGCGCCGATCGTCGGTTCGGTGCGCCTGTCCCCCATCGTCGCCCTCCTCGTCACGGTGGGGGTGGGCGCGCTGATCGGTCTCGTCAACGGCGTCCTCGTGGGCCTGGAGGTCCCGTCGCTGATCGCGACGCTGGGCACCACGATCGTGCTCGGCGGCCTGACTACCTGGTACACGGGTGGGCAGACGATCTCCACGGGACTGCCGCGGGCGGTGCGCGACCTGGGCAGCGCGACGTGGTTCGGGGTGCCGATGCCCGCCGTGCTCGCGCTCGTGGTGGCCCTCGTGGTCTGGTACGTGCTGACGCACACGCCCTACGGGCGCCGCCTGCACGCCATCGGGTCGAATGCCGCGGCCGCGCAGCTGGTCGGGATCCGGGTGCGCCGCGTCGTCCTCGCCAGCTTCGTCCTCGGTGGGGGGCTCGCCGCCTGCGCTGGCTGTCTCCTCACCGCTCGCCAGGGCAGCGGAGTGCCGGCCAACGGGCTCAGCTTCGTCCTGCCGGCGCTGGCGGGCACGTTCCTCGGTGCCACCGTCATCAGACCGGGCCAGTACAACGTCATCGGGACGATCGTGGGCCTGCTCTTCGTGGCGGTGTCGGTCAACGGGCTGAACCTCATGGGGGTGGACGTGTGGATCCAGCCGGTGTTCAACGGCCTGGCGCTCATCGTGGCGGTACTCCTGAGCGGAGTGCTCCACCGCCGTATGGCGGCTCGGACATGACCAGGGTCGACCTGGCGGACCCCGGGTTCTGGGCCAGCCCGAACCGCGACGAGGGCTTCGCGATCCTGCGGCGGGACGACCCGGTGTCGTTCCACCGCGAGAGCGAGTTCACGGGAGACCCGGATGGACCCGGCTTCTGGTCGCTGGTGCGCCACGAAGACGTCGTGGGCGCCTCTCGTCAGCCGGACCTCTTCAGTTCGGCCCAAGGGTTCGACATCGTGGACCTCCCGCAGGAGGTGCGCCACCTCTACGGCTCGCTCCCCGCGCTGGACGATCCCCGCCACGCTGAGCTGCGAGGCATCGTGAACCGCGGGTTCACCCCGAGGGCAGTGGCCCGACTGAGGGAGACGGTGCGGGAGGTGGCCGAGGGCGTCTTGGACGCGGTCGCCGAGCGCGACGGTGAGGTCGACTTCGTGGAGGCGGTCGCCGCGCCGTTCCCGCTCCGGGTGATCTGCCACCTCCTGGGGGTTCCGGAGGAGGACCACCCCTTCATGCTCGAGTGCACCAACGTGATCCTTGGCTCCACCGATCCCGAGTACGGCGGGTCCATCGCCGCTGCCGACGGTGCCGCGGCCGACCTCTGCGAGTACGGCATCGAGTTGGCCCGGCAGCGCCGAGGCTCGGACGGCGGGGACCTGACGACGATCCTCGGCAACGCTGAGGTCGACGGCGCCCCGCTCGCTGACGCCGAGCTCGGGGCCTACTTCCTGCTGCTCCTGACGGCCGGCAACGAGACCACCCGTACCGCGCTCACCCACGGACTGCTCGCCCTCTGCGAGCACCCGGAGCAGATGGATGCCTGGCGAGCAGACGTGGACGGCCTCGCGCCGACGGCGATCGAGGAGATCCTCCGTTGGGCCTCACCGGTGATGCACTTCCGACGCACCGCGACCCGCGACGTCGTGCTGCGCGGACAGGAGATCGCCGCCGGCGACAAGGTGGTGCTCTGGTACGTCTCGGCGAACCGCGACGAGCGGGCGTTCGAGCGCCCCGACGTGTTCGAGCTCCGGCGGACCCCCAACCCGCACGTGGCCTTCGGGGGCGGCGGCGCGCACTTCTGCCTGGGTGCCAGCCTCGCTCGCCTCGAGCTGCGGGTGATGTTCTCGCTGCTCTTCGAGCGCTTCGCCGAGCTCGAGGTGGTCGGCGCGCCGGTGCGCCTCCACTCGCCGTTCGTGAACGGCATCAAGCGCCTCCCCGTGCAGTTCACCCCGGCCTGAGCGCTGCCCCGCTGCGGGACGGGGCTGAGGGCCTCGGCCGCGGGGAAGACGTGGGGGCATGCCACGCGCGATCTGGACGGGGGCGATCTCCTTCGGGCTGGTCAGCGTCCCGGTGAAGCTCTACTCGGCGACCGAGTCCAAGGACGTCAGCTTCCACCAGCTGGAGAAGGACTCGGGCAAGCGCATCGACCACCGGCGCTTCGCCACCGGCACCGACCGGGAGGTGGACTACGACGACATCGTGAAGGGCTACGAGATCTCCAAGGGCACCTACGTGGTGGTCAGCCCCGACGAGCTCGAGTCCGGGGAGAACTCGAACGGGGCCAGCCCGGGGACGAACGCAAGGTGGTGTGGGCCACCCTCGACGCCCGCCTCCAGTTCCTGGAGGACGAGCGGGAGTGGGTCGGCACCGAGATCGAGTTCGAGATCGACGAGCGCGACGGCCGCACCGAGCTGCGCTTCACCCACCACGGCCTCAGCCCGTCCAGGCCTGGCGGGTCCCCTACCGGGCCGACCCCCAGATGCAGCGGCCGGGCGAGATCAGCACGGACCTCGGCGGCCGGGGCGTCTACTTCCAGGACCCCGGCGGCAGCTTCCTCGAGGCCCTCACCGCCCGCTGCGACGGCAGCGAGCTCACCTGAGCCGGTCCCGCCCCAGGCGGCAGCTCGCCCACCATCCAGACGAGCTCGATGTCCGATCGGCGGATGCGCCAGCCCGCCGGCGTGCGCACCACGCCGTAGGTCACCCGCAGGCCCGCCGTGCGGTGCGGCGGACGCCCCGGCTCGAAGAAGTCCACGACCTGGTTGGCGCGGAGCCGGCCGCGGTCGCCGTCCACCTCGACGAGCACGTCGGTCAGGCGGTGGTGGCTGTGCTCGTCGCGGGCCCGGGCGAGGAACTCGGCCACCGCCGGGAGGCCGGACAGCCGGGCCCGGGGGCTGACCACCTCGACGTCGTCGGTGAAGAAGTCCTCGGAGCGGCCCGCCTCGCCGTCGAGCCAGCGTCCGTGCCGCGCCGCCAGGTCGGTGATGGCCAGCCGGTCGTCGATCGTCGTCACGGCCATGTCGTCCCTCCTTGATCGTTGGTCGCACCAACGATACTGAGTCGTTGGTCGGACCAACAACCACTACGGTCTCCGTCGTGGAGTCCGCCCCCGACCGCCTCGTCGCCCTCCCCACCTTCCTCACCACCCAGGTGGCCACCGCGGCCCACCGGCTGGTGGGGGAGGCCTTCGCCGCCTGCGGAGCGCGCGGCTACCACTTCCGGATCCTCGCCGCCCTCGAGGAGGCGGGGCCGCTCAGCCAGGCCGAGCTGGGTCGCCGGGTGAGCGTGGACCGCAGCGACGTCGTCGCCGCCGTGCGCGAGCTCGAGGCAGCTGGCCACATCAGCCGAGCCCCGGACCCGGCTGACCGGCGCCGCAACGTGATCACGATCACCGCCGCCGGCCGCCGTCAGCTGGCGCGCCTCGATGCCGAGCTGGCCGCCGCCCAGGACGCCTTCCTGGAGCCGCTCAGCGAGCGCGACCGCGCCACCTACCGGCGGCTGCTCCTGCGCCTCTACCGCCACCACCGCGAGGGCTGACGCCGCACCGCGGGGCCGCGGAAACCCCGTGCCGGACCGTCGAGCGGGGAGGATGCGGGCATGGACGTCTACGAGCTCTCCTTCGACCTGGCGCCCGGCTCCTCCGACCTCGACCTGGCCGACGCCATCCGCACCTACCTGGACGCCCTGCGCACGGAGGGCCTCATCGAGTCGTGGCGCCTCCTGCGCCGCAAGCTCGGGTTCGGCAGCGGCAGCGAGTTCAAGGTGCTCATCGAGACGCGGGACCTCGCGCAGCTCGACGCCGCCTTCCAGCAGGTGTCCACCCGGACCGAGCCGATCGAGGGCTGGCACCACGCCGTGAACTCCCGGGTGGTGGGCTTCGCCGCCGCCCTCTACCGGGACTTCCCCGACCCCCAGCGGGTCCACGGCCAAGAGCGGTTCTGAGCCGCGCCCGCGGGCTCCACCAGGAGGACGCCTAGCACCCGGCCGGTGCGGGTAGGCGCGCGCCATGACCGACTACACCGCTGAGGGCGCCGTGCCGGCCGAGGGCGCAGCCGTCGACGATCCGCCCACGGTCGACGAGGTCCTCGAAGCGCAGGCCGAGCAGCATCCCGAGCAGGCAGCCACCTCCACGATGCAGCCCCCGAGGGTCACCGCCCCCGAGCCCGACGCTGACGACCCGGACGGCGCCTGACACCGTGGCGGCCCTCGCGCCACTCAGTCGAGGGACTCGAGCTCGGCCTTCGCCGCGGCGAGCGCCTCGGCGGCCGCCACCGCGGCAGCGCGGGCGTCGGTGGCCTCCTGCTCGGCGCGGGCAGCGGCCTTGGCGAGGGCCTCAGCCTCCCGCTCGGCCGCCTCGGCCGCCGCCGCCAGCTCCTCGGCTCGCGCCCCGGCCGCCGCGACCGCCGCCTCGGCCGCCTCCCGCTGTGTCGCCCGCTCAGCCGCGGCCGCAGCCTCCGCGGCTGCATCGTCCCCGTCCGCCTTCGCGCCCTCCCCTCGCTTCGGCGGCTTCCGGGACCGTGCCTCGCCTCCCGTTCGGGTCGAGCGGGCCGCCGGCTGACCGCCCAGCACGAGCTCCAGGCCGGTGGCCTCCAGGTCCTCGCTCAGCACGCCACGGCGGAGCAGGGTCGTGAGGTCGTCGTCGAGCGCGGCGGCCCGCAGGGTCGAGGCCATCCGCTGGGCCGCCTCGGCCGACACCGGGCCCGCGAGCTCCGCCGCTGCGGCGAGAAGGGCCCTCGACGCCTCCCGCTCGGCTCGCGTGGCCGCCCGCAGCGCGTCGCGGTCGCCGGTGCCCATCGCGTCGCGCAGCTCGGCCGTGGCGGTCAGCACCGCGTCGAGCAGCCCCGGCTCGGCCCGCACCGCCCGGTTGAGCGCCGCCGCGGCCGCGCTCGGCCGCCGCAGCGCCTTCACCTGGGCGGCCAGCTCCTTGTCGCCCTCGGCCCGGAGCTCCTTGACGAGCGCGTCGCGAGCGGCGACGAACTCGTCTGCCGGGAGCCCGTAGAGCGGGTCGGCCACCTCGGGGACGTCGGCCACCCGCGACGGTCTACCAGCGGCTTGGCGCAGGGTCGACGCCGGCAGGCCGTGCGGGGGTGCTTCCCGACGGGCCGGGCGCCCAGCCCCGGGCGGGTGGGCGGCGGGAGCGGTCGCGCTACCGTGCGCGCATGGTCCTCCTCCGCCGTGCGCTCGCCGCCCTCGGGATCGCCGGGCTGATCGCCGCCGTGCTCCGCCTGCGCGGCTCGGGTGGAACGCCCCCGCAGGAGGGGGGCTGGCGAGAGCTGTCCGGCCCCGAGCTGCAGTAGTGGCGGCCCGGGTCCTGCTCGTCGGCGCCGGTGCCGTCGGTGCCCGCGCCGCCCGCCAACTGGTGGAGGCCGACGACGTCGACGAGGTCGTCGTCGTCGAGCCCGACGGCGCCCGCCGGTCCGCCGTCGTCACCAGCAGCGGGGACAAGGCCACCGACGGCGGCCCCTCCAGCGAGGGCGTGGCCGGCGCGGTCGACGCCGTCCTGCTCGCCGGACCGAACGGCACCCACCTGGACGAGGCCCGCCGCCACCTGGCGCTCGGTCGCACCGTCGTGTCCTGCGCCGACGGCATCCCCGACGTGTCCGGCCTCCTCGACCTCGGGCCCGAAGCCGAAGCCCGCGGCACCCGCGTCGTGGTCGGCGCCGGGTTCTCACCCGGGCTCACCTGCGTGCTGGCCCGCCACGCCGCCCGCCGCTTCGAGGTCGTCGACGAGATCCACGTGGCCCGCAGCGGCACCGGCGGACCGGCCTGCGCCCGGGCCCACCACCGGGCGCTGTCGGGCACGTCGCTCGATTGGCGCGACGGCGGCTGGCAGCGCCGCCCGGCCGGCTCGGGGCGCGAGCTGTGCTGGTTCCCCGACCCCGTCGGCGGTCAGGACTGCTACCGGGCGCAGCTGCCCGACGCCCTGCTCCTCGTGCCGCCGTTCCCTGGCGTCAACCGGGTGACGGCCCGCATGGCCGCCACCCGCCGGGACCGCATCACCGCCCACCTCCCGATGCTGCGCAAGCCCCACCCCGAGGGCCTCGTCGGCGCCGGTCGGGTCGAGGTGCGGGGCCGCCACCAGGGCGCCCAGGACGTCGTGGTCCTCGGTGTGCTCGACCGTCCCGCCGTGGCTGCGGGCGCGGTCGCCGCGCTGGCCCTGCGCTGGGCGCTCGCCGAGCGGCTCCCGGTCGGCGCCCACGGCCTCGCCATCCTCGAGGACACCGTCGGGTTCCTGCGGGAGCTGGCCCACATCGGCATCAAGGCCGCCGCCTTCGAGGGCAGCGCCACGTGAGGCGCGCCGGCGGGCCGCTCGTCGCCGTCGCGGTCGCCGGCGCGCTGCTCGCCGCCTGCGGCACCGGCGGCACCAGCGACGAGGCCACCGCCGAGGCCCCGAGCACCGGCGGGTCCGGCCTGCGGGTGGAGGTGGTGGCCGTCGGCGACGCCGGCGAGGGCCTCGACGGGGTGCAGGCCTTCCGCATCGAGTCCGCCGAGCACGTCCGGGCTGACGTCGCGTACTCGGTCAACCCGGCGCCGGGCGGGCCCCACCACCCGGTGTGGGCCAACTGCGGGTTCTACGACGCGCCGCTCCCCGAGGAGCACCTCGTCCACGACCTCGAGCACGGCGCCGTCTGGCTGGCCTACGCCCCCGACCTGCCGGCCGGCGACGTCGCCACCATCCGGGCCCTCGCCACCGACCACGACAAGGTGATCGCCGCCCCCTTCCCCGGGCTCGGCGACGGGGAGGCGGTCGTCGCCACCGCCTGGGCCCGCCAGCTGCGGCTCGACTCCGTGGACGACCCCCGCCTCGAGCGCTTCGTCGTCATGTACCAAGACGGCGGGCAGGCTCCCGAGGCCGGCGTCACCTGCCGCGGCACCGACGTCGGCCAGCCGCTCGAGTAGCGGCGCCGGCCCGCCCCGGCGGTCGGTCCGGTGGTCGGTCCACCGGGGGCGCGGCGGGGCGCGGGAGGATGGCCCGGTGATTGTGGACTGCGCCGTGTACGAGCACGGCGAGCGCCGCCCCGGCTCCCTCGACCTGGACGAGGCCCTCGCCGCCGCCCGCGGCGACGGCGCCTTCGTGTGGCTCGGGCTCCACGAGCCCACCCCCGAGGAGTTCGAGGCCGTCAGCCAGGCGTTCGGCCTCCACGAGCTCGCCGTCGAGGACGCGCTCAAGGCCCACCAGCGCCCCAAGCTCGAGGTGTACGACCAGGACCTCTTCGTCGTCTTGAAGACCGCCGCCTACGACGACGACGCCGAGTCCGTCGAGCTCGGTGAGCTCCAGCTGTTCGTCGGCGCCGACTACGTCGTGTCCGTCCGCCACGGCCGGCCCAGCGCCCTCACCCGGGTGCGGGCCCGCGTCGACGCCGACCTCGAGCGCATCCGCCTCGGCCCGATGGCGGTCCTCCATGCGGTCATCGACCAGGTGGTGGACGACTACGTGCCCGTCGTCGAGGGCCTCGACAACGACCTCGTCGAGGTGGAGGGCGAGGTGTTCGACACGCCCCGGCCCCGGGGCGCCGACCCCACGCCGCGCATGTACGCCCTCAAGCGGGAGATCCTCGACTTCTACCGCAACACCGAGCCGCTCCTCGAGCCGCTCGGCCGCCTCGCCGCCGGCCAGCTGCCCGGCGCCCACCCCGAGCTGGCCAGCTACTTCCGCGACGTCGAGGACCACCTCACCCGCGTCGTCACCGGCATCCGCCACGTCCGCGAGCTCCTCACCGACGCCTTCGACGCCAACCTGGCCCAGGTCACCACCCGACAGAACGACGACATGCGCACCATCTCGGCCTTCGTGGCCCTCGGCGGTGTCCCCACCGTGATCGGGGCGGTCTACGGCATGAACTTCCAGCACATGCCCGAGCTGGGCTGGAGGTGGGGGTACGCCATCGTGATGGTCCTGATCCTGACCGCCTGCCTGCTCCTGTACCGCCAGTTCAAGCGGGTCGGCTGGCTCTAGGCGCCTCCTAGGGAGCGGGCGGCGGCTCGTCGTCCTCCAGCTCGGCGAAGGCGAAGGTGCCGCTCGTGACGGCCACCACCGCCCCGGCCACCGCCGCGCCGAGGGCGAGGGCGAGGCTGAGCCGGTCGAGCCCGGCCGGGAGCTCGGTGGGCAGCACCGGCTTGAGCAGGGCCTCGAACCGGAACAGCGCCCAGCCCGACAGGGCCGCCACCGACGCCAGCACCAGCACCACGCCGGCGCTGCGCTCGGCCAGCACCGCACCGGCCACCGCCGCCACGAACGCCACCACCGGGAGGATCCACAGCAGCGGGTTGCCGG
>DATGRC010000131.1:0-6106 GCA_035303865.1 Acidimicrobiales bacterium
CGACGGCCCGCCGGAACGACGCCTCCACGCCGCCGCCGATCCAGATCGGGATCCGGCCGGCCGGCTTGGGCAGGAAGCGGATGTCGCGCAGCGCGTGCCCGGCGCCCTCGAAGGTGACGGGGTCCTCGGTCCACGCCGCCCGCAGCAGGTCGAGCGTCTCGTCCAGGCGACGGCCCCGGTCCTCGAAGCTCATGCCGAGGGCCTCGAACTCCCGCTTGCTCCACCCCACCCCGGCGCCGACGACGAGCCGGCCGCCGCTCATCTGGTCGAGCGAGGCCAGGTGGTTGGCCAGCCACACCGGGTTGTGCTGCGGGACGACGAGCACGCTGGTGCCCACCCGCACCCGCGTCGTGACAGCGGCGGCCCAGCTGAGCGTGGCGAAGGGGTCGAGCAGGTACGGCGACGGGTAGGTCTGCTCGGCCGGGTGGACGACGTGGTCGCTCACCCACACGTCGCGGAAGCCGAGGTCCTCGGCGTGGCGGGCGGCGCGGGTGACGGCCTCGCCGCTCGCCACGCGGCCGTACTGCGGGAGGTGGATGCCGTAGGTCATCGCCATGCGACGATCCTGGCATCCCCGCCCGCCGCGACGGACCCGGCGACGACCGGGGCGGCCCGAGCGCTACCGGGCGAGCAGCTGCTCGAGCTTGTCGAGCTGGGCCTTGTAGCCCCACCTCATGCCGAAGGCGGCCATCTTGGCCTTGGGGCCGATCTTGTCGATCGACACCTTGAGCACCACGGTGGTGGCCCCGTCGCGCTCGGCGAAGGTGACGTCGTTGACGTGCTCGATGGTGGTGGTGTCCTCCTGGCCCTCGGTCCAGGAGCGGGCGTCGTAGGTCAGCCGGGTGGTGGGCTCGACGGCGGTGAAGGTGCCGGCCATCGGCCAGCGGGTGCCGGCGTACCTGCCCATCTCGGGCCCGGCCTCCATCACGATGTAGAGCTCGCCGCCGACGCGGGCGTCGACCCGGCACTCGGGGACGGTGGTCTTGTCAGGGCCCCACCACTGGCGGAGCAGCTCCGCCTCGGTCCAGGCCCGCCACACGGCCGACGCCGGGTGGGCGTAGGTCCGCTCGAGCACGATGTCCTTCTTCCTGCGCAGCAGCGACAGCCCCATGGGGGTGCCTCCTCGATGGGTCGGGGCCAGGTCGGTCGGATGAGGGGGCGCCGCCCGCCGGGCGCCGGTCAGGTGGTGGCTCGCCGGACGATGTCGGCGACGCGCGCCTCGGTGGGGGCGTCGAGCCCGGTCAGGAACCACGCCGAGGGCATGAGCTGGTGGTCGGCGCCGTCCTCGCGCCAGTGGGTGGCGTGCTCGGTGACGCCGAGGGTGACGCGCTCGGTGTCGTCGACCCGGAAGAGCACGAGGACGGGCTTGCTCTTGGCCTTGGCGTAGCCGGGCATCCCGTACCAGAGGCGGGGCACGAGGTCGGGGTTGGCCCCGGTGATGACCTCGTGGAGGCGGGTGGCCACGTCCTGGAACGCGGGCAGCTCGGCGATCTTGGCCAGCACGGCGTCCGCACCGTCACGCTTCTGCGCCATCGGCGCTCCTTCCGTCGAGCGAGTCCAGGAGGCGCCCCAGGCTGTCGAGGCGCGCCTCCCACAGCGGCTCGAACGAGCCGAGCCAGCGCTCGAGCTCGGTGAACCGGCGGGCCTCGAGGCGGTAGAGCCGCCGCTTGGCCACGCGCTCGCCGACGACGATCCCGGCCTCCGCGAGCACCTTCAGGTGCTTGGACACCTGGGGCTGGCGGATGCCGAGCGCCTCGGCGATGTCGCCCACCGACGAGGGACCGCCGCGCAGGAGCTCGACGATCCGCAGCCGGCTGGGCTCGCCCAGCGCGCTGAAGGTCACGGTCATGGCCTCCACGGGGACCAACCTACGACGACCTCATATTCCCGTCAAGGAATACTTCGGCCGGGTGGCGGTCAGGTGAAGAGCGCGGCGCCGATCGTGCGGGTCTCGAGGTCGATGTGCTCGTCGAGGTCGGGCCAGGGGAAACTCGGCTTGGCGATGCGCAGGGACACGAGCCCGTGCACGTGGGCCCACAGCGACAGCGACGCGGTCATCACGTCCACCCCGGGGCGCAGCCGCCCCGCGTCGGCCGCCGCCCGGACGGTCTCGACGAGGGTGACGAACGCGCCGGAGTGGCTGTGGAGCTCGTCGCGGTACTGCTCGGGCGTGAGCTCCCAGTGCCCCATGAACATGATCCGGTAGGTCTCCGGGTGCTCGAGGCCGAAGCGGATGTAGGCCCGGCCGCAGGCCATGACCGCCTCCACCGGGTCGCGCTCGGCGGCGAGGTGGGTGCGCAGCTGCACGTCGAGCCGCTCGAACTGGCGGTGGCAGACGGCGAACATGAGGCTCGCCTTGTCCTCGAAGTGCCGGTAGATCGACGGCGGCGTCACCCCGACGCGGTGGGCGACGGCCCGGATGGACACGGCCTCCTCGGACTGGGTCTCGACGAGCAGCGCCTCGGCGGCGTCGAGGATCTCGGCGCGCAGCGCCTCACCCTGCCCTCGCGGGGACCTGGTTCGCGCGACCGGTCGCATCACCGCCCATCATGGCCGCGGCCGCCTGCGGCCCTCGGCTCCCCGCCCACGGCGGCGAGCGCCGGCGAGACCGGCTCCTCCCCCACCGCGGCGGCGTCGTCGAGGTCGACGTGCTCGTGGATGCCCACCCGGTCGTGGACCCGGCGCAGGAGCCGCGGCGCCCACCAGTTGGCCCCGCCGGCCAGGCGCATGAACGCCGGCACGAGGGTGGCCCGGATGAGGAAGGCGTCCATGAGCACGGCGAGGGCCAGGCCCACGCCGAAGAGCTTGATGAAGCTGACCCGGGCCGAGGCCATGGCGATGAACACCACGGAGATGAGCAGCGCCGCCGCCGTCACGATCCGCCCGGTGCGCTCGAGCCCGAGGGCCACGGAGCGCTCGTTGTCGCCGGTGCGGTCGTACTCCTCCTTGATGCGGGACAGGAGGAACACCTCGTAGTCCATCGACAGGCCGAAGGCGATGCAGAACATGAGGATCGGCATCGTCACCGCCGTCGTGCCGGTGGCGGTGAACCCGAGGAGCTCCGAGAGGTGCCCGTCCTGGAAGATCCACACCATCGCCCCGAACGTGGCGCTCAGCGACAGGACGTTGAGCACGAGCGCCTTCAGCGGGATGACCACCGACCCGAACATCAGGAACAGCAGCACCACGGTGATCCCGCCGATCAGAGCGAGCGCCAGCGGGAGGCGGTCGAGGAGGGACTCGGTGGCGTCCACCAGCTGGGCCGACGGCCCGGTGACGGCCACCTCGAAGGGCGCCGGGGTGGACCGCACCGCGGCCACGAACGCCTCCCCGTCGGTGGAGATCGGCTCGATCGTCTCGTCGGGCACGACCGAGAGGTAGGTGGCGCCCTCGGCGCGGAACCGGTCGACGAAGCCCGGCGGGGTGAGCTCGGGGGCGAGGAGCGCGCCGTCCACGGCGATGCCGGCCGCGCTGTCGACGCGGGCCACCCCGTCGAGGGCCGACAGCCGGGCGGCGTAGTCGGCGATCTCGTCGAGGCGGGCGTCGACGTCGCCGATGCCGGTGGCCACGACGGAGGCGGCGCCGGCCTCCTGCGACGTGAACCCGTCGCGGATCGCGTCGGACACCTGGCGAGAGCTGAAGGCGGGGGGCAGCACCCGGTCGTCGGGGACGCCGGGCTCCACGTGCAGGAACGGGGCGCCGAGCACGACGAGCAGGGCCACCACGGCGGCGGCGATCGGCACCGGGCGGCGCATCGTCACGGTGGCCATGCGGTGCCAGAACCCCTCCTCGGCGGCCTTGGCCCGCGGCGGGCGCAGCGACCACCGGTCGATGCGGTGCCCGAGGGCGGCGAGCATCGCCGGCAGGACGAGCACGGAGTAGAGGCCGGCGAGCAGGGACACGGCCACGCCGGCGTAGGCGAAGCTGCGCAGGAAGCTGAACGGGAACACGAGCAGGGCCAGCAGCGACACGGCGACGGTGCCGGCGCTGAAGGCCACCGTGCGCCCGGCGGTGCGGATCGTGCGCACCACCGCCGTCGCCGGCTCGTGCCCGTCGGCCAGCTCCTCCCGGTACCGGGACACCACGAAGAGCGAGTAGTCGATGGCCAGGCCGAGCCCCATCGCGGTGGTGAGGTTGAGGGCGAAGATCGACACGTCGGTGAGGCCGTTGATCACCCGGAGCACCACGAAGGTCGACACCACCGACAGGCCGCCCACGGCGAGGGGCAGGAGCGCGGCCACGACGCTGCGGAACACGAACAGCAGGAGCACGAGCGTGATCGGCACGGCGATGAGCTCGGCCCGCAGCAGGTCCTCCTCGATCGACTCGCTGACCTGGCGGAACACCTCGGCGAAGCCGCCGACGGCCACCTCGTAGCCGTCGCCCTGGCGGGTGAGGGCCGGGGAGAGGTCCGCGATGCGCTCGGTGACGTGGTCGTCGTCGCCGTCGATGCGGGCGAGGACGAGGGCCACGGTGCCGTCGGCCGAGCGCAGCGGCGGGGCGCCCCCGAGCGTCCAGTAGCTGACGACGTCGTCCACGTCGGGCTCGGCGGCCAGCTCCTCGACGAGGGCCGTGCCGAGCTCGCCCAGGTCGTCGACGGTGCCCTCGGTGGCCCGCACGAGCAGCACCACGTTGGGGACGCCGGCCCCGAAGGCGTCGTGGAGGACGGCGTCGGCCCGGGCCGACTCCGAGCCCGGGTCCTCGAAGCCGCCGCTGTGCAGCTCGGCGGCCACGCCGCCCCCGAACGCCCCGGCGAGGGCGAAGGCGACGGCGGCGAGGGCGAGGACGAGGCGGCGCCGGGCGATGGCGACACGGGCGAGCGCAGCGAGCACGAGGTTCCCCCTGGTGGTCCGAGCGCCGTGGGTAACAGCGCTAACGTAACGGTGTTACTCAACGACGGCGAGGGTCCGCCTGTCCAGGTGACATCCGGCACACCGCGCCGGCGCAGGGGACGTGGGGAATCCCGAGCGACCCGGTAGCGTTTGCACTCCTGAGTCGCCCACACTCAGGTTTGGAGAGTCGACCGTGAGCAACATCGACACGAACGCCCTGCCCGTCCTGCCGCTGCCCGACGGCGTCGTGCTGCCCGGCATGGTCATCACCGTGGCCCTCGAGTCCGACCACGCCAAGGCCGCGGCCGAGGCGGCCAGCGAGGACCGCCAGGTCCTGCTCGTCCCCAAGGTGGGCGCCCGCTTCGCGGCGATCGGCACCACCGCCACGATCGAGTCCACCGGCACGCTCCCCGGCGGCACCACCGCGCTCGTGGTGCGGGCCACCGGCCGGGCCCGCATCGGCGCCGGCGTCGTCGGCACCGGCGCCGGGCTGTGGGTCACCGCCGAGCCGATCGACGAGGCCGCCCCCACCGACGAGGCGATCGCCCTCGGCGAGGAGCTGCGCGCCACGCTGCGGGTGCTGCTCGAGCCGCTCGGCGACCGCCAGGCCGCCAGCATCCTGCGCAGCGTCGACCACGACGACCCCGGCGCCCTCGCCGACCTCGTCGGCTGGTGGCCCGAGCTGTCCGTCGAGCGCAAGGTCCAGCTGCTCGAGACCGTCGACGTCACCGAGCGGGTGGCGCTCGTCCTCGGCTGGGCCAAGGAGGCGCTGGCCGAGCGGGAGCTGTCCGAGAAGATCGCCACCGAGGTCCGCGAGGGCCTCGACCAGGACCAGCGCGAGCACCTGCTGCGCCGGCAGATGGAGGCCATCCGCAAGGAGCTCGGCGAGGACGACGAGACCGCCGAGACCGTCGACGCCTACCGGGAGCGCATCGACGCCCTCGAGGCGGCCGGCGTGGCCGACGACGTCGTCAAGGCGCTGCGCAAGGAGCTCGCCCGCTTCGAGCGGATGCCCGAGCAGAACATGGAGCGGGGCTGGATCCAGGCGTGGCTCGACACGGTCCTCGGCGTCCCGTGGACCGAGCGCAGCGAGGACCACCTCGACGTCGCCGAGGCGCGCGCCGTCCTCGACGCCGACCACACCGGCCTCGACGAGGTCAAGGAGCGCATCGTCGAGCTCCTCGCCGTGCGCAAGCTGCGCGCCGAGCGCGGCATCGAGGAGGTCGGCACCTCCCGCCGCAAGCCCGGCGCGATCATCGCCCTGGCCGGCCCGC
>DATGRC010000132.1:0-5869 GCA_035303865.1 Acidimicrobiales bacterium
CGAGCGTGCCGAGCCTGCTGGGGCGGCAGCCTCATCGCGGCGGCTGGGGAACACCGCGTCCGGCATACCGCCCCAACGGGCCCGGCACGCTCCGTAATCTAGTTGCTGCGCAACGCTATGTCAGGCACTACCCAGCACGCCATCGACGAAACTTCGATTTGGATCGAGGCTCTCGGCGATGTGGGGAGACACCGATGCGCCGGGGGGAGCTCCGGCGACACGTGCCACAATGACGCACCCGTCGCCCCAGGTCAAGGCCTCGCAGCGCGTTCGCGCTGCGACGACCCGTCACCGTCGGTGACGTCCCCCGCGCGCGTCAGGGCCGCATGACCAGGTCGACCGAGCTGCCGACCGCGACCTCGCTGCCCTCGAGCGGCCACGACGCCAGCACCTTGCCGTCGCGGGGCCCGAAGACGTTGCCCACCTCCAGGCCCGCGTCCTCCAGGCGCTCGGTGGCCTCGTCGAGGTCGCGGCCGCCCAGCCGGGGCACCTCCACGACGTCCACCGCCACCACCACCGTCACCCGGTCACCCAGCTCGACCTCGTCGCCGGCCTCGGGCTCGGTCCGCACGACGTGGCCCGGCTCGACGTCGTCGTCCCGCTCGCTCTCCAACCTGACCTCGAGACCCAGCTCCTCCAGCTGGGTCACCGCGTCCGCGTAGGGCAGGCCCTCCAGGTCGGGCATCTCGACCTCGTCGCCCGAGGACACGTAGAGCGAGACCACCTCGCCCCGGGGCAGCTCGTCGGGCACGTCCTCGTCGACGTAGCCGGTGACGACCCCCTCGTCGAAGCTCCGGCTGGGCTGGGGCACGAAGTCGGCCTCCAGGCCGACGGCCTCCAGCTCGGCGCGGGCCTCCTCCTCGGTCATCCCGATGAGGTAGTCGGGCACCTCGACGAGGGACGGGCCCAGCGACACGACGACGACCAGCGTCTCGCCCTCGCGCAGGGGCTCCCCCGCCGCCGGACGGGTGGCGAGGACCTCGCCCTCCTCGGTGCCGTCCCGGTGCTCCTCCCGGCGGTCGAGCTCCCAGTCGAGGTCGCGGACCCGGGCCTCGGCGTCGGCGATGTCCATCCCCACCAGGTCGGGCACCTCGTGGGTCGGCACGTTCGACCGCAGGTACGACCAGCCGAGGATCACGCCGGCCACCGTCGCCACCACGACCGCGACGGCGGCGAGCATCAGGCGGCGCACGCTGCGGTCGTGGTGCGACAGCTCCCGGGGCGCCACGGTGACGGGCCCGGGCGGCGCCGGCGGGCCCGCCGGCCCGGTCGGCGCGTGGCCGACCGGGGGCCGGGGCGGCGCAGCGGCCCCCGGCGGCTGCGCCATCGGCGCCACCAGGGTGGCGTCGCGCCCGTCGACGGGGTCGTCCTCGGGCGCCCCGGCACCCACCAGCGGCAGCGGCGCCGGGCGGGTCAGCTCCTTGGCCGCCTCCACCAGCCCGCGGCCGAGCTCGGCGGCGTCGATGCGGGCGGCGCGGTCGACCTCGCCCGCCCGCCGCAGCACGGGGGCGAGCGGGCCCATCTCGTCCGGCACCTCCAGCGGGCGCTCCAGGCGGGCCATGAGCGTGCCGACCGGTGTGTCGGCGGTGAACGGCACCTCCCCGGTCACCGCCTCGACCAGCACGAGGGCCAGCGAGTAGACGTCGCTACGGCCGTCGACCTTCTCGCCCCGGGCCTGCTCCGGCGAGGCGTAGCGGACGGTGCCGAGCACCGTGCCGGTCTCGGTCCAGCCGGCCTCGGCGACGGCCCGGGCCAGGCCGAAGTCGGCCACCCGCAGGCGGCCGTCGCGGCCGAACAGCAGGTTGGCCGGCTTGATGTCCCGGTGGACGAAGCCCTGCCGGTGGGCGTAGTCGAGCGCGCGGGCGGCCTCGAGGCCGACGACCAGCGCCTGCGCAGGCGACAGCCGGTGGCCGGCGTCGAGCATGGCCCGCAGGCTGCCCCCCGCCAGGTACTCGGTGACCAGGTAGGGCGTGTCCTCGTCGCTCCAGTCGAACACCGCCAGCACGTGCGGGTGGCTCAGGGCGGCCGCCGCCTGCGCCTCGGCCCGGAAGCGGCGGAGGAACGACTCGTCGTCGGCGAGGGCGGGGTGCAGCACCTTGACCGCCACCCGGCGCCGGAGCCGCACGTCCTCGGCCAGGTAGACCTGGGCCGACGCGCCCGAGCCGAGCGGTGAGAGGAGCCTGTAGCGCCCACCCAGCACACGACCGATCTGCTCGGTCATGCGGGACATGGCCACGCCGCCAGAGGGTAGTCCCCCCAGCCGTCGGTTCCCGCTCGCCCCTCGGCCGTCCCCGACGGGGCGCGGCCGCCGGCTACAGGTCGCGGCCCCCGCCGCGCGACGATGGCCGTCCGGATGACGACCACCTCCCCCTCGCCCTACAGCACCCGGTTCAAGATCGTCGCGGCGGCCGTCGTCGCGGTCGCCGTCCTGCTGCTGGCGCTGGCCGTGCGCAGCTTCGACGACGGCAACGACGATCCTGTCCTGCGCAGCGGCGGCGAGGACGTCGTCGAGGCGCTCATCCCCCGGCGCGACGCCCAGGTGCCCCAGCAGTCGAGCGTCGGCATCGACCTCGCCATCGGCTGGGAGGGCACGCTCGTCATCGACGGCGTCGAGATCCCGGCCGACCAGCTGGAGATCACGCCCGAGCTGGGGTTGATCCAGTACACGCCGGGCGACGGCAAGGCCGTCGAGGAGCTGCGGCCGGGCCAGAACTGCGTGTCCGCCGTGATCTGGCGCAGCCAGGACGGCCGGGGGGTGGCCGACCGGACCATCCCCTGGTGCTTCGAGGTGGTCTGAGCCTCACCCCTCGGGCGGCAGCTCGCCGGTCTCGAGGAGGTGCTCGAAGCCGGCCTCGTCCAGGATCGGCACGCCCAGCTGCTCGGCCTTGGCGACCTTGGACGCCCCCGGGCTCTCGCCGACCACCAGGGCGGTCGTCCGCTTCGACACGCTGCCGGGCGACTTGCCGCCCCGGGCCTTGATGGCCTCCTCGGCCTCCTCGCGCGTGTAGTTCTCGAGCGTGCCGGTGACGACGATGCTCTTGCCGGCCAGCACCCGCGACCGCCCGTCGCCGCCCCGCTCGTCGACGAACTGCAGCCCCGCGGCCCGCAGCCGCTCGACCAGCTCGCGGTTGGCCGGGTCGGAGAACCACGTGTGCACCGAGCGGGCGATGGTCGGCCCGACCCCCTCGGTGGCGGCCAGCGCGTCGACCGAGGCGTTCATGATGGCGTCGAGGCTGCCGAAGGCCGAGGCCAACGCCTCGGCGCCCGCCGGGCCGAGGTGGCGGATGTTGAGGCCGACGAGCAGCCGGGGCAGGGGCCGGCTGCGGGACGCCTCGATGGAGGCCCGCAGGTTGGCGGCCGACTGCTCGCCCATGCGGTCGAGCTTCGCCACCGCGTCCCAGTCGAGGTCGTAGAGGTCGGCGACGCTGGAGACCATGCCCGCCTCGATGAGCTGGGCGATGCGCTTCTCGCCCAGGGCGTCGATGTCCATCGCCGAGCGGCTGGCGAAGTGCTCGATCGCCGTCTGGCGCTGGACGGGGCACTCGGGGTGGATGCAGCGGTGCTCGGCCTCGCCCTCCGGGCGGACCAGCCGTGAGCGCAGCGGGCACGGGCACTCGGTGGGGAACTCCCACGGCTCGGTGCCCGGGGGCCGCTCGGCCACGACCGCGCCCAGCACCTCGGGGATGACGTCGCCGGCCCGGCGGACGATCACCGTGTCGCCCGGGCGCACGTCCTTGGCCCGGACCTGGTCCTCGTTGTGGAGCGTCGCCTGCGAGACGGTGACGCCGCCGACGAAGACCGGCGCGAGCACCGCGTAGGGCGTCGCCCGCCCCGTGCGCCCGATCGAGACCTTGATGTCGAGCAGGCGGGTGGTGCGCTCCTCGGGCGGGAACTTGTAGGCGATCGCCCACCGGGGCGCCTTGGACGTGAAGCCCAGCAGCTCGCGGTGGGCCAGGTCGTCGACCTTCACCACGACGCCGTCGATCTCGTAGTCGAGGTCGTGGCGGTGCTGCTGCCAGTGGAGGCAGTACTCGAGCACCTCCTCGGGCGTGCTGACCTGCCGGATCTCGGGGTTGACCGGGAACCCGAGCGACCGCAGCCACTCCAGCGTCTCGTGGTGGGTGGCGAAGGTGGGCCCGCCGACGACCTCGCCGAGTTGGTAGGCCCACAGGGCCAGCGTGCGCTGGGCGGTGATGCGGGGGTCCTTCTGGCGCAGCGCACCCGCCGCGGCGTTGCGCGGGTTGACGAAGGGCCGCTCGCCCGCCGCCACCTGCCGCTCGTTCAGCGCCTCGAAGGCCGAGCGGGGCATGTAGATCTCGCCCCGCACCTCCAGCACCTCGGGCGTGCCGTCGCCGAGCCGGTCGGGCACCTGGTCGATCGTGCGGACGTTGGCCGTGACGTCCTCGCCGACCCGACCGTCGCCCCGGGTGGCGGCCCGGACGTAGCGGCCCTGCTCGTAGCGGATCGAGATGGCGAGGCCGTCGATCTTGAGCTCGCACACGTAGCTGACGGCGGCGGGCTCCTCGGCGGCCGCCCGGGGGGCGCCGGCCAGCCGGCGGTGGAGCCGTTCGACCCACGCCCGCAGCTCGTCCTCGCCGACCACGTTGTCGAGGCTCATCATCGGCACCGCGTGGGTGACCGGCGCGAAGAGGTCGGTCACCGGGGCGCCGCCGACCCGCTGCGTCGGCGAGTCGGGCGTGATCAGCTCGGGGTGCTCCTCCTCGAGCGCCCGCAGCTCGCGCACCAGCTCGTCGTACTCGGCGTCGGTGATGACGGGCGCGTCGAGCTCGTAGTAGCGGCGGTCGTGCTCGCGGATCTCCTCGCGGAGCTTCGCCACCCGCTCCTCGATCGACAGGTCGGCCATTCCCCGGACACTACCGAGCAGGTGGGACGGCCCCGCGACGGGCGAGGCGGCCTAGGCGCCGAGGATGAGCCCCAGCTCCCGGGCCCGCTCCTGCACCCGCCCCGCCAGCTCGCCGGTGAGGTCGAGGACGTGGGCGGCCTGGGCGACGTCCAGCCCGACGAGGCCGCACGCAGGGGTCATCACCGACTGCTCGACGAGCCGGCGGGCGTCGCACCCCCCCTCGGCCAGCGCCTCCCACTCGGCCACCAGGCGGCGCCACAGGATCTCCGGCGTCTCGCCGAGCGGCCGGTCTGTGGGCACGACACCCCAGGCCACCCAGCCGCCCCGGTCGAGGAAGTCGGCGAAGGCCCACGGATGGCGCACGGCGCCGGCGTCGACCGGCAGCGACAGCACCTGCGGCCCGGCCTGCAGCACCACCGGCCAGTCGGCCCGGCCGCAGCAGTGCAGCCCGGCGACCGCGCCGGCCTCGACGGCGGCGAGCGCCGAGGAGACGAGGTCGAGCGTGTCCTCGACCCCGAGCGGGAACCCGGGCTCGAGCGCGGCGGTGAGGCCGGGCTCGTCGAGGAACACCAGCGGCGTGGCTGCCGGCGCCGCCCGCGCCAGGGCGGCGAGCAGCTCGTCGATGCGGGCCCGGACCGCCCGGGCCGCCACCCGGAAGGCCCGATCCGCGGGCACACCCACGGCGTGCAGCGCGAGGCCGAGCGTGACCGGCCCCGTCAGCTGCGCCTTGAACGGCGCCTCCCGCCCGGCGACCGCGTCCAGGAACGCCCGCAGCGTGACGAACGGCGGGCCGTCCAGCCCCGGCCCGACCGGGGCCTCGGGGTCGACGGCGGCCTCGTCGACGAGCAGCGAGCCGTCGGACAGCACCTCCACCCCCGCGATCCCCCAGGCCGCCTGCGGGATCATCCCCTCGACCGGCGACCGGCGGGGCAGCGACGGCGCCGCCGGCAGGCGTGGCTGGGCGGTGAGCGCCAGCTCGATCGCGGGGTCGACGGCGGTGTGGGG
>DATGRC010000133.1:0-4505 GCA_035303865.1 Acidimicrobiales bacterium
CGGCGACGAGGACGACGGGGTCGAGCTGGCCGAGCCGGTCGACCACGGATCGGATGCCGAACTCCGGCGCGCAGCTCACCCACACCGCGCCGAGCGACGCCGCGGCCAGGAAGGCCACGAGCGTCTCGGGGACGTTCGGCGCGTAGGCGGCCACCCGGTCGCCGGGCCCCACGCCGAGGCGGCGCAGGCCGGCCGCGGCGCGGCCGACGGCGTCGACCAGCTCGCCGCCGGTCAGCTCGGACGGGGCGCGGGTCTGGCTGTGGCCGATCACGGCGACGGCGTCGGGGTGAGCGCTCCAGTGGGCCAGGGCGTGCTCGGCGTAGGAGAGGGTGGCCCCCGGGAACCACCGAGCCCCCGGCATCGCGCGGTCGCCGCCGGCCAGCGCCCGCTCGGGCCGCTCGTGCCAGCGGACGCCGAGATCCTGGGCCACCGCCGACCAGAACCCCTCGAGGTCCTCCACCGACCAGCGCCACAGGTCGGCGTAGGACGTGTGGCCCCGGGCCGACGCGAAGCGGCCCATCGCGGTGTCGGTCCACACCTCCGGCGGCGGCTCCCAGAGCAGCTCGCCGCGCGCACCACCGTCGTCGACCATGCCCTCCAGCGTGCCTCACCCACGAGGGCCGGAGCCGCGCGACCAAACCTCTAGAGGTATGGTGCGGCCGATGCGCTTCTCGCTCGAGCTGCCCACGCAGCACGTCGATCGGCCGGGCGCCTTCCTCACCGTCGAGGCGATCACCGAGATCACCCGGGCAGCCCGGGCCGCCGGCTTCGAGGCGGTCAACGTCACCGACCACCCGGCACCGGACGCCAGGTGGCTGGACCACGGGGGTCACCACGCGCTCGACCCGTTCGTCGCCCTCGGGGTGGCCGCCGCCGCCGACCCGGACATCCGGCTGCAGACGAACGTGTACGTCGCCCCCTACCGCAACCCCTTCCTCGGCGCCAAGAGCGTGCACAGCCTCCACGTCCTCTCCGGCGAGCGCCTGATCCTCGGCGTGGCGGCCGGCTACCTGAAGCCGGAGTTCGCCGCCCTCGGCGTCGACTTCGAGGGCCGGGGCGCGCTCCTCGACGAGGCCCTCGACGTCCTCGACGCCGTCTGCACGGGCGAGGACGTCGCCTGGGAGAGCGCCCGGGCCCGAGCCCGGGGCGTGCGGTTCCGGCCGGTGCCAGGGCGGCGCCCGCCGATCTGGGTGGGCGGCAACAGCCCGGCCGCCCGCCGCCGGGCGGGCCGCTACGAGGGCTGGGCCCCGTTCCACACGGCCGGGTTCGCGCGCACCTCGCGGACGACGGCGATCGAGTCCACCGAGGAGCTGGCCGCCGCCATCGCCGAGGTGCGGGGGCTGGCCGGGGCCGGCGGGCGGCGTGCGGGCTTCGACGTGTGCTGGTCGGCGGCGCGAGCGAGCGACCCCGACGCCTCGGCCGACGAGCGCTGCGCTCACGTGGCCGAGCTCGAGCGGATCGGCGTCACCTGGATGACGGTGCGCTTCGCCGCCGCGGACCGCTCCGCCTACCTCGAGGAGCTGGAGCGCTTCGGGCGGGAGGTGATCGCTGAGGTGGGTGGCGAGACGTGAGCCAGGTCGGCTTCATCGGGCCCGGGCAGCTGGGCCTGCCCATGGTCCAGCGCCTCGTCGACGCCGGTCACGAGGTGACGGCGTGGGCCCGGCGACCCGAGGTGCACGAGGCCTGTGTCGCCCGCGGCGCCTCGGCCGTGGCGAGCGGGACCGAGGCGGTGCGGGGCCGGGCGGTGGTGGTCGTCTGCCTGTTCTCCGACGCCCAGGTGCAGGAGGTGCTGCTCGACGGCGGTGTCCTCGACGGGGTGGACGAGGGCGCCGTGGTCGCGGTCCACACCACCGGCAGCCCGAGCGTCGCCCGGGCGCTGGCCGAGCGGGGCCGCCCCCGGGGCGTGGCGATCGTCGACGCCCCGGTCAGCGGCACCGCCGAGGACGTCCTCGCCGGGCGGCTGACCGTGATGCTGGGCGGCGAGCCCGCCGACGTCGAGCGCGTCGAGGCGGTGGTGCGGGCGTACGCGGACCCGGTGCTGCGGACCGGCGGGCTGGGGTCGGCCCAGCTCGTGAAGCTCGTCAACAACGCGCTCTTCACCGCTCACCTGCAGCTGGCCGGCCAGGCCGAGCGCATCCTGGCCGCGGCCGGCGCCGACGTGGCGGTGGCGGCCACGGCGGTCCAGCGCTCGAGCGGGGCCAGCTACGCGATGGGGATCGTGGAGCAGCGGGGCTCGATCGCCCCCACCGCGGAGGCGGCCAGCGGGTTCCTCCACAAGGACGTGGCGGCGGTGCGGGCCGTGGCGGCGGAGCTCGGCCTCGACCTCGGGGTGCTCGATCGCACGATCGCCGGCGGCCCCTTCGCGCTCCGGCCTCGCGAGCGCGGCTGACGGGCGCCTCAGGCGCCCACCTGCACCGGCACCTCCGCCGGCGGGGCGGGTTCGGCGCCCACGATCCCCCGGGTCCGCACGAGCGACGGGGGGAGGCCTCCGGCCACGAGGCGAGCGGCGACGCCCTCGAGCAGGGCGGTGGTGGCGGGCCGGTAGCGCCGCGCCGCGGGGCGGGTGCCCTCGTGGCGGAACCCCTGGACCACCACCGGGGGGACCGGGTCGAGCGCGGCCAGCCAGCGGGCGGTGGCGGCGACCTGGGCGGCGTCGTCGTTGGCGCCGGGCACGATGAGGAGGCGGACCTCGGTGAGGCGGTCGATCGCCGTGAGCTGGCGGATCGTGCAGAGGACCCGGCCGTTGCTGCGGCCGGTGAGCTCCCGGTGCACGACGGGGTCCAGCGCCTTCAGGTCGACCATCGCGCCGTGCATCCAGGGGGCGAGGGCCTCCCAGACCTCCGGGACGCAGTCCCCGTTCGAGTCGACGAGGCGGGTCAGGGCGGCGGTGGCGGGGTCGGCGGCGAGGGCCTGGAACAGCGCCCGTACGGCCTCCCACTGGAGCGTGGCCTCCCCGCCGGACACCGTGACGCCCGAGAGGAACGGCGCTCGCCGGGCGATGTCGGCGGCCAGGTCCTCGACCTCGGCCCACCGGGAGGTCGGGGTGGGGCGGGGGGAGATCGTGTGCGGGTTGTGGCAGGTCACGCACCGGAAGGTGCAGCCCTGGAGGAACACGACGTAGCGGTTGCCCGGCCCGTCGACGCAGGAGGCGTCGACGACGTCAGCGACGAGGGCGCGCATCGCGCTCGGGGCTCCGCACCCGCTGGGGGCGCCGGTGGTCGAGGTGGGCGTTCGTGAACGACCCGGCCCCGAGGACGCTGCTCGAGTGCCGGACGCCGTCGCCGGAGGCCACCCGGTCGATGTCTCGCCGCCGGACGAGGTAGCCGGTCACCCGGACGAACTCGCCGTTGGCCACCTCGAAGGTGACGTCGCGCATGCCCATGGCCAGCGCCCCCTTGGCGATGTCGACCGCGGCCTGCAGGTTCTCGGCCACGGTCTCGTCGAGGCGGACGATGTCGCTGACCCCCGCCGGGAACCACCGGTGGTTGGGGGCGACCGCCTCGAGGTGGCGGTAGAGCCCGGGCTCGCCGCCCACCGCCACCCGGGTGCCGGCGGTGACCTGCCGGTCGCTGTCCAGGCCGGCCTGGCTGTGCAGCAGGGCCCGGCCGCCGGAGGCCTCGCAGTACGGCATCGGCCGCTCGGCGACGAGCCGGGCGGCGGCCTCGACGATCTCGTGGGCGAGCGCGTCGGCGTCCTCGTCGCGCCCGTAGCGGAGGTCACGACCGTCCAGGGCCAGGAGGTGCTCGACGCACTCGGCCAGCCCGAACAGCCCGAACATCGCCGTGAACCGGTCGAGGGAGAGCAGCCCCTCGGTGACGAGCCAGGACGTCTCGAAGAAGGGGGTCCGCTCCACGAGGTGCCGGATCCGGGCCTCCATGAGCTCGGCGGTGAGCTCGATCGCGATGGGCAGCGTGTCCCGCACGAACGTCGAGGACCGGCCGGCGTGGCGGAGGGCGGCCTCCTTCAGGTTGAGGCGCACGAGCGTGTGGGAGCCGCCGCCGACCGGCAGCGAGTTGTAGCAGGAGACCACCCCGTAGCGGTCGCCCAGGTCGGCGACCATCATCGGGTGGTTGACCAGGTGCGGCTGAGCCACGGTCGCCACCGTGCACATGGCGTCGAGCAGCAGGTCGTCAGGGGTGACGTCGGGGTCGACCCGCAGCGTGAGGTTGGGGACCACCTGGCGGGCGCCGCGGTGGACGGCGAGCGCGGCGCGCACCACCCGGCCGTCGGTCGGGCCGAGGTTGGCGTGGGCGAAGGCGTCTGGGAAGAGCCGGTCGAGGAGGATCCAGAACCGCCGGAGCCGGGTGCGCAGCTCCTCGTCGGTGAGGTCGGCGGCGAAGGGCTCGAGGAGGGCGTCGAGGTCCCCGAACCAGACCGGGTAGCCGGTGATCGACGGGACGCTGCCGTAGACGGCGAGCAGGAAGGTGGTGGCGTCGTCGAAGGTCGTCGGGGCCGGCAGCTCGAGGAACGTGGAGCCCTGGGCCAGCGCCGTGGCGTAGTCCGGG
>DATGRC010000134.1:0-6142 GCA_035303865.1 Acidimicrobiales bacterium
CCCCTTCGGCCCCTACGTGCAGCTCGGCGACGCCGACACCCTCCCCGAGGGCACCAAGCCGAAGATGTCGTCGCTCTTCCAGACGATGACGCTGTCCACGATCACCCTCGAGGAGGCGCTCCAGCTGCTGTCGCTCCCGCGGGTCGTGGGCGAGCACCCCGAGGGCGGCGAGATCGTGGCCAGTAACGGCCGCTACGGCCCGTACGTGAAGTGGAAGGACGAGACCCGCAGCCTCGAGCGCGAGGAGCAGCTCCTCACGATCACCGTCGACGAGGCGGTGCGGATCCTCGCCGAGCCCAAGAAGTTCGGTCGCCGCCGGGCCGCGCCGGCCCCGCCGCTCAAGGAGCTCGGGGTGGACCCGGTGTCCGAGAAGCCGGTCGTGGTGAAGGACGGTCGCTACGGCCCCTACGTCACCGACGGCGAGACCAACGCGTCGCTGCGCAAGGGCGACACCGTCGAGAACATCACGATCGAGCGGGCCGCCGAGCTGCTGCAGATCCGGCGCGAGGCGGGTCCGTCGAAGCGCGGGCGCAAGAAGGCCACCGCCAAGAAGGCTCCGGCCAAGAAGAAGGCTGCCGCCAAGAAGACCACCACGCGGGCTGCCAAGAAGGCCGCCGCGAAGGAGCAGGCGCCGGCCAGCGGGGCCAACGGGTCCGACGTCGCCGACGGAGGGGTCACCGCCGACGGCGACGAGGCGTGATCACCGGCTCGCCGCCGGCCGGCCTCTAGCGTGGACCCGATGTCGGACCCCGGAGCGACGCCGCGCCCCGCGGCGGGCAGCGCCCCCTCGCCGGAGCTCGACGAACCGCCCGAACCGGACGCGGATCGTCGCAGCATGCGCCTGCGACTCTTCGGCTCCCGGCAGTTCTTCACCCTGTGGATCACCCAGGTCCTGTCGTCGATCGGCGACTGGCTCGGATTCCTGGCCATCGCCGCCCTCGCCGCCCGGATGGGCGAGGAGGCCTCGGTCGGCCTCGTGATGTCGGCCCGCATCGTCCCCGGGTTCTTCCTCGGGGCCGCGTCGGGCGTGGTGGCCGACCGCTTCGACCGCAAGAAGGTGATGGTCTACTGCAACATCGGTCGGGCGGCGGTGCTGGTCTGCCTCCCGTTCGTGGACAGCATCGGGGGCCTCGTCCTGGCGTCGTTCGTCCTCGAGTGCCTCACGCTCCTGTGGACCCCGGCCAAGGAGGCGTCGGTCCCGAACCTCGTGCCGGCCGACCACCTCACCACCGCCAACTCGCTGTCGATCGTCGCCGCCTACGGCACGATGCCGCTGGCCGCCGGCCTCTTCTCCCTCCTCGCCGGGGTGTCGCGCTGGCTCGGCGGGATCGACGCCCTCGACGCGCTGCGCACCAACCAGGAGGGGGTGGCGTTCTACGTCAACGCCCTCACCTTCCTCATCTCCGCCGCCATGATCTGGCGCCTCCAGCTGCCGGCCCGGGAGCGGCCGAAGAACGGCGAGGGGCGTCGCATCGACTTCGGCCAGGCCTTCCACGAGCTCAAGGAGGGGTGGCGCTACATCTTCATCAACCCGGTCGTGCGGGCCGTCAACGTCGGCCTCGCCACCGGCCTCATCGGCGGCGGGATGCTCGTCCCGCTCGGGCCGGTGTTCTCCACCCGCATCCTCGACGCCGGCACCGCCGGGTTCGGCCTCTTCATCTTCTTCCTCGGCATCGGCGTGGCCGTCGGCGTGATCGCCCTGTCGGTGTTCCAGCGCCGCCTCCCCAAGGCCCGGGTCTTCGCCGGGTCGGTCGTCGTGGCCGGGGCCTCGCTCGTCACCGCGGCGTCGATGTCGGAGTTCGCGCTCGCCGCGTTCTTCGTGAGCCTCCTCGGCGTGTGCGCCGGCAGCGTCTACGTCCTCGGCTTCACCCTGCTCCACGAGAGCGTCGACGACGACCTGCGGGGCCGGATCTTCAGCGCCCTCTACACGCTCGTGCGGCTCTGCGTGCTCGTCGCCTTCGCCGTCGGGCCCCTCCTGTCCGACCTCCTCGACCGCCTCAGCGACCGCTTCTTCGACCGGCGGCTGTCCCTCTTCGGCTTCGAGCTGTTCATCCCCGGCGTGCGGCTGACCCTGTGGCTGGCCGGGGTGATCATCATCGGGGCCGGGGTGCTCGCCGTGCTGTCTCTCCGGGCCGGCAAGGAGCGCATCCCCCACGACGGCGACCTGCTGCACGAGCTGATGTCCGACGTCACCCGCCCGCTGGCCGACGTGAAGCACAGCCACGACCACCCCGACGAGGGGCCGCCGGCGCGCACCGAACCCGGCGGCGAGGCCCCCGGCGCCGACCCGCGGGGGACGCCGTGAGCGGGCGGTTCATCGCCTTCGAGGGCGGGGAGGGGACCGGCAAGTCCACGCAGGCCGCCCGCCTGGCTCGCCGCCTCGGCGCGCTCCTCACCCACGAGCCCGGCGACACGCCCCTCGGCGCGCAGATCCGCCGGCTCCTCCTCGACGCCCGGGACCTCGACATCACGCCCCGGGCCGAGGCGCTCCTCATGGCCGCCGACCGGGCCCAGCACGTCGCGGCGCTCATCCGGCCCGCGCTCGACCTCGGGCGCACCGTGATCACCGACCGGTACCTCGGCTCGTCGGTCGCCTACCAGGGCTTCGGCCGCCAGCTCCCGCCCAGCGAGGTCGAGCAGCTCTCGCTGTGGGCCACGGAGGGCCTCCTGCCCGACCTCGTCATCCTCCTCCAGGTCCCGGGCTCGGTGGCCGAGCGCCGCACCGGCGGCCCCCGGGACCGCCTCGAGGCGGCCGGGACCGACTTCCACCGTCGGGTCCACGAGGGCTTCCTGCGCCAGGCCATCGAGGACCCGGAGCGCTGGGCCGTCGTCGACGGCACCGGCACCGAGGACGAGGTGGCCGAGCAGATCTGGCAGATCGTCTCGATGCGGTTCCCCGACCTGGCCTGAGCGAGCCCGCGCGATGATCGACGCCGTGGCTGCCCCCCTGACCGACGCCGACGTGTTCGCCGACGTCGTGGGCCAGGACGCGGCGGTCGCCCAGCTGCGAGCCGCCGCCGCCCGCCCGGTGCACGCCTACCTGCTCGTCGGCCCACCCGGCTCCGGCAAGCGGGCCGCCGCCCGGGGCTTCGCGGCCCTGCTGCTGGCGCAGGGCAGCGACGGCCCCGCCCGGGCCCGCCACCTCGAGCTGGCCCTCGGCGAGGCCCACCCCGACCTGATCGTCGTCGAGCCCACCAAGAGCCGGGGCCTGCACGCGGGCGGCCCCGACGACTTCGACCGCAGCGCCCGCTGGGTGGTGCAGCGGGCCGCTCGGGCCCCCGTCGAGGGGGACCGGAAGGTCTTCGTGCTCACCGACTTCGAGCACATCGAGGACAAGGTGGCGCCGATCCTCCTCAAGACGATCGAGGAGCCGCCGCCGTCCACCACCTTCCTGATCCTGGCCAGCGAGATCCGGCCCAACCTGATCACGATCGCCTCCCGGGCCGTGCGGATCGACCTCAACCCGGTGCCCACCGCCCTTGTGGCCGAGCGGCTCGTCGCCGAGGGCGTCGACCCCGCCCGGGCCGAGGTGGTGGCCACCGCCGCCGCCGGGGACCTCGCTCGGGCTCGGCTGCTCGCCACCGACGAGCGCTTCGCCGTCCGCCTCGAGGCGCTGCGAGCGATCCCCGGCCGCCTCGACGGCACCGGCGCCCGCGCCGCGGCGCTGGCCGCCGAGGTCAAGGCGATGATCGACGACACCCAGACCGTGATCGACGCCCGCCACAAGGAGGAGGTGGCCGCGCTCGAGCAGCGCATCGAGCAGTACGGGCAGCGGGGGAGCGGCAAGAAGCAGCTGGAGGACCGCCACAAGCGCGAGGTCCGCCGCCACCGCACGGCCGAGCTCCGCCTCGCCCTCGCCACGCTGGCCGGCACCTACCGCGACGCCCTCCCCACGGCGGCCGACCCCGCCCCGATCGTGGCCGGCCTCCAGCGGATCGACGAGGCCGCCCTGGCCCTCGAGCGCAACCCCAACGAGCTGCTGCTCCTCCAGGCGCTCCTCAGCCACCTGCCCCCCCTGCGCTGAGGCCCGAACCCGGCTTCGGTCCAGCGGCCCCGGTCGCTATGATCGTCGGCCCGCGCCGGAGTAGCTCAGTCGGCAGAGCATTTCACTCGTAATGAAAGGGTCAGGGGTTCGATTCCCCTCTCCGGCTCCACGTGGCTCGCCCGGCCCGGTGGCTCGGTCACTACATTCCGAGCTGTGACCGAGCCTCCCGGTGCCGGGCTCCGAGCCCTCGTCGTCGACGACGAACCGCCCATCCGGGCGCTCATGCGCACGGTCCTCGAGCTCGACGGCTGGGAGGTCCTCGAGGCCGAGGACGGCGCCCAGGCCCTCGCGCTGGCCAAGGCCGAGCGGCCCCACGGCGTGGTCCTCGACGTGATGATGCCGGTCAAGGACGGCTTCGACGTGCTGGCCGAGCTGCGCCGGACCGAGCACGGGCGGGCGATGGCGGTCGTCATGCTCACCGCTCGGAGCCGCCCCTCCGACATCCTGCGGGGGACCCGCCTCGGCGCCGACCTCTACGTCACCAAGCCGTTCGACCCCGACCACGTCGCCGAGCAGCTGGCCTTCCACGCCCACCGGCGCAGCCCCGGCGCCCGAGCCGAGCGCCCAGCGCGGCTGCGCCCGGGACGGCGGCGCCGCGCCGCGCCGCCGTCGGCCTGACCGCCCCGGATCGGGTGAACGGCGGACCCCCGGGGTAGGTTCGGCCCCGTGGCTGACCAGGCGCGCTTCGCCGACCTCGCGATGGAGCACATGAGCTCCCTCTACTCGGCGGCCCTGCGCATGACCCGGAACCCGGCCGACGCCGAGGACCTCGTGCAGGAGACGTACCTCAAGGCGTACCGCGGGTTCGGGGGCTTCGAGGAGGGCACCAACCTCAAGGCCTGGCTCTACCGCATCCTGACCAACACCTACATCAACCAGTACCGGGCGAAGCAGCGCCGCCCTGACGAGACCGACCTCGACGACGTGGAGGACCTCTACCTCTACAACCGCCTCGGCGGCCTCGAGGCGGCCCGCACCGGCCGATCGGCCGAGGACGAGCTCATGGACCTCTTCACCGAGGCGGAGATCAAGTCGGCCATCGAGGAGCTCCCGGAGAACTTCCGCATCGCGGTGCTCCTCGCCGACGTCGAGGGGTTCTCCTACAAGGAGATCGCCGAGATCACCGACGTGCCGATCGGGACCGTGATGAGCCGCCTCCACCGGGGAAGAAAGGCACTGGAGAAGCTGTTGTACGAGTTCGCCGTGTCGCGCCGGCTCGCCGAGCCCCAGCCCGACCCCGCCACCTGACCATGGCTGAACGACCCGACCCACTCGAGCCGCAGTGCGAGGACGCACTCCAGGAGATCTACAACCTGCTCTCTGGTGAGCTCGACGACCAGAAGCGGGAGCAGATCGCCCGCCACCTCGACCAGTGCTCGCCGTGCGCAGAGCCCTACGACTTCTACGCCGAGCTGCGCAAGACGATCCAGCAGCGCTGTCGGGACACCGCGCCCCCGTCGCTGCTGGCCCGCATCGAAGACGCGATCCGGCGCGAGCCCGCCTGAGCGCATGGCGCAGCGGCCTCCGGGGACGACGATTCGGTGCCCGCGGAGCGGCTCGCTACGATCGGCGCCATGCTCGCCGCCGTCGTCTGGCACTACTGGATCGCCGTGGTCCTCATCGTCTTCGGGGTGCTCCCGGTGATCGTGGGAATGGTGGCCGCGTACCTGAAGAAGACGCAGGCCCCCAAGTACGGGATGGACGAGTAGCGACCGTGAGCCCAGGCCCGGTCGACTGGCAGCTCGCCGAGCGGGTCGCGATCCGGGCTGCGGGGACCGACGCCTTCTCCCGGTCCTACCTCGCCGACTCCCTGCAGGCCGACTTCGAGGAGGCCACCGCCGAGGCCGAGGAGCTCGTGGCCGAGGCCACCGGGCTGCGGTCGCTGAGCGGACCGGCCCGGGCCCGCGTCACGGACCGAGCCGGCTGGGTGCAGGCCAACGTGGCCTCCTTCCAGCGCCTGCTGCGCCCCATCACCGAGAAGCTCGGTGAGCGCCTCGGGTCGTCGCGAGCCAGCGGCATCACCCGCAAGGTCGGTGGCGCCGAGGTCGGGCTGCTGCTGGGCTGGATGTCGTCGCGGGTGCTCGGCCAGTACGACAT
>DATGRC010000135.1:0-2381 GCA_035303865.1 Acidimicrobiales bacterium
CAGGTCGTTGTGGAGGACCTTCCCCCGGCTGCCCCGGAACCCGGCGAGCACGAGGTAGCAGAGCCAGGCCAGCGCGAAGGTGACCCGCGGCCAGCGGCGGGCGGCGGCGAGCACGGCGGCCACGGTGCCGACGACCTGCAGAGCGACGAAGCCCCACGCCGGCGGCATGGAGGGGGCCCAGGCGAGGATCGGGACCGGGTCGAACAACGGCCCTGGCGTGTCGGCCAGCTGCCGGTAGCTGCCGAGCGCGACGCGGGCCCCGATGAGGAGCGCCAGCGCGGTCTGCACGAACAGGACGCGCCGCCCCGGCTCGGGTCCGAAGAGCAGGTCGTCGAGCGCCTCCCGCCAGCGGCTCACCCGGGCACCTCGCAGGTGTGGAGGACCTCGGGGTCGTGGTGGACGACCCACTCCCCCGCCTCGTGGACCAGGCGCTGGCGGTCTCGCACGAGGTGGAGGGCCACCAGGTCGGGCACCACGTCGAGCGTGGGCTCGAGGAGGGCCTGGCAGACGGCCTCGCGCCGGGCGTCGCTGGCCCGGGGCAGCTCGGCGATGGGCCACGCCGCGTGGCGGTACCGCAGCGGGAGCTCCTCGAAGCTCACCGGCCGCTCGGCGCCGTCGGCGGTGACGGCGTGGACCCCCCAGGCCGTCTGGCGCTCTCCGCGGGAGAGGCTGAACAGCCGCCAGGCGGTCATCGGCCACGCCTCGAACCCGATCAGCCCGGCGGTGAGCAGCAGGGCGAGGGCGACGGCGACGAGTCGGCGGCCGCCGGCGGGGGCGCCGGCGTCGGGCTCGTCGACGGCGTCGGGCCACGGGCCGCTCATGCGCCGGCCTCCGTGGGGTCGCGCTCGGCGGGCTCGCTCGCGTCGGTCAGGAGGAGCACGAGCAGGGAGCCCGCGAGGACGAGCGATGCCACGCCCCCGACGATCGCGCCGCTGTCGTTGACCAGGCTGCCCAGCACCGCGGCCACGGTGGCCGCGGCCAGCCCGGCGCTGAGGGTGGGGTGGGCGGCCCAGAGCCGCTGCACCGGCCGGCGGGGGCCGCGGGCGAGGTAGAGCCAGAACGCCAGGGCGAGCGGGATCGCCACCACCCACAGCGACGACGTGGACACCCGCAGGTTGGCGAGGAGCTTGCGCTCCATGATCGACAGGAGCGGCCCGAGGCCCTCGTCGCCCACCCGCTCGAACAGCCGGCCGAGGTGGGCCCGCTCCTCGGGGGGTCGGGCCAGGTCGAGGAAGCCGAACGCGGTGATCGCCGTCGCGGTGGCGCCGGCGGCGATGAGGACGGTGCGCAGCCGCATCCGCCAGCGCCAGAGGACGGTGGCGAACACGAGGATCGCCGGGGTGAACGCCAGCACCCCGCCCACGTCGGAGCCCCACTTGGGGACGCCGAGGACGACGAGCACGGCCACGAGGAGGGCCAGGGCGCCGGCCCGGCCGCGCCGGTCGGGGCGAGCGTCGACGAGGAGCGCGGCGAGCAGGAACGCGGCCGCCGCGAGCTGGCCGTAGGAGTAGTTGCTGATCCCGTAGAGGCGGGAGTTCCCGGTGGGCGAGTACCCGAAGGCCGCGCTCAGGCTGAGGCGGGACCCGGTCGTCACGTCGACGACGAGCACGCCGACCACGAGCGAGAGGACGAGCACGAGGGGCAGCCGGGGGCGATCCAGCTGCCGGCCGAGGAGCACCGCGGCCACGGCGGTGGCCGCCGCCCCCAGGACCGTGAACGTCCAGTAGAAGCCGATGCCGAGGTCCTGGAGGGGGAAGCCGCGGGCCAGGTACGACCAGGGCAGGATGGCCAGGACGGTCAGCGCGCCGGCCTCGAGCCAGCGGCGCCACGGCCCCACCCGGCCGCTGACGTGCAGCACCACGGCCACCGCGAGGAGCAGCGCCATCGTGATGACGGCCGCCGCGGTCGTGGGCACGAGGAGGCGCTCGCGGAAGCGAGACGCGGCGTTGAGGGAGACGAGCCGGTCCACCTTGGCCTCCAGCGACGCCCCGTCGGGGGTGATCTCGGCGGGGCGGCCCTCCATCCCGAGCGGGCGGGGCACGCCGAGGCGAGCGAGGATCGTGGGGCCCACGTCGACGAGGGTGAGGAACCCGGCCCGCTGGGTGGACGCGGACCGCAGGTACCCGGGGCGGACGCCGGGCCCGGCGAGCGCGATGGCGGTCAGGTCCCGGTCGCCGGGCAGGTTGTAGGGGGCCACCACGAGGACCGCGTCGCGCTCGAGGTCGACCTCGGTGAGGAGGCGGCCGACGAGCTCGTCGGCGTCGGCCAGCGCGCTCGCCCACAGCACGTGGTACCGACCCCGGTCGACGGCGCTGCGGTAGCGCATCGTCCGGGCCAGGTCGGACGCCTCCACCACGAGGACCTGGCGGTCGTCGGGCCCG
>DATGRC010000136.1:0-3446 GCA_035303865.1 Acidimicrobiales bacterium
CCACGTCGTCCGCGCCCGCGGCGTCACCTCGCCCCGCTTCTCCGAGGGCTGGACGATCGGCGGCTGGTTCATCCCGCTGGCCAACTTCGTCATCCCGTTCCTCGTCCTCTCGGACCTCGACCGGATGAGCTCGGCCCCGGAGCGCCCGGTGGGCACCTCGTGGCGGGGCCGCCCCGTCAGCGGCTGGCTGTGGGTGTGGCTGATCGCGCTCATCGCGACGGTGGTCGCCGTCACCCAGCGGGCCGACGACAGCGACGTCAACGTGAGCTTCGGCTACGACGACTTCGCTCGCCACTACGACGCCGTCATCATCCAGTTCGGCGCCGGCGCGGTCGTCGCCGTGGCGATGCTGCTCTTCGTCCGTCGGCTCGTCCGCCAGATCGACCAGCCCGCGGCCTGACGAAGCCCCTCGACGCGGCCGGCGATGCGGAGGAGCATCGACCCATGGCCTGCTTCGTCTCCCACACCACCATCGACTGCGCGAACGCGTACGAGCTCTCCGAGTGGTGGAAGCGGCTCCTCGGCTACGTCGACCTCCCCGACGACCCGAACGAGCCGGGCCACGAGGAGTGCATGATCGAGGACCCCGAGACCGGCCACCGGCTCCTGTTCATCGAGGTCCCCGAGCCGAAGTCCGTGAAGAACCGCGTCCACCTCGACCTGCGGCCCCGGGAGGGGACGCGGGACGAGGAGGTCGAGCGGGTGGTGGCCCTGGGTGCCACGATCGTGGCGGACTTCCGCGACCGGTGGGGTCCGGGCACCGGCTGGGTGGTGCTCGCCGACCCCGAGGGCAACGAGCTGTGCATCCTCCGCAGCGAGGGCGAGCTCGCCTGACGGTCAGGCGCGCTCGGCCGCGATCTGGATGAGGTTGCCGCAGGTGTCGTCGAGCACGGCGGTCGTGACCGGGCCCATCTCGACCGGCGGCTGGGTGAAGTGGACGCCGAGGCCGACGAGGCGCTCGTGCTCCGCGCGCACGTCCGCCACGGCGAACGAGGTGAAGGGGATGCCGTCGTCCACGAGGGCCGCCTTGAAGGCCTGCGCCGCCGGATGGGCGTCGGGCTCGAGCGACAGCTCGACGCCGTCGGGGTCCTCCGGCGAGACGACCGTCAGCCACGAGTGCTCCCCCATCGGGATCTCGCGCTTCTGCTGGAAGCCGAGCACCTCGGTGTAGAAGCGCAGCGCCTTCGCCTGGTCATCGACCAGCACGCTCATCACGTTGATCCGCATCACGTCTCCTCGGGGTGGGGGATCGACCAGCGCGCTGCGATCTCCCGCAGCGGCGCCGTGTCGAGGTGGTGGAGCTTGTAGCGGCCCTCGCGATGGGAGCGGACGAGCCCGGCCGCCTCGAGCACGGCGACGTGCTGCGAGATCGCCTGCCGGGTCGAGCCCAACCCGTGCTTGGTGGCCAGCCGGGTGCACAGCTCGAAGAGCGTCTGGCCGTCCCGGTCGCTCAGCTCGTCGAGGATGGCCCGACGGGTGGGATCGGCGAGGGCCTTGAACACGTCTCCCACCCCGGCGACGATAGGCAAGTGCTGACTTGCCTGTCAACGGTCGGCCGGGGGGCGTAGCCTCGGGGGTCGACCGGAGGAAGGGAGCCTCGATGCGGTTCGGACTCGACGTCGCCCAGCAGCGGATGCCCTGGGACGAGCTGGTGCGGCGCGTGCAGCTGGCCGAGGCGCTCGGCTTCGACGGGGTGTGGGGCTTCGACCACTTCAAGCCGATGTACGGCGAGGGCCCGGGCGAGTGCTTCGACGGCGTCACCACCCTCGCCGCGCTCACCGGCGTGACCTCCCGGATCCGGCTCGGGCTGCTCGTCACCGGCGTGACCTACCGGCACCCGTCGGTGCTCGCCACGCAGATGGTCACGATCGACCACGCCTCCCGGGGCCGCCTCGAGCTGTCCCTCGGGGCGGCCTGGTACGACCAGGAGCACCACGAGCTCGGCATCCCCTTCCCGTCCACCGCCGAGCGCTTCGACCTGCTGGAGGACGCGCTCGAGATCGTCACCCGGCTCATGACCGGCGAGGTCGTGTCCTACGACGGCAAGGTCGTCTCGCTGCGCGAGGCCCAGGTGCGCCCCACCCCGGTGCAGACCCCGCACCCGCCGATCTGGATCGGCGGCGCCGGCCCCCGACGCACGCTGCCGCTCGTGGCTCGCTACGCCGACGCCTGGCACAGCTGGGGCACCCCCGAGGGCCTGGCCGGCGCCTCAGCCCGGGTGGACGAGCTCGCCGCGGCGGCGGGCCGCGACCCGCAGGCGATCCTGCGCGCCTCGTCGCTGTCGCTCGACGACCTCGACGCGGCCCGCCGCCAGGCCGAGGCGTGGAAGGAGGCCGGCTGGGGCTACCTCGTCTGCAGCTGGCCCACCGCCGGCGCCGGACAGGTCGAGGCGTTCGCCCGCGACGTGATGCCCGACCTCCGCTGAGCGGGCCAGATCCCCGAATCACCCCCTGGCCGGTCGAATCTCATCGATGTAGTCTGGAGGTGCTTCCCCTTCGGGACCCGGGTCAGACGAGGGTCCCCAGCGTCTCGACCAGCGCGCGTCCCGAGAAGGTGAAGGCATGGTCGCCGAGCCGCTCGACTACGCCGAGTGCACGCCGGACCAGCGCGAGGTGCTGCTCGACCACCTCCTCGCCCACCGCAACGCCCTCCTCGACGAGGCGCTCCGCGTCATCGTGGCCGCGGGCGAGGCGCAGGACCACGAGACCGATGGCGCCCACTGCCTGGAGGACTGGCTCGTCCAGCGCTGCGGGATCTCCCGAGCCACCGCCGGCCAGTGGGTGCGGGCCGCCCGCGCGCTCCACGAGCTGCCCGCCATCCGGGCCCGCTTCGCCACGGGGGACCTGAGCTTCGAGCAGGTCCGCCACGCCATCGCCTTCGCCACCCCGGAGGACGACGAGGCCCTCGCCGAGCTGCTGCCCGACCTGAGCTACGCCGAGATCGAGCTGATGGCCAGGCAGCGCCGCCGAGCCGACCAGTCGGCCCACGACGCGGCGCGCCGCCAGGCGCACCTCCGCTTCCGCCGCGACCGCTCCGGGCTGGGCGTGCGGGTCACGGGCTTCCTCCCCCACGAGGACGCCGCCACCGTCCAGGCCGCGCTCGACCGGCGAGCCGAGGGCGCCGGGCCCGACCAGGAGACCGGCCGGTGGGCGCCGCACGACCACCGCGTGGCCGGGGCGCTGCGCGACGTCTGCGCCGAGGACCTCGGCCGCGCCGTCGCCGCCGGCGCCGAGCCCGACGCGGCGATGGTCGTCGTCCACGCCCCGGCCTCGCTCCTCGAGCGAGACGACGAGCAGCGCAGGGCCACGATCAACGGCGAAGCGATCACCCACCACGCGCTGCGCCGCATCCTCTGCGACACCCGCCTCGAGGTCAGCTTCGACACGCCCGAGGGCCGCACCGTCGGCGTGGGGCGGGCCACCCGCAACCCCCCGG
Source organism: Acidimicrobiales bacterium (assembly GCA_035303865.1). Classification (GTDB taxonomy): domain Bacteria; phylum Actinomycetota; class Acidimicrobiia; order Acidimicrobiales; family VFJN01; genus VFJN01. The sequence continues at coordinate 3,436 of DATGRC010000136.1, forward strand.
CGTGGCTGCGG
>DATGRC010000137.1:0-11505 GCA_035303865.1 Acidimicrobiales bacterium
CGCCGCCGTGCTCGAGGCCCTGGCCGCCGGCGGCCGCTGGCTCCTCGACCTGTCCCTGGCCGCCACGGCCGCCCACCTGGCCGGGCCCACGCTGCCCGTGCCGGCTGACGCCCCGGCTGCCGAGCCGATCCCGCCGACCCCGCGTGGCGTCGCGGCGGCCCTCGGGGCGCACACCGACGAGGTGCTGGCCGAGCTGGGGGTGCGGGCATGACCCCTCTCGTGCTGCGCGACGTGGAGGTCGCGGGGACCCGCACCGACGTGGTGGTGGCCGACGGCCTCATCCGCTCGGTCGAGGCCGACACCCCGGCGCCGCCGGGCGCCACCGTGGTGGAGGGCGAGGGCGGCGCGCTCCTCCCCGGGCTGTGGGACCACCACCTCCACCTGCTGGCCCTGGCCGCCGCCGCCCGCTCGGTGGCGGCCGGCCCGCCTGACGTGACCGACCGCGCCGGGCTGGCCGCCGCGCTGGCCGACGCCGTCCGCCACCGCCCCGGCGAGTGGGTGCGCGCCGTCGGCTACCACGAGTCGGTGGCCGGCGAGCTCGACCGCGACGCGCTCGACGCGCTCTGCCCCGACGCCCCGGTGCGGGTCCAGCACCGCTCCGGAGCCCTCTGGGTGCTGAACAGCGAGGCGATCCGGCGCCTCGACCTCGAGGACGAGCACCGCCCCGGGGTGGAGCGCGACGCCGCCGGTCGGGTCACGGGTCGCCTCTACGGCCTCGACCGCTGGCTGCGGGATCGCCTCGGCCCGACCGGCGAGGACCCGCCACCCGACCTGGCCGCGGTCGGCCGCCGCCTCGCTCGTCACGGGGTCGTCGGCGTCACCGACGCCACCCCCTACGAGCGCTCGGGGGACCTCGACCTGCTGGCCGGCGCGGTCGCCAGCGGTGCCCTCCCCCAGCGCGTCGTCGTCACCGGCGGGCCGGCCCTGGCGGGGCACCCGGCGCCGCCCGGTCTCGCGCGGGGTCCGGTCAAGCTCCGACTCGCCGATCACGCCCTCCCCTCCCTCGACGAGCTGGTCGGGTGGGTCCAGGTCGCACACGCCGCCGAGCGGCCGGTGGCGGTCCACTGCGTCACGCGGGAGGCGCTCGTGCTCACCCTCGCCGCCCTCGACGAGGCCGGGAGCCGCCCCGGCGACCGCATCGAGCACGGGGCGGTGGTGCTGCCCGACCTGCACGAGCCGCTGCGCCGGCACCGGCTCACCGTCGTCACGCAGCCCGGGTTCGTGGCCGAGCGCGGCGACCGCTACCTCGTCGAGGTGGACCCCGACGACCGCCCCCACCTCTACCCGTGCGGCGGGCTGCTGCGGGCCGGCGTCGCCGTGGCCGGTTCGACCGACGCGCCCTTCGGGGACCCCGACCCGTGGCGGGCGATCGCCGCCGCCGCCACCCGGCGCACTGCCGCCGGCGCGACCGTCGGTGCCGAGGAGGCGGTGGGCCCAGCACGTGCGCTCGACCTCTTCCTCGGCGCACCGGACGACCCGGGTGGGCCGCCCCGGCGGGTGGAGCCCGGCGCCGCGGCCGACCTGGTGCTGCTCGGGAACCCGCGAGCCGCGGTGCTCGAGGACCCGGCGGCCGCGGTGGTGCGCGCCACGATCGTCGACGGACGGCTCGTCCACGGGGCCTGACCGGACCGGGCCCGCCCGCCGGGCGGTCGATGCTCAGCTGGCGCGGATCGCTCGCTCCGGGCAGGCGTTGATCGCCACCCGGGCCCGCTCCTCCAGGTCGGCCGGCACGTCGGCCACGAGGACCTGCCCGTACCCCTCGTCGTCGCAGTCGAAGAGCTCGGGGGCGAGGGAGTAGCACCGCCCGTGGCCGGTGCACCGGTCGTGGTCGAGGGAGATCTGCACGGCAGAGAAGAGTATTAGGATTTCTGCGATGGGGGCATCTGCGGCGGCTGACCCGGCCACGGCCACGAGCGAGGCGCGCGTCGCCCAGCGAGCACGCTGGCGGGCGGAGGGCTGGTACCCGGACCTGACGATCGGCCAGGCCTGCGAGGTCGCAGCCCGAGCCGTCCCGGGGGCCCGGACCACCTTCGCCACCAGCGACCGCGAGGTCACCGTCACCCGGCGGGAGCTCCACGAGCGGGCCCGGCGGGTCGCCGGCGGCCTGGCCGCCGACGGGCTGGCACCGGGCGAGGTGGCCCTCGTGCAGGCGCCGGCGACCGTCGAGAGCACCATCGCCCTCGAGGCGCTGTGGCTGGCTGGGGCGGTCGTCGTGCCCGTCGTGGCCGTGGCCGGTGCGTCCGACGTCGCGGCCATCGCGGCGCGGTGCCGGCCCACCACCGTCGTCGTGCCCGCGGGCACCGAGCCGCGCGACCTCGTCGCCGGGGCGATCGGGCTCGGCGCGGACCGGGTCGTCGTGGTCGACGGCGAGGACGAGCGGGCCACGTCGCTGCGGGACCTCGAGGCCCACGACCCGCTCACGGCGCTGCCGCCGGTCGATCCGGCCTCGGTGGCCTGCATCATCTACACCTCGGGCTCGACGGCGGCGCCCAAGGGGGTCCTCCACTCCCACGAGACGCTCCTCGCCGGCTACCAGCCGCCGGGTGGGGACGACGTGGGTGCCGCCCTCATGACCTTCCCGGCCGGGCACATCGCCTCGGTGCTGGGGCTCGTCCGCCCGCTCACCGCCGGCGGGACCGCGGTGATCATGGACCGCTGGAGCCCCCGCCGGGCCGTGGAACTCATCGAGGCCCACCGGGTCCTGTCGTCAGCGGGCACGCCGTTCTACCTGGGCACCCTGCTCGACGAGGCCGAGCGCAGCGGGCGCGACATCAGCTCGCTCAAGCTCTTCCTCGTCGGCGCGGCGAGCGTGCCGCCGGCGCTCGTGGAGCGGGCCGAGGCGGCCGGGATCCTCACGTGGCGCACCTACGGCTCCACCGAGCACCCCGCCATCAGCGCCGGCGTCGTCACCGACCCGGTCGAGCACCGCGTCCGCACCGACGGCCGCCCCGGGCCGGGCAACGAGGTGCGGATCGTCGACGAGGAGGGTCGGGACCTGCCCGTCGGCGAGGAGGGCGAGGTGCTCGCCCGGGGCCCCCGCCAGCTCCTCGGCTACGACGACCCCGAGCTCGACGCCCTCGCCTTCACCGGCGAGAGCTGGTTCCGCACGGGCGACGTCGGTCGGCTCGACGAGGCGGGCTACCTGACGATCACCGACCGGAAGAAGGACATCGTGATCCGCGGCGGCGAGAACATCTCGGCCAAGGAGGTCGAGGACGTCCTCGCCACCCACCCCGGCGTCGCCGAGGTGGCGGTGTGCGCCGGCCCCGACGAGGTGTGGGGCGAGCGGGTCGTGGCCTTCGTCCGCGCCCGCGAGGGGTGGCATCTCGCCCTCGACGACCTCCGCGACCACGTGCTGGCCGCCGGCCTCGCCCCGCACAAGGCGCCCGAGCAGCTGGAGGTGGTGGAGGACCTCCCCCGGACGGCCACCGGCAAGGTCCTGAAGACCGCCCTGCGGGAGCGCCTCCGGGCCGCCTCCGCCTAGATCCGGCGAGACCCCCGTACAATCGCTGCGGCCGTGTGGAGGCGAAGAGGACACTGAACGCACGCACCCCCAGCACCGCGAAGCGCACCCGCCGCCGAGGCGGGGCCGATGCTCTGCTCGCGCTCGGCGCCGAGCGGAGCAACGGCGCCACCCTCGCCGCCTCCGTCGCCGACGCCATCGTCGCCGACGTCGCCGCTCGGGGGTGGCCCGAAGGGGAGGTCCTCGGCTCCGAGCCCGAGCTCCTCGAGCGCTACGGGGTCAGCCGGGCCGTGTTCCGCGAGGCGGTCCGCCTCGTCGAGCACAAGGAGGTGGCCCGGATGCGTCGCGGCCCCGGCGGGGGCCTCGTCGTCACCGTCCCCACGGTCGAGTCGGCGATCGACGCCGTGGCCGTCTACCTGTTCTACGTCCAGGCCTCCCTCGACGAGGTGTTCGAGGCCCGGCTCGTCCTCGAGGAGGTCGTCGCCGAGCTCGCGCCGAGCCGACTCGACGAGGACGACGTCGACCTGCTCCGGGACCTCATGGCCCGCGAGCGCTCCGGCGACGTCGCGGACTACCGCGAGCTGCACGCGCTGCTCGCCACGCTCACCCGCAACCCCGCGCTCGAGCTCTTCGTCGACCTGCTCAACCGGGTGAGCGCGCTGTTCCTCAGCGACCCGACCCTCCTCGAGGGCTCCACGATCAGCGCGTCCTCCCACGCCCACTGCGCGATCGGCGAGGCCGTGCTCGCCGGCGACGACGGCCTCGCCCGGCACCGGATGCGCAAGCACCTCCTGGCCGAGGCCGAGTACCTGAAGGCCAAGGCCCGGACCCGCATCGAGCTGCCTCGCCCGACCTCCGACGAGAAGCGGGGGCAGCGCGTCGCCTTCGAGATGCTCCGCGAGATCGCCGAGGCCGGCTGGCCGGTGGGCTCGCTCATCGGCTCCGAGAAGGCGCTCATGGAGCGCTACGGCGTGAGCCGGGCGGTGCTGCGCGAGGCCGTGCGGGTGCTCGAGCACCACCAGGTGGCCCGGATGCGCCGCGGTCCCGGCGGCGGCCTGTTCGTCACCGAGCCCAGCGTCGCCGCCACCACCGAGGCCGTCGCCCTGCACCTCCACCGCCAGCGGATCACCCCGGCCCAGCTCTTCGAGGTCCGCACCGCCATCGAGCTGGCGGCGCTGGAGCGCACCATCGAGCACCTCGACGACGAGGACGTCGCCGAGCTCGAGGCCGCCCTCGACGCCGAGCGCCACGCCTCCACCGAGGAGCTGCGGGACCGGGTCCACGGGGTGCACACCGTCCTCGCCACCGCGTCGGGCAACCGGGTGCTCGAGCTGCTCACGCTCGTGCTGCTGCGCCTCACCCGCCTCCACCAGGGCCCGGTGCCCCGGCGGCGCCTCGAGCGGCAGGCCATCGAGGAGCTCGCCAAGGTCCACGAGCGGATCGTCGAGGCGGTCGCAGCCCGGGACCTCGAGGTCGCTCGGATGCGGATGCGCCGGCACCTCCACGCGCTGGCCGAGTTCGTGAGCGACTGACGCCCGGCCCCCGAGCCGGAATTGCGTACACTCTTTCTCGTGCCGCCGACCTCGACCGACGACCTCCCCGTGGGAGCCATCCCCGAGCTCACCCCGGACGACGACGGCTTCCACCCGGCCACCGACCACTGGTGGGAGACCGAGACCGCCTGGTTCTCGTTCAACATCCCCGAGCGGCGGATCGGCGGCTGGTTCTACAACCAGGTGCTGGCCACGCAGCGGGTCTGCAACGGCGGTGCCTGGGTGTGGGACGACTCCCCGGCCGGTGCCCTCTACGAGGTCCGCCACCAGGGCCTGCCCCTGCCGAACCTCGAGGAGCTCGACCTCCGCGACGTGCGGCTCCCGAACGGCAACCACATCCAGGTGCTCGAGCCGCTGACGTCCTACCGGGTGCGCTACGCCGACCCGGGCCGGTTCGAGGCGGACCTGCGCTTCGACGGGATCATGGCCCCGAACTCCCACCCGATCGGGGCGCCGCCGTTCTGGCGGGGTCGGCACTTCGACCAGCCGATGCACGTCACCGGCGCGATCGTCCTCCACGGCGAGGAGCTCCGGGTCGACTGCCTGTCCGTGCGGGACCGCTCGTGGGGCCCCCGCCCGATGGGCCCCGACCCCCGCAAGCCCAAGCCGGCCGACGGCTCGGAGACGCCGAGGAGGCCCCGCCGCCCACCGGAGGGCGTGGGCTACCCCTTCGCCACGGCCGACCACCGCAACGGGTGGCTCGCCTACACCCGCCCCACGATCGTCGACGGCGTGCCCAGCGACGAGCTCTCCACCGGGTACCTGCTGCGCGACGGCGTCTACGGCCACCTCGTGGCGGGCCGGCGCCGCACCTGGCTCGACCCTGAGACCCGCTGGATCCGCCGGATCGAGCTCGAGGCCGTCGACGAGCACGGCCGCGAGCTGCGCGCCCGCGGCGAGCTCGTGTCCCGACACGGCGCCGAGCCCGTCACGAGCGGCACCGGGCTCTTCCACTGGGAGTGGGACGACGGGCTGACCGGCTGGGGCGAGGACCAGACCTACGCCCCTCAGCCGATCCTCGAGGCGCTCGACCAGCACACCACCGCCTGAACGGAGGCACCGTGTTCGACGCACCCGCTGACCGTCCCGCCGTCGTCATGGCCGGCTCGGGCGAGACGATCACCCACGGCGAGCTCGAGGCCCGCTCCCGGCGGCTGGCCCAGCTGCTCCACGCCCGGGGCCTGCGGCCCGGCGACCACCTCGCCGTCCTCCTGGAGAACCACCCCCGGTACTTCGAGGTGTTCTGGGCGGCGATGCGCAGCGGCCTCTACCTCACGCCGATCAACTGGCACCTGAAGGCCGAGGAGGCCGGCTACATCGTCGAGGACTGCGGCGCCACCGCGGTCGTCACCTCGGCCGCGCTGGCCGGCGTCGCCGCCGACCTGGGCCCGCACCTCGCCGGGGTCGACGTGCGCCTCGCCGTCGACGGCCCGGTGCCGGGCTTCGAGCGCTACGAGGACGCGGTGGCCGAGCACGCCGCCGAGCCGCTCGACGAGGAGGTCGAGGGCGCCTGGATGTTCTACTCGTCGGGCACCACCGGCCGGCCCAAGGGGATCCTCCAGCCGCTCTCCGGGGCCCCGTTCGGGTCGGCGCTGCCGGCGCTGGCGACGGCGATGCAGCTGATGTGGGGCTTCAGCGGCGACACCCGCTACCTCTGCCCGGCGCCGCTCTACCACGCCGCCCCGCTCGGCTGGACCACCTCGGTGCAGCGCCTCGGCGGCACCGCGGTGGTGATGGAGCGCTTCGACGCCGAGGAGGCGCTGGCGCTGATCGAGCGGCACCGGATCACCCACGCCCAGCTCGTGCCCACCCACTTCGTGCGGATGCTCAAGCTCCCTGAGGAGCGCCGCCGGGCCTACGACCTGTCGAGCCTCCAGCTCGCGATCCACGCCGCCGCGCCCTGCCCGGTCGAGGTGAAGGAGCAGATGCTCGAGTGGTGGGGTCCGATCGTCCACGAGTACTACGCGGGCAGCGAGGGCAACGGGCTGTGCGCCATCGGCCCCGAGGAGTGGCTCGAGCACCGGGGGTCGGTGGGCCGGCCGATCGGCGCCACCGTCCACATCCTCGACGAGGAGGGCAACGAGCTCCCGCCGGGCGAGCCGGGCCAGGTGTGGTTCGAGAGCGGGACCGTCTTCGAGTACCACAACGACCCCGCCAAGACGGCCTCGGCGTTCAACGACAAGGGGTGGAGCACCCTCGGCGACGTCGGGTACCTCGATGAGGACGGCTACCTCTACCTCACCGACCGCATCTCGCACATGATCATCTCGGGCGGCGTGAACATCTACCCGCAGGAGGTCGAGAACCTCCTGACGATGCACCCCGCGGTGGCGGACGTGGCCGTCATCGGCGTGCCCGACCCGGAGATGGGCGAGCAGGTGAAGGCCGTCGTGCAGCCCGCCGACCCGTCCCAGGCCGGCCCCGAGCTCGAGGCCGAGCTCATCGCCGCCTGCCGGGAGCGCCTGGCCGGCTACAAGTGCCCGAAGAGCGTGGACTTCGTCGACGAGCTCCCGCGCCTGCCCACCGGCAAGCTGCTGAAGCGCGAGCTGCGGCAGCGCTACTGGCCGGCCTGACCCGCCTCCCTCACCGGGGGACATTGAGTACCCTTTATTGGTAGGCTGCGCCGGTCAACCACGAGGGGGAGGCACCGAGATGAGCGACAACGTGCGGGCGGGCTGCCCGGTCGACGAGTGGGCCAGCGACGGACCGCGGCGGGCGCCGCTCGAGCACTTCGAGCGGATCGACGCGCTGCGCAACCGCAACCGGCCCTTCTTCTGGACCACGACGGCCCAGGGCTACTTCGTGTTCACCGACCACGACGCCATCGTCGAGGGGCTCCAGAACGCGACGCTCTTCTCGAGCTCGGCCGTCGTCCCGGAGATGCCGGACCCGCCCTACCGGTGGATCCCGCAGATGCTCGACCCGCCCGAGCACGGCAAGTGGCGGCACCTCCTGGCCGGGTACTTCTCGCCGCCCACGGTCCGGCGGATGGAGGCCGAGCAGCGGGCGTTCGCCGCCCAGCTGATCGACGAGGTCGCCGCCAAGGGCTCGGCCGACTACGTCGCCGACTTCGCCCACACGTTCCCCACCACGATCTTCCTGCAGATCATGGGCGCGCCCACCGACATGCTCCCCACCTTCCTCGAGTGGGAGGCCGGGATCTTCCGCCGCACCGAGGGCGGTGACCAGGCGGGCGCGGCCGAGGCGATGGGCAAGGTGATGCAGTACTTCGGCGGCCTCATCGCCGAGCGGCGGGCCAACCCGCAAGCGGGCGCCACCGACATCGTGAGCACGGCGATCACCTGGGAGATCGACGGCGAGCCGGTGAAGGACGAGGACCTCCTCTCCTGCATGCTCCTGCTCTTCATGGCCGGCCTCGACACGGTCGCCGCCCAGCTCTCCTACGGGATGCACCACCTCGCCACCCACCCGGAGCACCGCCGGGCCGTCGTCGAGGACCCGTCGATCATCCCCGACGTCGTCGAGGAGATCCTGCGGACCTTCCCGATCGTGCAGACCGCCCGGAAGGTCACCGCCGACGCCGAGTTCCACGGCTGCCCCCTGAAGGCGGGCGACATGGTCGTGTTCCCGCTCGGCTCGGCCAACCGCGACGAGACGGCCTTCGAGGACGCCACGGAGTTTCGCCTCGACCGGGGCGCCACCCGCCACATCGCCTTCGGGGCCGGCCCGCACCGGTGCCTCGGCTCCCACCTGGCCCGCCAGGAGATGGTGATCGCCCTGGAGGAGTGGCACCGCCGCATCCCCGAGTACGAGCTCGACCCCGACCGCCCCGTCGTCGAGCACGGTGGCGGCGTCTACGGGCTCGACACCCTCCCGCTCCGCTGGGACGCCGCCACCGGCTGACCGGCCCCCCCTGCAGACCGCTCCGACCCATCCCGGGGGACCCGTGACCGACTACATCAACTACCTCTTCCTCGGCCTCGGCAACGGTGCGGTGTTCGCCGCCCTCGCGGTGGCCCTCGTCGTCACGTACCGCAGCTCGGGCGTGCTCAACTTCGCCACCGGGGCGCTGTCGCTCCACGCGGCGTACACGTACGCGTTCCTGCGCAAGGGCGAGCTGCTGGCGCCGCTGCCGATCGGGCCGAAGACCTACGACCTGGGCGACGCCCTCGGCTTCTGGCCGAGCCTCGTGATCACGCTGGCGATCGAGGCGGCCCTCGGGGTGCTGCTGTACGTCGCCGTGTTCCGACCGCTGCGGTCGGCGGTGCCCCTGGCCAAGGCGGTGGCCTCGATCGGCGTGATGATCCTGCTCACGGCGATCGTCGCCGAGCGGGCCGGATCCAGCCAGATCATCGTCGCCCGGATCTTCCCGCAGGAGAACCTCACCTTCGGGGACTTCCGGATCGTCTCCGACCGGCTCTGGTTCGTGGTGACGATGGTCGTCGTCACGCTGGCCCTCGCCGCGGTGTTCCGGTTCACCCGCTTCGGCATCGCCACCCGGGCCGCGGCGGAGACCGAGGTCGGCGCGCTGGTCACGGGCATCTCGCCCGAGCGCATCGCCATGGCCAACTGGGCGATCAGCGCCGCGGTGGCCGGCCTCGCCGGCATCCTCATCGCCCCGCTGGTGCCGCTCATCCCCGGCACCTACAGCCTGTTCATCGTCCCCGCCCTGGCCGCCGCCGTGCTCGGCCGGTTCTCAGCGCTCCTCCCGGCCTTCGTGGGCGGCATCGGGCTCGGCGCGCTCCAGTCGGTGACCACGCTCATGAAGAGCCGCCACAGCTGGTTCCCGGACCAGGGCGTGGCCGAGCTGCTGCCGCTCATCCTGGTCCTCGCCGCCCTGCTCGTCCGCAGCAAGCCGCTGCCCACCCGGGGCACGCTCCTGCTGCAGACGCTCGGGCGGGCGCCACGCCCGCGGGCGTCGAAGGTGCCAGGGCTCGTCGGCGTGGCCATCGCCGTCTACGCCCTCGTCGCCACCACGGGCAGCTACCGCAACGCGGTGATCACCTCGCTGATCTTCGCCATCATCTCGCTGTCGTTCGTGGTGGTCACCGGCTACTGCGGGCAGATCTCGCTGGCCCAGCTGACGCTGGCCGGCGTCGCCGGCTTCCTGCTCAGCCCCCTCACCCACTCCTGGGGCGTGCCCTTCCCGATCGCCCCGCTCCTCGCCGCCCTCGGCGCCACCGCGATCGGCGTGCTCGTCGGCCTCCCGGCCCTGCGCATCCGCGGCCTCCTCGTCGGCGTCGTCACCCTCATCTTCGCCCTCGCCGTCGAGGCGCTGTGGTTCCGCAACAACAGCCTCAACGGCGGCGTCGACGGCGCCCGGATCGACGACGCGTCGCTCTTCGGGATCCACCTCGGCGTCGGCCGGGGCGAGGCGTTCCCCCGCCTGTCGTTCGGGCTCATGGTCCTCGTCACCCTCGTGCTCGTCGCGCTCGGGGTGGCGTGGCTGCGGACCAGCCGCCTCGGCTCGGCCATGCTCGCGGTGCGGGCCAACGAGCGCTCCGCGGCCAGCGCCGGCATCTCGGTCGTGAAGGTGAAGCTGATCGGCTTCGCCATCGGTGCGTTCATCGCCGGCATCGGCGGCACGCTCCTCGCCTACAAGCAGACGAACGTCACGTTCGAGTCGTTCGCGGTGCTGGCCGGCATCACGGTGTTCTCCACCGCCTACATGGCCGGCATCACCTCGGTGAGCGGCGGGATCACCGCCGGCGTCATCTCCGCCGGCGGCATCTTCTTCGTGCTCCTCGACCGCAACCTGGACCTCGGCGCCTGGTACGAGATCGTCTCTGGCCTCGGCGTCATCTTCACCGTCATCAAGAACCCCGAGGGCATCGTGGGGCCGATCCACCACGAGCTCGACAAGGCCCGCCAGAAGCGGCTGGCCAAGCGGGCCGCCGCCGACGGTGCCGAGGGCCGGGCCCCGGCGGAGGTCGCCGGCGCCGCGGCCCGGCCGGGACCTGCCCTCGGCGCCGCGCTCGGCCGCACGACCGACCGGGCGTCGCTCAGCGTCACGAGCCTCACCGTCACCTACGGGGGCGTGACGGCCGTGGACGACGTCACCTTCACGGTGCGCCCGGGCACGATCACCGGGCTCATCGGGCCCAACGGGGCCGGCAAGACGACGACGATGGACGCGATCTGCGGCTTCGCCGCGAGCCGGGGCACGGTCCGCCTCGACGACCGCGACCTGGCTGGGCTGCCGCCCCACCGCCGGGCCGCCGCCGGCCTCGGTCGCACGTTTCAGGGCCTCGACCTCTACGAGGACCTCACCGTCGAGGAGAACGTGGTCGTCGGCCAGTACCTGCTCGGCTCGCAGGCCAGCGACGAGCACCTCGACGCGGTGCTCGCCACCCTCGACCTCACCGCCGAGCGCAAGCGCAACGTGGCGGAGCTCTCGCAGGGCCAGCGCCAGCTCGTGTCGATCGCCCGGGCCCTGGCCGGCCAGCCCGCGGTGCTGCTGCTCGACGAGCCGGCCGCCGGCCTCGACAGCACCGAGAGCGAGTGGCTGGCCGAGCGGCTCCGAGCCGT
>DATGRC010000138.1:0-10326 GCA_035303865.1 Acidimicrobiales bacterium
AGAAGGCCGCGGCGAAGAAGGCGACCGCCACCAAGGCGGCGGCCAAGGAGACAGCGGCCAAGAAGACGACGGCCAAGAAGAAGGCCGCCGCGAAGAAGGCCGCCCCCAAGAAGGCCACCTGAGTCGGTGCCCGCCCCTCGGGGGCGGGCACCGCTCGGTCACCTCGCTAGGTCCGGCGCAGCGCCACGCTCACCTGGTGCTCGTCGAGCACGAGCGTGCGGACGTCGCCGCTCGGGGCGCCCAGCTCGAACCGGGTGGCCAGCACCTCGCCGGCGATCCAGTCGCGATGGGCCTCCACGGCGGCGCGCACGGCGGGCGGACCGTCGAGCACCACCTCGATGCGGTCGGCGATCTCGAACCCGGCCTCCTTGCGGAGGTCGTTGAGCGCCCGCACCAGCTCGCGGGCCGTGCCCTCGGCCCGCAGGGCGTCGTCGAGCTCGAGGTCGAGCGCCACCGCCCAGCCACCGTCTTCGGCGAGGGCGAAGGACTCGTGGCGGGTGGCCCGCAGGTCCACGTCGCCGGCCTCCAGGCGGTGCCCGGCCACCTCGATCCAGCCGTCGCGCTCGAGCTGCCGCTGCAGGGCGGAGCCGTCGGCGGTGGCCAGCGCCTGCTTCACCTCGTTGATCGCCGGACCGAGCCGTGGCCCGAGCACCCGGAAGTTCGGCACCACGGTCCACGACAGGAGGCCCGAGAGCGTGTCGACGTCCTCGAGGGCCTTCACGTTCAGCTCGGCGGCGACCTCCTCGGCCACCTCGGCGGGCAGCGACGTGCCGGGGTGCAGCAGGAGCGCCCGGCGCAGCGGCTGGCGCACCTTCACCTTGGCGTCGGTGCGGGCCGCTCGGCCCAGGGCCACCAGGCGCCGCGCCGCGGCCATCGCCTCGGCCAGCTCCGGGTCCCGCCAGCCGCCCGGGGCGGGCCAGTCGGCGAGGTGCACCGACGTGCTGCCCGTGAGCGCCGTGTGGAGCTCGTCCGCGAGGAACGGGCAGTAGGGGGCCAGCAGCTCGGCGGTGACGACGAGGCACCGGTGCAGGGTGGCGTGGGCCATCGGCTCCGAGCTCTTCCAGAAGCGGGGCCGGCTGCGGCGCACGTACCAGTTGGACAGGTCGTCGATGAACCGGGCCAGCCGGGTGGCGCCGGCCAGCGCGTCGAAGCCGTCCAGCGCCTCGGTGACCACGGCCACCGTGTCGTCGAGCTCGGAGAGGATCCACCGGTCGAGGACGTGCTCGGGCTGCGGCGGCTCGCCGTCGGGCTCCCACCCGTCGAGGTCCGCGTAGGTGGCGTGGAACGAGAAGACGTTCCACAGCGTCACGAGCGTCTGACGGGTGGTCTCGCGGATGCCATCCTCGTACACCCGGCGCGGGGTCCACGGCTGGCCGGCCGCGAAGAAGTACCAGCGCAGCGCGTCGGCGCCGAACGTGTCGAAGATCTGCCAGGGGTCGATCACGTTGCCCCGCGACTTCGACATCTTCTGGCCCTGCTCGTCGACGATGTGCCCGAGGCACACGACGTTGCGGTACGGGGTCTGGTCGAACACGAGCGTGTTCACGGCCAGCAGCGAGTAGAACCAGCCGCGGGTCTGGTCGATCGCCTCGCAGATGTAGTCGGCCGGGAACGAGCGCTCGAACGCGCCGTCGCCGGCGAAGGGGTGGTGGTGCTGGGCCGAGGGCATCGAGCCGGAGTCGAACCAGGCGTCGAGCACCGGCGGCAGCCGCCGGGCCTCCCCGCCGCAGTCCGGGCACGGGAACGTGACCTCGTCCACGTAGGGCCGGTGCAGGTCGAGGCCGGTGAGGTCCCGACCCGACCGCTCGGCCAGCTCGGCCAGGGACCCGATGCAGGTGTCGTGACCGTCCGGGCACCGCCAGATCGGCAGCGGCGTGCCCCAGTACCGGTCCCGCGACAGCGCCCAGTCGACGTTGTTCTCCAGCCACTTCCCGAAGCGGCCGTGCTTGATGTGCTCCGGGTGCCAGCCGATCGTCTCGTTCTGGGCGAGCAGGTCGTCGCGGCGCTCCGAGGTGCGGGCGAACCACGACGTCTTGGCCCAGTAGATCAGCGGGGTGCCGCACCGCCAGCAGTGGGGGTACGAGTGCTCGTAGGCCTCCTCGGCGACGAGCAGGCCCCGCTCGGCGAGGTCGGCGATGATGTCGCGGTCGGCGTCCTTCACGAACCGGCCCTGGTACGGCGGCACGCTGGCGTCGAACTCGCCGCTCGCGTCGACCGGGTTGAGGGTGGGCAGCCCCTCGGCCCGACCGACCTGCGCGTCCTCCTCGCCGAAGGCCGGCGCGATGTGCACGACGCCGGAGCCGTCGTCGTCGGACACGTACTCGGCCGCCACGACGCGCCACGGGTCCCCGTCGCCGCCCTCGAGGAAGGCGAACGGCCGGTCGTACCGCCAGCCGACGAGCTCGTCGCCGGTCCAGCGGGCCAGCACCTCCGCCTCCGGGTAGCGGCGCGCCGCCGCCGACGCGCCGAGGACGAGATCGGCGCCGCCGTCGGGGTCGGCGATGCGCACGTAGGTCAGCGCCGGGCCCACGGCAGCGGCCACGTTGGAGATCAGCGTCCACGGCGTGGTGGTCCACACGAGCAGGTCGGCGTCGGCGGCGGGGCCGCTGGTGATCGGGAAGCGCACGTAGATCGACGGGTCGACGACGTCCTCGTAGCCCTGGGCCACCTCGTGCGACGACAGGGCGGTGCCGCAGCGGGCGCAGTACGGGCTGACCCGGTGGCCCTCGTAGAGCAGGCCCCGGTCCCACATCTGCTGCACCAGCCACCAGACGGACTCGATGTAGTCGTTCGAGAGGGTCCAGTAGGCGTCCTCGGTGTCGATCCACACGCCCGAGCGGGTCGTGAGGGCGGCCCAGTCCTCGACGTAGCCGTAGACCGACTCGCGGCAGCGCTGGTTGAACGCCTCGATGCCGTACGCCTCGATCTCGCTCTTGGTGGACAGGCCGAGCTCCTTCTCGACCTCGAGCTCGACGGGCAGGCCGTGGCAGTCCCAACCGCCCTTGCGGGGCACGTCGTGGCCCCGCATCGTCTGGAAGCGGGGGAAGATGTCCTTGAACACGCGGGCCCACACGTGGTGCAGGCCGGGCTTGCCGTTGGCGGTGGGCGGGCCCTCGTAGAAGATCCAGGGCTCGGCGCCCTTGCGGGAGCGGGCGACCTCGGCGACGACGTCGCGCTCCCGCCAGCGGGCGAGCACGCGCGCTTCGAGCGACACGAGGTCCAGGTTCGGGTCGACAGGGCCGAGGGGCATCCGGCCAGGCTACGGCATCCCCCTTCGTGCTCCCGAAGCGGGATCGGCGGAGGGTTGCCGTTCCAGGGGGTCGTGCCTACAATGCCGCACCCTTTGGGCGACCAGGGGCCACGTGAGAGGACGATCCGACCCATGGCATCCACCAGCAAGTCGGCCCGGAAGGCCGCGAAGGCGCCGGCCAAGGCGAGCACGGCGAAGCGGGCGACGAAGGACGCCGGCAAGGCCACGAAGGCGGCCGCGAAGACCGGCAAGGCGACCGCCAAGGCGGAGAAGGCCCCCGCCAAGACCACCAAGAAGGCCACCAAGGCGGCATCGAAGGCGCCGGCCGGCCGGGTGATCCCGGCCCTCGCCAAGCGGGCGGCCGACCCGGACAAGAAGCCGCCGCCCAAGCGCAAGGGCCCGCTCGACAAGTTCCTCACCCAGCAGCTCGCCACGCTCGAGGAGGAGCGGGCGAACTACCTCCGCCAGGCCGAGTCCCTCCGAGCCGAGGCCGACTCGCTCGTCGACGACCGCGAGCCGGGCGACGTCCAGTTCGACGAGGAGTCCGGCGAGGGCGACACCATCGCCGTCGAGCGGGAGCGGGACCTCACCCTCAGCGCCCAGGCCGCCCACGCCGTGGCCGAGATCGACATCGCCATCGCCAAGATCAAGGACGGCACCTACGGCATCTGCGAGGAGTGCTACTCGCCGATCCCCAAGGAGCGTCTGAAGGCCCTGCCGTTCGCGGCGCTCTGCGTGCAGTGCAAGAGCGCCGGCTTCAGCCCCCGCCGCTGAGCGCAGCGGCGCCCGAGCGGTCTGTGGGGCGCCACCGGCCCGCCTTCTTCGGCGCCGCGGCGGTCGTCGTCGCGGTCGACCAGCTCACGAAGCACCTCGCCCTGAACGGCCTCGACGACGGCCCGATCGACCTCGTCGGAACCCTCCGCCTCAACCTGACGTTCAACTCGGGCGCGGCCTTCAGCCTCGGGTCGGGCCGGACGATCTGGATCACGCTGGTCGCCACCGTGGTGGCCGTGGTGCTCGTGCGGATGGGGTGGCGGGCCGATCGGCGGCTCTGGGCGCTGGGCCTCGGCACCGTGCTCGGCGGCGCCGGCGGGAACCTGGTCGACCGCTACCTGCGCGACGGCGACGGGTTCGGCGCCGGGCACGTCGTCGACTTCGTCGACCTCCAGTGGTGGCCGGTCTTCAACGTCGCCGACGTGGCCCTCTGGGTCGGCATCGGCCTGCTGCTCCTGTCGTCGTGGCGGGAGCCCGCCGACGAGCCCGCGGCGGACGGCGAGCCCGCGAAGGGCGCGCGGTGAGGTACCGCGAGGAGGTCCCCGCGGCGCTGGCCGGCGAGCGCCTCGACCGGGTCGTGGCCATACTCACCGGCGCCAGCCGGTCGGAGGCGGCGGCGCTGATCGCCGACGGGCAGGTGCTCGTCTCCGGGGCGGCGGTCACCACCCGCTCCGCCCGGGTCCGCCTCGGCGACGTCGTCGAGGTCGATGCCCCCGACGCCGGCACCGGCGCCGCGCTCGAGCCCGAGCCCTCGGTGGTCGTGCCCGTCGTGCACGAGGACCCGCACCTGCTGGTGGTCGACAAGCCGGCCGGCCTGGTCGTGCACCCCGGCGCCGGCCAGGCCACCGGCACCCTCGTGCAGGGCCTCCTGGCCCGCTACCCGGAGCTGTCCGGGGTGGGCGTGGACCCGGTGCGGCCCGGCGTCGTGCACCGCCTCGACAAGGGCACCTCCGGGCTGCTCCTCGTCGCCCGCACCCCCGAGGCCTACGAGCGCCTCGTGGCGATGCTCGCCGCCCGGGAGGTGCACCGCCGGTACCGGGCGCTGGCCTGGGGCCTCGTGGAGGCAGCCACCGGGCTCGTCGACGCCCCGATCGGGCGGTCCGCCCGGGAGCCCACCCGCATGGCGGTGGTGGAGCGGGGCAAGGAGGCCCGGACCCGCTACGAGGTGCTGCGTCGCTTCCACGACCCGGTGGAGGTCACCGAGCTGGCCTGCACGCTCGAGACGGGCCGGACCCACCAAATCCGCGTGCACCTCCGCTCGATCGGGCACCCGGTGGTCGGCGACGTCCGCTACGACGGCGCCCGCCAGTCGCTGCCCCTCGAGCGCCCGTTCCTCCACGCCGAGGTGCTCGAGCTGGAGCACCCGGTGACGGGGGAGCCGCTGCGCTTCGAGTCGCCGCTGCCCGAGGACCTGCAGTCCGTGCTCGACGGGCTCCGCTGACGCCGTCGCCCGCCTAGGGCTCGGCGTCGTCGTCGGAGGCGTCGGGCCAGTCCCGCTCGCCCCGGGCCATCGCCACGATGTCGGAGAGGCGGAAGCTGTCGAGGCGGCGGCGCAGCTGCCCACCGATGTCGGCCCACACCGCGAGCAGCACGCACTGGCCCTCGTGGTCGCACGCGCCGTCCTGGTGCGGCTCGCCGAAGTCGCCGAGGGCGATCGGGCCGTCGACCGCCGCCACGATCTCGCCGAGCGTGATCTCCTCCGGCGGCCGGGCCAGCACGTAGCCCCCGCCCACCCCCCGCTTCGAGCGGACGATCCCCGCGCCCTTCAGGGCGAGGAGGATCTGCTCCAGGTACGGCTGGGGCAGCCCGGTGCGCTCGGCGATGTCCCGCACCGAGGTGGGGCCGGCGTCGCTGCCGCGCAGCGCGAGCGACAGCAGCGCCCGGCTCGCGTAGTCACCTCGGGTGGAAACCTTCACCCGGCGAACTGTAGGCGGCGCGATCGGGCCGCTACGGTGCTGACTCGCTTCATATGTCGACCGACCGACTCGTCCTCCCCGCCTACGACGGCCCCTGCGTGACCAACGTGGTCCCGGCCCTCCTCCGGCCTGGCCACCCGGAGCCGGACTGGATCCCGTCGGCGGCCTTCGAGGCCCGGGCCGTGGTGCTGCTCGTCCTGGACGGCCTCGGCTGGAACCAGCTTCAGGCCCGCACCGCGCTGGCGCCGACGCTGTCGGCCCTGGAGGGCGGCCCGATCACCACCGTGGCGCCGTCCACCACCGCCACGGCGCTCACGTCGATCACCACGGGCCTGCCGCCGGGCGAGCACGGCGTCATCGGCTACCGGATGAACGTCAACGGCGAGGTTCTCAACGTCCTGCGCTGGAGCACGCTGGCCGGCGACGCCCGGGAGACGATCCCGCCGGCCAAGGTCCAGGCCATCGCCCCCTTCGAGGGGCAGCGCCCGGCGATCGTCACCCGCGCCGAGTTCGTCACCTCCGGCTTCACCGGCGCCCACCTCGAGGACACCCGCTTCACCGGCTACCGCACGCTCGGCACGCTCACCGCCGAGGTGGTGCGGCTCGTCCGCGGCGGCGAGCCGTTCGTGTACGCCTACTACGAGGGCCTCGACAAGGTGTCCCACGAGTACGGCCTGCGCGAGGTGTACGACGAGGAGCTGCACTGGGTCGACCACCTCGTGGAGCGGCTCCTCGCAAGGCTGCCGGCGGGCACGGCGCTCGTCATCACCGCCGACCACGGCCAGGTCGAGACCGGCGACAACGTGCGGGACCTGCCCGACGAGGTCCTCGCCCACGTGGCCTCCCAGTCCGGCGAGGGCCGGTTCCGGTGGCTGCACGCCCGCCCCGGGCAGGCCGGCGCCCTCCTGGAGGCGTGCCGGGCCCACCTCGGCGAGCTGGCCTGGGTCCGCAGCCGCCAGGAGGCGATCGAGGAGGGCTGGTACGGCCCGGTCGTCACCGAGGCCGCCTCGAGCCGGTTCGGCGACGTGCTCGTCGCTGCGAAGGGGACCGTGGCCTTCAACGACCCCCTCGACACCGGCCCCTACGTCCTCGTCGGTCGCCACGGCTCCCTGACCGAGGACGAGATGCTCGTCCCCCTGCTCGTCGGCCTCGCCCGCTGAGCGACGGCG
This sequence comes from Acidimicrobiales bacterium, assembly GCA_035303865.1. Classification (GTDB taxonomy): domain Bacteria; phylum Actinomycetota; class Acidimicrobiia; order Acidimicrobiales; family VFJN01; genus VFJN01. The sequence continues at coordinate 7,110 of DATGRC010000138.1, forward strand.
GTCCACGAGCGGCCGCTACCGTGGCGCGCATGTCTGAGGCCGCCCCCGAGGAAGATCAGCAGGCGCTCGTCCCCGCCGTCGTGCCCGAGGGCAAGGAGGAGGCGGAGGAGCCGACCGAGTCGGTCGAGTCGCCGGGCAAGGTGATGCGGATCGGGTCGATGATCAAGCAGCTGCTCGACGAGGTCCGCCAGGCCGACCTCGACCCGGCCAGCCGCGAGCGGCTCCGGGAGATCTACGAGACCTCGGTGAACGAGCTCGCCGCCGCCCTGTCCCCGGACCTGCAGGGGGAGCTGAAGCGCCTGGCCCACCCGTTCGAGACCGCCGGCCCGCCGTCCGAGGCCGAGCTGCGGGTGGCCAAGGCCCAGCTGGTGGGCTGGCTGGAGGGCCTGTTCCACGGCATCCAGGCCACGCTCTTCGCCCAGCAGATGGCCGCCCGCCAGCAGCTCGAGCAGATGCAGGCCGCCGCCCAGCGGGGCCTGCGACCCGGGCCGGTCCCGCCGGGCCAGCGCCCCAACCCGGCCCAGGACGACGACTCGCCCCGCCCCGGCACCTACCTCTAGCCCCTCGACGTCGCGTCCCGGCTAGGGGCCGACGAGCAGGTTGCCCTGGACCTCGTAGCGGCGACCCCGGTCGAGGTTCACCCGGAACGTCTCCTCCGCCGTGCCGCCGGCCGGGATCTGCCCGATGCCGATGGGGATGTCCGTGCCGCCCAGGTCGAGCTGGACCGAGCCCCGCCAGCCGTAGTCGCTGCGGTTGCGGATCCGCAGGGTCATCTGGGCCCGGGCCCCGTCGCTCGGGCCCATGACGAGGTCGAGGACCAGGCCCCCGCAGACCTCGTCCGAGGCGATCTCGCCGCTCGGGTCGCGCTCGATCACCGTCGACGAGGAGATGACCGGCGGGCCGTCCTCGGGCACCTCGATCGAGAACGGGGTGGCGCTGGCCTCGCGGCAGGTGAGGATGTGCGTGAGGCCGCGCAGCGACGACGTCCCGATGGGGATGAGGAGCACGGCCAGGAGGCCGATCAGGGCCACCTGCGCCCGCAGCGCCGAGGGCATGGTCGCACGGTAACCCACGTCGACCCCTGGGTGATGGGTACGCTGCGGCCCCGTGGGCGCCACCGTCTCGGACCGACTGTCCCGCCTCGGCTACGCCCGGGCCCGGCGCCTCCTCCTCGTCACCGGGGTGGTGGTCCTCGCCGTCGTCGCGCTCGTCACCTGGGCCCGGCGGGTGGACACCGTCGAGGTGGTGGCCACGCTCCTGTTCCTCCCGATCTTCCTTGCGTTCGTCCTCCGGGGCGTGTGGGGCGGGGTGGTCACGGCCCTCCTCGCCATCGCCGCCTACGCCGCCCTGCGGTCACCGGCGATCGACGCCATCGGCTTCGGCGAGTTCGCCGGGCTCATCGCGTCGCGGTCGGCGGCGTACCTCATCTTCGGCGCCGTGGGCGGCTGGTCCGTGCAGGTGCTCGAGGGCTCGCTCGAGAAGCTCGAGCTCTACGACGAGATCGACGACGAGACCGGCCTCTACAACGCCCGGCACCTGCTCAACCAGATCGACCTCGAGTCGGCCCGGGCCCGGCGCTACCAGACGCTCTACTCGCTCGTGCTGCTCGACCTGCCGGCGTCGGCCCTGGCCCCGCTCCGGCCGCGGGAGCGCCGCAGCCTGATGCGCGACCTCGGCCGGCTGCTCGGCGAGGGGGTGCGCAGCGTGGACCACGTGGTCCACGTCCGCGACGGCGACGTCCACCGCTTCGCCGTGGTGCTGCCCGAGACGGCCGAGGAGGGCGCCGAGGTGTTCCGGGGCCGCTTCAGCGAGCGGGTGGCGGGCTACCTGGGGGAGCGGGGCGTCGCCGTGCCGGACCCCCTCCTCGCCCGCGCGCTGACGCTGCCCGGCGACGACGAGGGGATCGCCGCCGTGCGCCGCGAGTTCGAGCGGCTCGAGGCGCTCCAGCGGCGCTGATCCGGCCCTCCCGCCGTCGCGGGCCCGGTGCTACCCTCGGAAATCACACCCGTGTGATTCGTCCACAGGCTGTGGACCGCTCCTGGGGATGGCCTGGGGACGGCCGCGGCCCGGGGCGCTGACCGGTCCGACGCAGGAAGAAGGAGGAGAGGGCGTGGGCGACAGCTTCACCCACCTCCACGTGCACACCGAGTACTCGATGCTCGACGGTGCGGCCCGCATCGGCGACGTCGTGGCGTCCGCGGTGGCCGACGGCCAGCCGGCGATCGGGATCACCGACCACGGGAACATGTACGGGATCCTCGACTTCTACAAGGAGTGCAAGAAGCAGGGGATCAAGCCGATCCTGGGCTCGGAGCTGTACATGGCCCACGAGCACCGCAGCGAGCGCCCGGCCCGCCGCGGTCGCGTGGACGACAGCGGCGGCGAGACCGACGGCGGCCGCAAGCTCTACTACCACCTCACCGCGCTGGCCGAGAACGAGGTGGGCTACCGCAACCTCATCCAGCTGAGCTCCCGGGCCTTCCTGGAGGGGTACTTCTACAAGCCCCGGGTGGACTTCGACCTCCTCGAGGAGCACTCGGAGGGCCTGATCGTCACGTCCGGCTGCCTCGGCGGCCATGTCCTCCAGGCGCTGCTGCGCGACGACTGGGACGGCGCCGTCAAGGCGGCCGGGCGCCTCCAGGACATCTTCGGCCGGGACAGCTTCTTCATCGAGCTGCAGGACCACGGCATCCCCGAGCAGCACCGCACCAACCCGCAGCTCCTCGAGATCGCCAAGCACCTGCAGGCGCCGCTGCTCGCCACGAACGACAGCCACTACGTCTCCCGCGAGGACTCGGTGGCCCACGACGCGCTCCTGTGCGTCCAGACGGGCTCGCTCATGAGCGACCCCGACCGGTTCAAGTTCCACGGCGACCAGCACTACCTGAAGACCGCCCGGGAGATGCGCTACCTCTTCGACGAGCTCCCCGAGGCGTGCGACAACACGCTGTGGATCGCCGAGCGGGCCAACGTGGAGATCGAGTTCGGCAAGCCCCAGCTGCCCGACTTCCCGCTCCCCGAGGGCTTCGAGACCGACAGCGAGTACCTCAAGCACCTCACGATGGAGGGGGCCAAGCAGCGCTGGGGGGCCAACCTGTCCGACCGGGTCCTCGAGCGCCTGGCCTACGAGCTCCAGGTCATCGACTCGATGGGGTTCTCCTCGTACTTCCTCATCGTGTGGGACCTGATCCGCCACGCCCGCGAGAGCGGCATCCGG
>DATGRC010000139.1:0-7080 GCA_035303865.1 Acidimicrobiales bacterium
GGGACCTCGACTGGGTGCTGCGCCGGTGGGGCTCCGGCCGGCTCTACGCGCACCTGGTCCCGTCGCTCGCCGCCGAGCCCGGCGGCACCGAGCTGCTCTCGCGCTTCGAGCGGCTGTGCGCCACCCCCCGCACCGCCCGCCACCTGCTCGAGCTCATCGGGCAGATCGACATCACCGAGGTGCTGGCGGCCGTGTCGGTCCCCACGCTCGTCCTGCACCGGGTGGACGACCCGGTGATCCCGATCGAGCACGGTCGCCAGATCGCCAGCCGGGTCCCGGGGGCGCAGCTCGTCGAGCTGGCCGGCGCCGACCACTACCTCTGCTCCGGCGACCCCACCGAGACGCTCGCCGCCATCGAGCGGTTCCTCGCCGACGAGCCCCCGCGGCCGTGGCCGACGAGGACCACGTCCTGGCCACCGTGCTGTTCGTCGACTCGACCTTCGACGGTCCCGGCCGAGCGGTGCGCGGCGCGCTCGGCCTGCGCGACGCCGTCGCGCCGCTCGGGCTCGACGTCCCAGCGGGCTCCACACCTCCGAGGTGCGCCGGCGGGGCCGGGACGTGGCCGGCATCGGCGTGCACCTGGCGGCCCGGGTGGCAGGGCTGGCCCACCCCGGGGAGGTGTGGGTGTCGCGCACGGTCACCGACCTCGTCGCCGGCACGGGCCTCGCCTTCGAGGACCGCGGCACGCACGAGCTGCGCGGGTTCACCGAGCCCTGGCGGCTCTTCGCTGCGATCGGCTGAGGCGCGGTGGCGCCGGAGTGCGGGATGCTCGAGGATCCGATGTCGAGGCCGGGGGCTCGGCTCCGACCACCGGGTGAGGACGCCACCGGGGCGTCCCCGACCGAGGAGACGACACCGTGAAGTACCTGATCTCGATCTACGGCAGCGCCGAGCTGTGGTCCTCGATCCCCGCAGACCAGATGGCGGAGGTCGTGGCCGCCACCGACGCCCACAACGCCGCCCTCTTCGAGTCCGGCGAGCTGCTCTTCGCCTGCGGGGTGGCCGACCAGGCCGACGCCAAGCGGGTCCGCCTCGAGGAGGGCGTGCCGGTCGTGACCGACGGGCCCTACATCGAGACCAAGGAGTACCTCGCCAGCTTCTACATCGTCGACGTCGACAGCGAGGAGCGAGCCCTGCAGATCGCGGCGGAGATGCCCAGCGCCGCCTTCCGGGACATCGAGGTGAAGCTCATCAGCCATGGGGGTTCGGCCGACGACCTCTGACCCGACGCCGCGGGACGACCCGGTCGAGGGCCTGCTGCGCCGCCTGGCGCCGCAGGTCCTCGGCGCGCTCGTGCGCCGCCACGGCGACTTCGACGCCTGCGAGGACGCCGTGCAGGAGGCGCTCGTGGCGGCCGCCGCCCGGTGGCCGGCGACGGGGGTGCCGGACCACCCGGCGGCCTGGCTGCGGGTGGTGGCCACCCGCCGGCTCGTCGACCACCAGCGCAGCGCCTCTGCCCGGCGACGCCGCGAGGAGCTGGTCGCGCCCACCGAGGCCGTCGACCTCGCCGACGTGGGCGCCCTGCGAGCCGACGACACGCTCGAGCTGCTGCTCCTGTGCTGCGACCCGGTGCTCAGCCCGGCGGTGCAGATGGCGCTCACGCTGCGCGCCGTCGGGGGGCTCACCACCGCCGAGATCGCGGCCGCCTTCCTCGTGCCGGAGGCCACGGTGGCCCAGCGCATCAGCCGGGCCAAGGCGACGCTGCGCGGGCGGGGCGTGGCGCGGGGCCGCACCGGTGAGGTGCCCCGGCTGGCCGTGGCCCTCCACGTCCTCTACCTCGTGTTCAACGAGGGCTACGCGGCGACGGGGGCGGCCGAGCACCAGCGCCGCGAGCTGGCCGGCGAGGCGATCCGCCTCACCCGCGAGCTGCACCGGCTCGTGCCCGACGATCCCGAGGTGACCGGGCTGCTCGCCCTCATGCTCCTCACCGACGCCCGCCACGCCGCCCGGACCGCGCCCGACGGCGCGCTCGTCCCGCTGGCCGAGCAGGACCGGTCGCGCTGGGACGCGGCCGCCATCGACGAGGGCGTCGCGCTCCTCGAGGGCGCGCTGGCGCAGGGCCGGGTCGGCCCGTACCAGCTCCAAGCCGCGATCGCGGCCGTCCACGACACCGCCCCCACGTTCGAGGACACGGACTGGGCCGAGATCCTCGGGCTGTACCGGCTCCTCGAGCGGGTGGCGCCGAGCCCGGTCGTGACGCTCAACCACGCCGTGGCCGCGGCACGCGTCGAGGGCCCGGGGGCGGGGATGGCGCTGCTCGAGCGAGCTGTCGCCGACGGTCGGCTGGCCGAGCACCACCGGGCTCACGCCGTGCGGGCCCACCTCCACGAGCTGGCCGGCGACCGGGCCGCGGCGGCCGCCGCCTACCGGGAGGCCGCGCGCCGCGCCCCCAGCCCCGCCGAGCGCCGCCACCTCGAGCGCGAGGCGGCCCGCCTCGGCGACGGTGCGGGCGCCGTCAGCGGCGAGCGTCGATGGCGGCGATGAGCCGGGGGGTGACCTCGTCGGCCGTGCCGAGGCCGTCGACGGGCACGAGCAGGCCGCGCTCGGTGTAGAAGTCGATGAGCGGGGCGGTCTCGCGCTCGTAGAGGTCGAGCCGCTTCTGGATCGCCTCGGGCGTGTCGTCGTCGCGCTGGACGACCGGGCCGCCGCAGGTGTCGCAGGTCCAGTTCGACCGGGGCGGCTCGGACAGCGAGTAGTTGGCCCCGCAGTCGGCGCACACCCGGCGGCTGGCCAGGCGCTCCAGCACCACCTCGGTGGGGACGACGAGGTCGATCACCACGGTGAGCGGGCGGCCAGCGGTGATCTTCTCGAGCAGGTCGGCCTGCGGGACCGTCCGGGGGAACCCGTCGAGGATGTAGCCGTGGTCCCGGGCATCGTCCCGGCTGAGCCGCTCGTCCACGACGCCGCCCATGATGTCGTCGGACACGAGCTCGCCGCGGTCCATGACCTCCTTGGCCTTGCGGCCGAACTCGGTGCCCTCGCGCACGGCGGCGCGCAGCATGTCGCCGGTGGAGATGTGGGGGATGACGTAGTGCCGGGAGAGCCGCACGCACTGGGTGCCCTTGCCCGCCCCCTGGCGGCCGAGCATCACGAGGCGGGGGCCGCTCACGAGAGGAAGCCCTCGTAGTTCCGCATCATCAGCTGGCTGTCGATCTGCTTCATCGTCTCCAGGGCCACGCCGACGGCGATCAGGATCGAGATGCCGGCGAAGGGGAAGTTCTGCACGTCGGCCACGGCCAGGAGGAGCGACGGCAGCAGCGCGATGGCGGCGATGAACAGCGCGCCGGGCAGGGTGATGCGGGACAGGATCTTGGCCAGGTACCGCTCGGTCTGCGGGCCGGGGCGGATGCCCGGGATGAACCCGCCCTGCTTGCGGATGTTCTCCGCCTGCTGGGCCGGGTCGAAGGCGATCGCCGTGTAGAAGTAGGCGAAGCCCACGATCAGCAGCCCGTAGGTGACCACGTAGAAGATCGAGTCCGGCTGGACGAGGTTGTTGTCGACCCACCGCTGGACCGAAGCGCCCCAGCCGTCGGGCGGCAGGACCTGCGTGAGCAGCAGCGGCAGGTAGAGGACCGAGCTGGCGAAGATGATCGGGATCACGCCCGACTGGTTCACCTTCAGCGGGATGTAGGTGTTCTGCCCGCCGTACATGCGGCGGCCCACGACCCGCTTGGCGAACTGCACCGGGATCCGGCGCTGCCCCTGCTCGATGAACACGATGGCCACGAGCAGCACCACGGACAGGGCCAGGAGCCCGACGAGCATCGTGGTGCCCTTCTCGGCGTTCAGCTGGACCCCGGCGCCGGGGAACGAGCTCACCACCGAGGCGAAGATCAGCAGCGACATGCCGTTGCCGATGCCGCGCTGGCTGATGAGCTCACCGAGCCACATCAGCAGCGCCGTGCCGGCGGTGAGGGTCATCACGACGATGATCACCCGGAACGGCGTGAAGTTCGGCAGCACGTCGATGCCGGTGACGTTGCCGCCGCCGCCGAGCAGCCCGCCGCCGCCGTTGTGGAACAGGAAGGCCAGGCCGGTGGACTGGAGCATGGCGATGGCCACGGCGAGGTAGCGGGTCCACTGCGTGATCTTCCGCTGGCCCACCGCCCCCATCTTCTGCCACTCCTCCAGCTTGGGGATCACCACGGTGAGGATCTGCATGATGATCGACGCCGTGATGTAGGGCATGATCCCGAGCGCGAACACCGCGAACTGGGTGAGCGCGCCGCCGGAGAACAGCTGGAGGAACCCCACGACGCCAGCGCCGGCCTCGGCCTGCCGCTTCAGCTCCTGCACCGCATCGAGGTCGATGCCCGGGGCAGGGATGAACGCGCCGATCCGGTAGATGGCGATGATCAGCAGCGTGAAGAGGATCTTCCCGCGCAGATCGGGGATCTTGAACATGTTCCGGACGCTGGACAGCAAAGGGGCCCGTCCTCTTCAGCGACGCTGCTGGGTGGCAGCAGGCGTAGTCAGCGGTTGGCGAACTGGTTGCCCTTGACCGGGGGACGGCGATCGCCCCACGGCTTGGGCAGGACCTCAACCGTACCGCCTGCGGCGGTGATGGCTGCCTCAGCGCTCTTCGAGAAGGCGTGGGCCTTCACGGTCACGGCGCGGGTGAGCTCGCCTCGGCCGAGGATCTTCACGAGCGCGCCCTTGTGGGTGAGCCCCTTGGCGTGGAGGGTCTCCGGGGTGACCTCAGTGAGCTCGCTGGCCTCAATCGTGTCGAGGTTGATCGCCTGGTACTCGACCCGGAACGGGTTGTTGAAGCCCTTGAGCTTCGGGACCCGCATGTGCAGCGGCATCTGGCCGCCCTCGAACCAGGCGGGGACGGTGCCGCGGGCCTTCTGGCCCTTGGTGCCCCGGCCGGCGGTCTTGCCGCCCTTGCCGGCGATGCCGCGACCGACGCGCTTCTTGCGCTTGTTCGAGCCGGGAGCCGGCTGCAGGTCGTGGATCTTGATGGTCATGCGGACTCCTCGACGGTGACGAGGTGCGGCACGCGGGCCAGCATCCCCCGGATCTCCGGGCGGTCGGGCAGCGTGCTCACCTTGCCGATGCGGCCGAGGCCCAGGGCCCGCAGCGTGCCCCGCTGCTTGGGCTTGGTGCCGATGGCCGACCGGACCTGACGGACGGTGATCGTGGCTTCCTCAGCCATCACGCCACCTCGGTGGGCTCAGGCGCGGGACCGCGCTGGGTCTCCTTGTAGGCGTTCAGCAGGCCCTTCGGCACGAACTCCTCGGGGTCGAGGCCCCGGAGCTTCGCGATCTCGTCGGGCCGGCGCAGCGCCTGGAGGCCGGCGATCGTGGCGCGCGACACGTTGATGTGGTTCGGGGAGCCGAGCGACTTGCAGAGCACGTCCTGCACGCCGGCCTCCTCGAGGATGGCCCGGGCGGCACCGCCGGCGATGACGCCGGTACCGGGGGCGGCGGGCTTGAGCAGCACCCGCCCGGCGCCGACGCGGCCGATGACCTCGTGGGTGATCGTGGTGCCGGCGAGGGGCACCTCGAAGAGGTTCTTGCGGGCCTCCTCGGTGCCCTTCTGGATGGCGAGGGGCACCTCCTTGGCCTTGCCGTAGCCGAGGCCGACCCGGCCGTTGCCATCACCGATCACGACGAGGGCGGTGAAGCTGAAGCGACGACCGCCCTTCACCACCTTGGCGACGCGGTTGATGTTGATGACCCGCGACTCGCGCAGCGTCGTGTCCGACGACTGGCGCGGGTTGTCGCGGGGCTCGCGCTCGCGGCGGGGACCGCCGCCATGTCCGTTGGCCATCAGAGCTCCAGTCCTGCTTCGCGTGCGGCGTCGGCCACCGCGGCCACACGCCCGTGGTAGAGGTTGCCGCCCCGGTCGAAGACCACCCGGGTGACGCCGGCGGCCCTGGCCCGCTCGGCGATGAGCCGGCCGACCTTGGCCGCGGCTTCCTTGTTGCTCGTGGGGCCGTCCCGCAGGGCGGCCTCGGTGGTCGACGCCGCGGCCAGCGTCCGGCCGGCGCGGTCGTCGATCACCTGGGCGGTGATGTGCTTGTTCGATCGGGAGACGGCGAGGCGGGGACGCTCGGCGGTGCCCTCCACCTTCTTGCGGACCCGCCGGTGGCGGCGGATCCGAGCCTGCCGCTTCTTCTGTGCGCTGACGGTCATCGTGGTTCCTTACTTGCCCGTCTTCCCGGCCTTCTTGGGGACGTACTCCCCGAGGTACCGGATGCCCTTGCCCTTGTAGGGCTCGGGCTTGCGGATCTTGCGGATGTTGGCCGCGGCCTGGCCGACGGCTTCCTTGTCGATGCCCCGGACCACGATGCGGTTCGGCGCCGGGACCTCGAAGGTGATGCCCTCGGGCGCCTGGACCGTGACGGGGTGGCTGAAGCCGAGCGCCAGGTCGAGCTTGTCGTTGCCCTGGGCGGCGGCCCGGTAGCCGACGCCGATGATCTCGAGCTCCTTGGTGAACTCCTGGTGGACGCCCACGACCATGTTGTTGACGAGGCTGCGCACGAGCCCGTGGAGGGCCCGGTTCTGGCGCTCGTCGTTGGGACGCTCGACGAGGAGCTGATCGCCCTCCTGGCGGACGGTGATCTCGCCGGGGAGGTCGCGCTCGAGCGTGCCCTTGGGGCCCTTCACGGTGATGCGGCGACCGGAGACGGTCACCTCGACGCCGCTGGGCACGGGGATGGGGGACTTGCCGATTCGGCTCATGGGATCACCACACGAAGCAGAGGACCTCGCCGCCCACGTTGCGCTTGCGCGCCTCGCGGTCGGTCATCAGCCCCTGGCTGGTCGAGAGCACGGCCACGCCGAGTCCACCGAGGACCCGGGGGACCTTGTTGGACTGGCTGTAGACGCGCAGGCCCGGCTTCGACACCCGACGCAGGCCGGAGATCACGCGGGCCCGGTCGGGCGAGTACTTCATCTTGATGCTGAGGGTCCGGCCAGGGCGGTCCTGGTTGTCCGTGACCTCGTAGCCCTCGATGTACCCCTCCTTGTGGAGGATCTCGGCGAGGGCCTCCTTCAGCTTCGAGCTGGGCATGCGCACGTCGTCGTGCATCGCGATGTTCGCGTTGCGGATGCGGGTGAGCATGTCGGCGATCGG
>DATGRC010000140.1:0-10710 GCA_035303865.1 Acidimicrobiales bacterium
TCGCGCCCCGGCCCAGCCGACGCCGCGCAGGTGGGCGGTCTCGTTGAGGGTCGACACGCTGCGCTGGCCGGAGCTGGCCGCCAGCACCCGGCTGATCGAGGTGTAGCCGGGCAGGAAGAAGATCGGGTCGGCGAGCCCGAGCACGTGGGCCACGTACGCGTTCACCGCGCCGCCGTGGCACACCACCGCCACCCGCTGCCCCGGGTGCGCGGCCGCGATGTCCTCCATCGCCGCCACCACGTGGGCCTGGAACTCCTCGGGCCGCTCCGGCACCTGGTTCCAGCGCGGGGCGCCGGCGGCCTTCAGCTCCTCGAGCGGGATGTAGCTGGTGGCGTGCCGGTCGTACTCGGCCAGCCGCTCGTCGACCTGCACCTCGAGGCCGAGCCGCTCGGCCATCGGGGCGGCCGTCTCCCGAGCCCGGCGCATGGGGCTGGACCACACGGCGTGGATCCGCTCCGTCGCCAGCCAGGTGGCGAGCGCCTCGGCCTGGGCTCGGCCCAGCGGGGCGAGCGGCGGGTCGGCGGGCCCCTCGACCGTGCCCTCGTCGACCCGGACGGGCAGCGCGTGGCGGATGATCGCGAGCTCCACGGGGCCGCACGCTAGCGGCGGCCGGCCCGCCCCCGGACCCCCGGGTACCCTCCGGCCATGTCCGAGGTGAACCTGACCACGAGCGGCCCACCCGAGACCGTGCTGGACCCGGAGCCGCCCGAGGCCGTGGCCCAGCTGGAGGCCGCCCTGGCCCTCGAGCCCACCCAGCGGCGCGCGGCGATCGCCCAGGTCGTCGCTCGATGGCCCCGCTACCTCGACGCCTGGGCCCGCCTCGGCGAGCACGGCCGAGACCCGGTGGAGCGCTACGCCGCGCACCGGGTCGGCTACCACCGGGGGCTCGACCGGCTGCGGGCCAACGGCTGGCGGGGGAGCGGCTACGTCCGCTGGGCGCACCCGGAGAACCGCGGCTTCCTGCGGGCGCTGGCCGGGCTCCGAGCCGCCGCGGCGGCGATCGGCGAGGACGACGAGGCGGAGCGCTGCGCTCTCTTCCTCCGCCAGCTCGACCCGGGCTGGCCGCCCGAGGGGGAGGCCTTCGGTGGGTGAGGGCCGCGGCTTCCCCGCCGTGGGGCGCCCCGGTGAGGCGCTCCTCGCCGAGATCCGGGCCAGTCGCGGCGACGACGCCGACTGGCGGGGCGGGCGCACCTTCAGCCTCGTCTACAACCCGGCCGACCCCGAGCTCGAGGCGCTCCAGGAGGCGGTGGCGCGCGAGTACCTGCACGAGAACTACCTGAACCCGTTCGCGTTCCCGAGCCTCCTCCAGATGGAGCAGGCCGTGGTGGACGCCGCCATCGACCTCTTCGGGGTGCCCGGTGCGGCCGGCAAGCTCACCGCGGGTGGCACCGAGAGCATCTTCCTCGCGGTGCAGGTGGCCCGCGAGCACGCCCGCCAGCGGGGCATCGACGCGCCGCAGCTGATCACGCCGATCACCGCCCACCCGGCCTTCGCGAAGGCCGCCCACTACCTCGACGTCGAGCACGTGCTCGTCCCGGTCGGCGACGACGGCCGGGTCGACCCCGCGGCGGTCGAGGCCGCCCTCGGCGACCGCGCCGCGCTCGTCGTGGGCTCAGCCCCCTGCTACCCGTACGGCGTGGTCGACCCGATCGAGGACCTCGCCGCGCTGGCCGAGGCCCGGGGCGTCCTCTGCCACGTCGACGCCTGCCTCGGCGGCTGGCTCCTGCCGTTCTGGGCGGAGCTCGGCGAGCCGGTCCCGCCGTGGACGATGGCGGTGCCGGGCGTGACCTCGATCTCGGCCGACGTCCACAAGTACGGCTGGTGCTTCAAGGGCGCGTCGGTGCTGCTCCACCGGTCCAAGGACCTGCTCCGCCACCAGTACTTCCTCTACGACGCCTGGCCGGGCGGCCTCTACGGGTCGGCCACCACCGCGGGGACGCGACCGGCGGCGCCGATCGCCGCGGCGTGGGCGACGATCCAGCACCTCGGCCGAGAGGGCTACCTCCGCCTCGCCGACCAGGTCCGCACCGCCACCCGCCGGTTCCGGGCGGGCATCGAGGCGATCGACGGCCTGCGGATCACCGGCGAGCCCGTCATGTCGGTGATGGAGATCTCCTCGCCGATCCACGACCTCGCGGCGGTCGGCGACGTCATGGACGACCGCGGGTGGAAGCTGGACCGCCAGCAAGGTGGGCTGCACCTCATGCTCTCGCCGGGCCACGTGGCCGTGGTCGACGAGTTCCTCGCCGACCTGGCTGACGCCGTCGCCCACCACGGACCGAGCCGCGGGGTCGAGGCCCGCTACGGCGGTGTGGCCGAGCGCGACGAGGAGGCGGGCTGAGCCCAGCCGCCGGGCCCGGCCGGCCGGGGCCGCGGTGGGCGGCCGCCGTCCTCTGCGGCGGGGCCAGCCGGCGGATGGGTCGGGACAAGGCGCTGCTCGTCGTCGACGGGCGGCCGATGGCTCGACGGGTGGCTGACGCGGCGATGGCCGCCGGGGCCGCCGAGGTGGTGGCGGTCGGCGGGGACGCGCCGGCCCTCGCCGGCCTCGGGCTGCGGGTGGTCCCGGACCTCGAGCCCGGGGCCGGGCCGCTGCTCGCCGTGGTCGCCGCCCTCGACGCCGTCCCCGCCGACGCCGTCCTCGTCGCGGGCTGCGACCTCGTGGCCCCGAGCCCGTCGGCGATGGCGCGCGTCGTGGGCGCGCTCCTCGCCGCCCCCGACGCCGACGTCGCGGTCCCCGTCGACCCCGCCGGCGTCCACCAGTGGGTCCACGCCGCCTGGCGCCCCCGGGCCCGCCCCGAGCTGGTCGCCGCCCACCGGTCCGGGGCGCGGTCCGTGCGCCGAGCGGTGGTCGGCCTCGCCGTCCACGAGGTCCGGGACCTCCCCGCCGACGCGCTGCGCGACGCCGACGTGCCCGGGGACCTGCCCGAGGGCCGGTAGCCTCGCAGACGATGGCAGATGTCCCTGAGATCGACGTCGCCGGCCTGGCTGCGGCCCGGGCCGCCGGCGCGCCGCTGATCGACGTCCGAGAGCCCGACGAGTACGCCGAGGCGCACGCCCCTGGGGCCGTCCTCATCCCGCTCGGCCAGGTGCCCGAACGGGTGGCCGAGGTCCCCACCGAGGGTCCCGTCTACGTGATCTGCCGCAGCGGCGGGCGCAGCGCCCGGGCCGTCGAGCACCTGCGCCAGCACGGCATCGACGCCGTCAACGTCGCCGGTGGCACCCTCGCCTGGATCGAGGCCGGCCACCCCGTCGACACCGGAGGCGGGGCCGGCGCGTGACCGCGGTGGTCCGGTGATCCCCTGGATCGGCGACGACGCCGCGTTCGCCGCGCTCGTCGACCAGCTCGCCGAGCACGACGTCTACGGCCTCGACACCGAGTTCCACCGCGAGCGCACCTACTTCGCCCGCCTGGCGCTGCTCCAGCTCTCCTGGCCCGGCGGGGTGGCGGTCGTCGACCCGCTGGTGGTGGACGTGTCCGGGCTGCGCCGGGTCCTGGAGGGGAGCGGCACCTGCGTGATGCACGCGGCCAGCCAGGACCTCGAGATCCTGGCCCGGGTGTGCGGCACCGTGCCGTCCCGGCTCTTCGACACCCAGGTCGCGGCCGGGTTCCTCGGGTACAGCAACGTCGGCCTCGGCGGGCTCGTCCAGGCCGAGCTCGGGATCAAGCTGCCCAAGGCGGATCGGCTCACCGACTGGACCGCCCGACCGCTGGGCGACGACGCCGTGGCCTACGCCGCGTCCGACGTGGAGCACCTCCACGAGCTGCACCGTCGCCTCTCCGCCCAGCTCGAGGCGCGGGGCCGCCTCGAGTGGGCGATGGCCGAGTGCGAGCTGCAGCGCAGTCGGGCGCTCGCCACCCAGCACCCCGAGCGGGCGTGGTGGCGGATCAAGGAGGCGCGCTCCCTGCGGGGCCGGGCGGCGGCGATCGCGCAGACCCTCGCCGCGTGGCGGGAGCGCAAGGCCGCCGAGGTCGACCGGCCCGTCCGGTACGTGCTCCCCGACCTCGCGCTCGTCTCGATGGCCCAGCGCCCGCCCCGGCGAGAGGCGGACCTGGCCCGGGTGCGCGGCCTCGACGACAGCAAGCGCCGGGGCGGCGCGGCCCGGGAGATCCTCGCCGCCGTGCGCGAGGGCCAGGCGCTCGACCTCGACGAGGTGCAGCTCCCGCCCACCGACGGGGTCGACCGGTCCCGCCGGGCCACCGCCTCGCTGGTCAGCGCGTGGGCCGCGCAGCGGGCCCGGGAGCTCGAGATCGATGCCGCCATCCTCGCCACCCGCAGCGACATCGAGACGTTTCTGGCCGACGGCACCGGCCGGCTCGCCGAGGGGTGGCGGCACGAGGTGGTGGGCGGGCCGATCCGGGCGCTGGCCGCCGGGGACGCGTCGATCGCCCTCGACGAGCGCGGGCACCTCGTGCTGGAGACCCGCTCCGGCGAGCCCTGGTCCTGAGCCCGCTGGGCCGGGGGCGTCAGGGGCGGAGCAGCACCGCCGCGTCGGCGTCGAGGTGCCCGGCGAAGGGCTCGCCCTCGCCCTTGCCGTCGCTTGCCACCTCCACGGTGCCGGCGAGGTCGACCTCGGCCGCCGCGGCCCCCATGTTCACGACGACGACGCGCTCGTCGTCCCCCGCCGCTCGGCGCCAGGCCAGCACCCCCTCCGGGGCGTCCAGCAGCTCCTGGTCGCCCACCTGGAGCGCCGCCGAGCCCCGCCGGGCCACGAGCAGCCGCTGGTAGAGGTGCAGGATCGAGCCGCCGTCCTCCCGCTGGGCCTCCGCTGAGCGCGCAGCCGCCTCCGGGGGGAACGGCAGCCACGGGTCGGGCCCCCACCCGTGGCCGGGTGCTCGCTCCCACGGCACCGGCGCTCGGCACCCGTCGCGGCCGCCGGGGTCCACCACCCGCTCGGGCGGCACCGCCGCGTCCTCCAGGCCCAGCTCCTCGCCGGCGTAGAGGAACGGCGTGCCCCGCTGGGTGAGCAGGGCGACCGCCGCCGCCCGGGCCCGGGCCTCGCGGCCGCCGTAGCGGGTGCGGTGGCGGGGCGTGTCGTGGTTGGACAGCACCCACGTGGGCCACGCGCCGCGCGGGTCGAGCTCCTCGTGGATCCGCACGATTCGCTCCCGCCAGCGCTCGGCGTCCCAGGGGGCGTGGGTGGCGGCGAAGTTGAAGGCCAGGTGCAGCTCGTCGCCGTACCCGTAGTAGGGGGCCACCCAGCGGGTGCCGGGCACGGCGGTCTCGCCGATGAGCACCCGGTCGCCGTCGTAGGCCTCGACGACGGCGCGCATCTCCTTGATGTACTCGTGCGTGCTGGGGTGCTCGTTGATCGCGCAGTGCGGGATCCCCACCCACGGCGGCTCGTCGTCGGGCAGCTCCGGGTCCCGGCCGATGCAGTGGACGACGTCGATCCGGAACCCGGCCACGCCGCGGTCGAGCCAGAAGCGCATCACGTCGTAGACGGCGTCGCGGACCTCGGGGTTCTCCCAGTTGAGGTCGGGCTGCTCCGGCAGGAACTGGTGGAGGTACCACTGCTCGGTGTGCGGGTCCCACGTCCAGGCCGGGCCCTCGATGAACGCGCCGACCCAGTTGTTCGGGGGCTGGTCGGGCCCGCCGCCGTCGCGCCACACGTACCAGTCCCGCTTGGGGTCGTCCCGGCTGGAGCGGGAGGCCTGGAACCAGGGGTGCTCGTGGGACGTGTGGTTGGGGACGAGGTCCACGATGACCCGGATGTCCCGTTCGCCCGCTTCGGCGATCAGCCGATCGACGTCGCCGAGGGTGCCGAAGAGGGGATCGACGTCGGTGTGGTCCGACACGTCGTAGCCGAAGTCGTACATCGGGGACCGGTAGAAGGGCGACAGCCAGATGGCGTCGACGCCGAGCCAGGCCAGGTGGTCGAGCCGGCGCCGGGCCCCCTCGAGGTCCCCGATGCCGTCGCCGTTCGCGTCCGAGAACGAGCGCGGGTAGATCTGGTAGACGACGGCGCGCTGCCACCACGGGACCGGTTCGGAGACGTCGTGCATCCGGGGCACCGTAACGCCCCGGGAGGTGCCCCATCAGGGCAGCCAGGCGCTATGGTGGCCGTTCACCTCACCCCTGCGAGCCTCGGGAGCCGTTCCGTGAAGAAGGGACGACATCGGCGCTTCGAAGAAGCGCGCAAGCTCAAGCAGTCAGGGCCGGACTTCCTGTTCGATCTGGACAGCAGCCGGTCCCGCGATGACGACGTCGACGAGGAGGACGAGTACGCGGCGATCGCCCGCAAGTACGGCGCCTTCGACGACGACGACAAGGGGTACGACGAGGACTGAGGGATCGAGGCACCACCCCGATCCCGCGGCACGTCACCGGTCATCGACCAGCTGAGCTGGATGCACTGGCGCGCACGGCCTCGGCGACGATCGCCGGGGCCGCCGCCGCGCTTGGGACCGGTACGCCGGCCACCGTCGTGCCCGTGAGGCGCTCGTAGCGGATGGCGCCGGCCACGATCGCCCCGTGCGCGGTGCGCAGCACGGGCCGAGCGCCGGGGCGCGGCCACGCGTCGAGCACGGCAGCCAGCGTCGACACCTGACCGGCGGCGGCCTCGTCGGCCACCTCGGCGAGGAGGGCCGGCGTGAGCGGCTGGGCAGCTCGACGCAGGAGGGCGACGGCCGGTTCGTAGGTGCCGCGCCGGCTCCCCGCCCGGGTTCGCTGGAGGGCGCGGGGCCGCACCCGGGTGACCGGGACGTCGGCCAGCGTGCGGTGCTCGAGCAGGTGGGCGGCGGCCTGGCCGTTGCTGCGGGCCCGCCGGGGCGCCCGCTCCTCGGTGGCGGCCAGCGGGGACGTCGGGTCGACGTGGGCCGCGGCGCGGGCGATCGCGGCGAGCGCGGCCTTCAGGACCCGGTTCTCGTCCGTGTCGTAGGCCTTCCTGGTGGTGGCGCACACGTAGAGGCCCGGGTCGCCAGCCGACGCGGTCCGGGCGGAGACCGTCTCGGCCCACAGCACCGGCCCCCGCAGCTCGCCGTAGCAGCGCTCGGCCCGGTCGGTGGTGGCGATGGCCATCGATCGCACGATGCGGGGCATGGCGGCCAGCAGGCGCTCGGCCTCGGGGGACGTGGCGAGCGACAACCCGGCGACGTGGCGGGCCTGGCGCGGCGGCAGCCCGAGCAGCGCCTCCAGCAGGCGCGCGGGGTCCACCGGCTGCGCGAGGTGGGCGAGGACGGTGGCGTACGGCGCGCCGGGCCCGGTCGCGGGGGCGGGCTCGGCGGAGCGGTCCACGGCTCAGACCGGGAGCTGGGTCCCGAGGACTTCGCCGATCGTGCGGCGAGCCTCCTCCTGCTCGGGACCGTCGAGCAGCGCGGCGACGGTGTGGTACAGGTCCACGGCCAGCTCCTCGTCGATGCCCTCGAACTGCGGCAGGAAGTAGCCGTAGAAGACCTCGTACACGAGGCGGGAGCGGCTGGGCTCGTCCTCGAGGCGGCGGGCCGCGAAGCGGGCCGCGTCGAGGTACACGGCGGGGCCGAGGTCGCGGAAGCGCCGCAGGGGGAGCAGCTCGCGGACGATGTCGCCCGGGCCCTCCAGCAGCTCGTGGTACGCGTCCTCGGACGGCGAGGTGACCTCCACGAACGCGAAGCGCCGCATGAGGGCGTACGACATCTCGAACAGCAGGTTCTTGTCGAACACGTTCATCGTGGCGATGATCCGCCACGTCGCCGGGAGCCGGATCGCGTCGGTGTCGCCGGGCGGCTCCACCCCGGGCGGCACGAGCGAGATCGGCTGGATCCGCCCGCCCCGCTTGAACGGGAGCACCACCGCCTGGCCGGAGAGCACCGTGAAGAGCTGACCGAAGGCGCGGTCGAAGTTCGAGCGGTTGAGCTCGTCGATCACGAGCCAGCGCCCGCTCTCGATGGCGTCGACGAACATGCCAGGCCGGAAGATGAGGCCCTCGGCGGTGGGCTGGAACCCGCCGATCGTCTCGAAGGTCGTCCACTCCGTGGTGGCGGTGGTGGGCAGGTAGCCGGTGCAGAGCATCGCCCGCTGGGCCACCTCGGCGGTGAGGTAGGCGAGGGTGGTCTTGCCGGTGCCCGGCGGCCCGGTGAGCACCACGTGCTTGCCGGCGTCGATCGCCGCGACGAGCTGGTCGAGGACGTGATCGGGGAAGTGCAGACCACCTCGCTTGGCCGTGAGGCTCAGCTCCTCGGCGGTGAAGTTCATCGCTGGGTTCCTGTCTCCGAGGCTGCGGTCACCGGCGGCGCAGCGCTGGGTGGGGAAGGTACTGCGGGATCGGCTCGCGCGCCTCGACGTGGGCGACGAAGAGGTCGTAGGCGGTCTGGCCGACCATCTCCACGATCTCGTCGCGCATCGTCACGTACACCGGCTCGTGGGCGACGAAGGCCAGGGGGTCGTCGGTGCACCACCAGTGGAACTCGAAGCCGCCGTCGCCCCAGTCGCGGCGCTTCCACTCCCGCAGCGTGGAGGTGACGTGGCCGTGCTCGTCGGTCCGCTCCTCGAGGCGCAGGGGGAGCTGCCAGCACACGGCCGGCTTCCAGTCCAGCGGGCGCTCGCCGGCGGCCAGCGCCGCGTTGTGGAGGGCGCACCCGAGGCCGCCCTCGAAGCCGGGGCGGTTCAGGAACACGCAGGCGCCGTCCACGAGGCGGGTGGTGATCGTGCCCTCCTCGTCGCGCACCGTCACGCCGTCCCGGCGCCCGAGGTCGTGGTGCTGCCACTGCTCGGGCGTGAGCCGCTCGGCGCAGGCCAGCACGGCGGCCTCGTCGTCCTCGTCGATGAAGTGGGCGCCGTAGCTGCAGCACCCCTGCTCGAGCTCCGGGGCGGGACCGGTGAGGACGCCCAGGCAGCCGCGCCCGTAGATGCAGGTCCACGGGCTGACGAGGAAGGTGAGGTCGAACACCCAGGTCCTCGCCTCTTCGGGGTCCTCGAAGGAGATCCACTCGTGGAGGTCCTCGGGTACGGCGGCGGGGGGCACTGCTGCTCCTGCGGTGGGGGCGGGGGAGGGTGTCACCCTACTGCCGTAGGGTGCGGGACATGGCAGGCGAGTTCCACGACATCAGGGCCCGGCTCGAGGTCATCTCGGAGGAGCTGGCCGACCTCGCGATCGAGCGGCTCCGCGAGTCGATCGACGCTGGCGGCACCGAGCTGCCGGTGGACGAGAAGCGCCTGCAGCGAGCTCGGCGGGCCGTCGAGAAGGCGATCGGCATCCTGCGCGAGGCGGACGACGCCGAGCGCTGAGCCCGCCACCGTCAGGTGCGGACGGTGGCCGTGCCCTCCCCGGGCGGAGCCATGTCGTTGATGGCGTCGATCAGCGCCCGGAGCCGCCCGGCCCGGCGGGGGTCGTAGCGCATGACGAGGCGGTCGAGGTCGAGGTGATCCCGGCCGGACACCTCGGGCGGCAGCGGGCCGCTGCGCTCGATGCGGCCGTCGAGCAGGAGGTCGCCGAAGCGGCGGTTCAGCTCCTCGAGGCCGGCGTCGTCGGGCGCGTGGTGGAGGCGCAGCACGAGCCGATCGCCCACCCAGCGCAGCGAGTGGTACGCCCGCCAGAAGTGCTGGATCTCCCGGGCCGCCGTCTCCACGTCGTCGGTGACGAGGTAGAGCTCGCGGTCGTGGGGGGACACCATCCCGGCCCCCTCGAGCTCGTCGACCACGTAGTCGACCCAGCGGTGCCAGTACGTGCCGCCGGGCACGTCGAGCAGCACCACCGGCGCGGGGCTCGTCTTGCCGGTCTGCAGCAGGGTGAGCAGCTCGAAGGTCTCGTCCTGCGTGCCGAAGCCGCCGGGCAGGCACACGAAGCCCGACGACTCCTTGATGAGCATCAGCTTGCGGGTGAAGAAGTACTTCATGGCGACCACCCGGTCGCCGCCGGCGAGCACGTCGCTCGGCTTCTCCTCGAACGGGAGCCGGATGCTCACCCCGATCGCCGCGTCCGGGCCGGCGCCCTCCGCGGCGGCCTGCATGATCCCGGGGCCGGCGCCGGTGACGACCATCCACCCGGCGCTGCTCAGCTGCGCGGCCAGGGCCTGGGCCTGCTGGTAGAGCGGGTCGTGGTCGGCCACCCGGGCCGAGCCGAAGACGGTGACCTTCGGAGTGTCGGCCAGCGGGCGGAACATGTTGAACGCGGCCCGCATCTCCTTCAGGGCGGCGGCGGTGATCTTCAGGTCGAGGCGGGCCACGTCGTCGGAGGCCAGCCCGGCGGCCGTGTCGAGGATGTCCCGGAGCACGTCGCGGTTGGCGGTGGCCCCGGCCTCGTCGAGGATGGCCCGGACGAGCCCGTCCACGTCGGGCTCGGGGGCGGTGTCGACGGCGTCCTCGACGGCCGGCGGGTGCTCGGGGTCGGCCTTGGGGACGGGGTTGGCGTCGCGCTCGGTCATGGCGGCGTCAGACCCGAGAGGGTCGCTCGTAGAGGGTGGTGCGCTCCGCCAGGGGCCGGCCCAGGGGCTCCACCCACCGGCGGAAGCCGTCCTCGTCCATCATCTGGCCGTGGGCGGCGCCCGCCGCCCGGGAGATGTTCTCGTCCATGAGCGTGCCGCCGAGGTCGTTGGCCCCGGCCTGGAGGATCTGGGCCGCCCCGGCCTCGCCCATCTTCACCCAGGACACCTGGACGTTGTCGATCCACCCCCGGTAGGCGATGCGGCCCACCGCGTGCATGAGGAGCGCCTCGCGGAAGGTGGGGCCTCGGCGTGCCCTGCGCTGCAGGTAGATCGGTGCGGCCATGTGGACGAACGGCAGCGGGACGAACTCG
>DATGRC010000141.1:0-6908 GCA_035303865.1 Acidimicrobiales bacterium
GGAGGCGAGGAGCATGCCCCCCTCGGCCAGCCCGGCGTCCACGAGCGCGTAGAGCGTGTTGCCCGCGGTGGTGGCGACGGCGGTGGTCCCGTCGGCGAGCAGGAGGTTGAGCTCCCCGGTGGAGCTGGCCAGCACGTCGCGGGCCACGGCGGCGCACGCCTCGGCAGGGGTGGCGCCGCCGTCGACGGCGTCGAGGACGAGCCCGAAGAGGACCTCCGAGTCGGTGGTGCCCTCGAGCGCGGCGCTGCGGGCGGGGCTGAGCGCGCGGCGGAGCCGGTCGGCGGCGGGACCGGGGAAGTCCGACACGTACCCGTTGAGCGAGAACAGCCAGCGGCCCTCGGCGAAGGGTGCGCTGCCGGTCTCGACGACCGGGGTGCCGGGGGTGGCGGCTCGCACGGCGGCCACCACGGCGCCGGCCCGGACCACGTCGGCCACCGACCGGAACGACCGGTCCGCCCACATCGGCTTGTCGGTGCGGTACCGGGCCGGGGTCTCCCCCACCTCCGGGTCCCACCAGCCGACGCCCCAGCCGTCGGGGTTCATCGTCACCCACCGCTGCTCGTAGGTGCGGTGGCTCTGGTGCTCGAGCGAGTGCGGCGGGTCGTGCAGCAGCGACGCCAGCGACCGCGCCGGCCCCAGGTAGGCCAGGTGCCGGCACATCAGCGCACCCCCACCACGTCGGTGCGGCCCTCCGGGCCGCGGCGGGTCGACCTCGCGCTGCGGCGTGGTGTCATCGGTCGTCCCGGGCGCATCGGAAGCCGGCGAAGATCTGGCGGCGGATCGGGAGGTCCCAGTTGCGGAAGGTGGTTCGGCAGGCGCTGGGGTGGGTGGCCCACGACCCGCCGCGGAGCACCTTGTACCCGTCGCCGAAGAACACCTCCGAGTACTCGCGGTACGGGAAGGCCCGGAACCCGGGGTAGGGCCCGAAGTCGCTGGCCGTCCACTCCCACACGTCCCCGACCATCTGGTGGCAGCCGACCGGGCTGACCCCCGCGGGGTAGGCGCCGACGGCGGCAGGCCGCAGGAGGCCCTGCCCGAGGTTGGCGTGCGCGGTGGTGGGCTCGGTGTCCCCCCAGGGCCAGTGGTGGCTCTCCCCGGTGAGCGGGTCCCAGCGGGCGGCCCGCTCCCACTCGGCTTCGGTGGGGAGCCGCTTGCCGGCCCACCGGGCGAAGGCGTCGGCCTCGTACCAGCAGACGTGCTGCACCGGTTCGTCGGGCGGCACCTCCTCGATCTGGCCGAACCGGGCCCGCAGCCAGACCTCGCCTGCCTTGCGCCAGTACTGCGGGGCGCTGAGCCCGGCTTCGAGCCGCCACCGCCAGCCCTCCTCGGTCCACAGGCGCGGGTCCTGGTAGCCGCCCTCTTCGATGAAGAGCGCGTAGTCGGCGTTCGTGACGGGGGTGGTGTCGATCCAGTACGGGGGCAGGTCGACCTCGTGGGCCGCCCGCTCGTTGTCGTAGGCCCAGGGGTGGTGGGTGCCCATGATCGAGGTGCCCTCCGGCACCCGCACCTCCCGGGACGTGACGGGGCGCCGGGCGGGCGGGGGCATGGCACCGAAGCGGTGCCCCTCCTCCACGGGGAGCAGCTGGATGGCGGCCAGCATCGTCTCGGCGTGCATGTGCGCGTGCTGGACCACCATCTGGTGCACGTACCCGGCGGCCAGCAGCGGGTCGTCGCCGTCAGGTGACAGGTCAGCGGCGGCGAGCCGCTCGAGCGCGGCGACCCGGACCCGGTCCCCGTAGTCGCGCGCCTCCTGCGGGCTGAGCAGCGGGAGGCGCTCGCGGGTGGCCCGGGGGTTGCGGAACGCGTCGTAGAGGTGGTCGACGTCGGCCTCGCCCGCTCCGGCTCGGGCGGGGGTGGGATCGCCGCCGAGGGCGCGCACGAGCCAGAGGTCCTCGTAGTTGCCGACGTGGGCGAGGTCCCACACGAGCGGCGACATGAGCGGGTCGTGCTGGCGGCGCAGGACGGCGTCGTCGAAGGGGGCGACGAGCCCGAGGACGCGGGTGCGAGCCTCGGCCAGCATGGCGGCGAGCCGCTCGCGCAGCCCGTCGACGGTGGCCGGGGCGCCGGTGCCGATCACGTGGTCCACGTCGCCTCCCATCGGTCGTGGTTCAGCCCGGCCACGTGACCACCTCCGCGGGCGGGTCGGCGAGGGCGACGGGGCCGCCGCCGGCGGCCAGTCGGGCCTCCAGGTCGTCGGCAGGGCATCGGCCCTTGGCCGGCCAGCGCTCGGCCGCGTCCAGCACCCGGGCTGCCCACGCCGGGTCGGCGTCCGAGCGGTCGAGCGCGTCGGCCGCGATGCGCAGGAGGACGGTGGCGGCGGCGGCCAGCTCGGCGCATCGCGGCCCGAGCTCGGCGGCGCGGTCCCAGGTGGACGCGGCGCCGACCGCCTGGCAGGCCGCGTCGGCGAGCTCGGCGGCGCCGGGGTCGAGGAGGAGCGCCCCGATGGTGGCGGTGGCCACCTCGGCGACGCCGGCGGGGAGGGCGTCGACCCACCGCAGCTCGAGCCAGCCCCGGGGCCGCACCGGGGGGAACAGCGTGGAGCAGTGGTAGTCGAGGTCGGCCAGCGTGGGGTGGCGGCCGTCGATCCCGTGCGCCATCCACGCCTCGAAGGTGATCCCCGGGGGTGGCAGCGACGCCGTGCCGTCGTGGTGGTTGAGCACCATGACCTCGGCGGCGAGGACGTACCGGCGCCAGTCGTCGGTCATCGATCCGGTGACGAGCGCCGGCCGGGTGCGGGTGGGGTCCATGGCGTGCCAGTTGGCGAGCCGCTCGGAGCGGTGGGTGGGGCAGGGCGAGCAGGCGAAGGCCGCAGCCAACGTGGGGGCGATGCGGTGCGCCAGCTGCCAGCGGGCGTCCGCGAGGGCGGCGTCGCCGGAGTCGACGTTCACCTGGATGGCGGCGCAGGCCGCCATCATGCGCCGGCCCTCGGGGCCGTGGCGGTCGAAGAACGCCTGCATCACGTCGTACCGGGGCCGGCTCAGGGTGCGCCGCGGCGGGCGGAACACGTCGACGCCGCCGGGGACGGCGACGATGCCGGCGTCGAGCAGGCGGCGCCGCAGCTCGGCGCCGTCGCCCCGCATGGCGTCCAGGCACCCCCACCACGGGTCGGTGGGCGGGGTGGAGATCTCGACCTGGCCGCCGGGCTCGACGGTGACGCGGCTGCCGTGGGGCAGCGCGCCGGCGGCGGTGGCGGCGGTGAGCACCTCCTCGGGGTGGAGGTGCCGGTCGAGGTCGTCGAGCCGGTAGGTGTGCCACTCCTGCTCCACGCCGAGGCGGGGCGGGCCGGCCGGCGTCGGGGCGCACGCCCCGCCCGCGAGGTGCTCCTCCAGGGCCCGCCGGGTCAGCATCGCACCGCCGCCTACCCCGTTCCCCCGGACGCAACCACGGCGCGCTCGGCGGCGCGGTCGCCGCCCTGGCTGCGGTGTCGCTCGGTCATCGTCGGTTCCCCCCGGGCCGCCCGGTCCGGCGACCTCACCGGGCAAGGTTAGAGGCGCACAGCGCCGTTGCACCGGCGCGCCGGCGCGCGCCACGAGTTCAGGCGGCGCCAGCCGGCTCCTCGCGCCCGCCGTCGGGCCGCACCGCGAAGCGACGGGGGTCGAGGCCGTGGACCGGGTCCTGCTCCGACCACGGCCAGCCACCGAAGCCGGTGCGGCGGTAGTCGGCGAACGCCTCGTGGATCTCGGCCTCGGTGTTCATCACGAACGGGCCGTAGCGGGCCTGCGGCTCGCCGATCGGTCGGCCCTGCAGGAGGAGCACCTCAGCGCCGCCGGGGCTCTCGAGGTCGAGCTCCCGGTCGGGGCGGACGACCGAGCCGGTGCGACCGCCGACGTCGTGGCCGTCGATGCGCAGGCCGTCGCCCTCGAACACGTAGAGCGTGCGGACCGTCTCGGTCCCGGCGGCGGCCGGCATCGTCCAGCGGGCGCCCGGGTCGAAGCGCAGGTGCCAGATGGCGACGTCGCTGTCGGGGCGCGCCGCCCACGACCGCGGCGGCGGGGGCGGCGGCTCGAGGTCCCCGAGCCGCCCGGCGATGACGGTGACCTCCACCTGCCGGCCGTCGGCGTCGACGTGGCGGAGCCGGGGCGTGTCCTCGTCCCACAGCATGGCGAAGTGGGGCTCGGCCATCTTGTCGTCGGCGGGGAGGTTCAACCAGATCTGGAAGAGCTCCAGCGGGTTGGGGCCCTCGGTGTCGAGGAGCGGGAACATCTCGCTGTGGACGATGCCCCGGCCGGCGGTGAGCCACTGGGTGTCGCCCCGCCCGAAGCGGGCCTTGGCGCCGAGCGAGTCGGCGTGGTCGATGAGGCCCCGACGCACGTAGGTGACGGTCTCGAACCCGCGGTGGGGGTGGCCGGGGAACCCGGGGACCCGGGTGCCGTGGTACATGCGCCAGCCGTCCTTGCCGGCGAAGTCCTGCCCGAGGTCGCGCCCCTCGAGCGAGGCGGCGGGCCCGGCCTGCCCATCGCCGGCGGGGTATGCGTCGTCGTGGTGCACGCAGAACAGGAACGGGTCGACGGTGGGCCACTGGAAGCCGAGGTCGACGGTCTGCAGCACGGAGTCAGCCATGTCCCAAGGCTACGGGCGGGACCGGCTCACCCGGCCCGAGCTCACGCTTCGGTGACGCGCTCGAGCACGGCAAGGATCTCGTCGCCGTAGCTGTCGAGCTTGGCCGGACCGATGCCCGGGCAGGCCCGGAGCGCGTCGAGCGTGGTGGGCAGGCGCGCCGCGATGCCGTCGAGGTGCTTGTCGGACAGGACGACGTAGGCCGGCACCTGGTCGGCCTTGGACCGTTCGAGGCGCCAGACCCGCAGCGCCTGCGCGGCGGCCTCGGCGAGCGGGGACGGCGGCCGGTCGAGCACGAGCGTCGTGCCGGCGTGGGTGACCCGCTCGCCGTAGCGGACGAAGAACGAGCCGCCGCCGTCGAGCGCGAGGCGCACGCCCTCCTCCCCCACCTCGGCCACGGTGCCCTCGTACCCGCCGAGCACCTTGAGGGCCTGGCCGACCTCGGCGGGGAGGGTGGTGGGCGCCTCCCGGCTGCGGCGGGCCGCGGGCCGGGCAGAGGCGGTCGGCACCGGCGCGGGGCGGGAGGCGAGGTGGCCCCGCTTGGCGGAGCCGTCGAGCTCGTCGAGGAACGGGGAGCGGCGGGACCGGTCGCCGAGCACGAGCACCCGCTGCCGGCCCCGGGTGATGCCGACGTGCAGCACCCGGCGCTCCTCCTCGACGTCCTCGGCGAGGCGGTGCGGGACGATCCCGTCGGTCACGCCGAACACGACGACCCGCTCCCACTCCTGGCCCTTCACCCGGTGGATCGTGGACAGGGTGACGCCGCCCTCGGCCCGCTCCCGGTGGAACGTGCGGCGCAGCCAAGCCTCGAAGGACCCGGCGTCGGGGTGGAGGTCGGCCACCTGGAGGAGCGCCTCGAGGTCGTCGAGGTGGGAGCCGGAGGCGCCGCCGGTGCTGTCGAGGAGCGTCATGGCCGAGCCGAGGCCGACGTCGTCGCGCACCGCGGTGA
The DNA here is from genome assembly GCA_035303865.1 of Acidimicrobiales bacterium. GTDB lineage: Bacteria > Actinomycetota > Acidimicrobiia > Acidimicrobiales > VFJN01 > VFJN01. Next base: position 5,507 of record DATGRC010000141.1, read on the forward strand.
GCAGGTCCCGGGCCGACGCGCCCTGGGCGGCCAGGCGGGCGAGCCGGTCGAGGTCGGCGGCGAGATCGTCGAGCTTGGCCCCGACCTTGGCATCGTCGATGCGGGCCGCGGCTCGCCGCACGTCGGCCACGGAGCGGCACCGGTCGAGCCACTTGGTGGCCCACTGGGGCAGGCCGCGGCTGGGGCGGCGGTGCACCTCGGCCAGGTCGGCGCCGCTCACGTCGTCAGGGGCGACGGCGATGCGCAGGTAGGCCAGTGCGGCCCGCACGCCCAGGCGGCTGAGGACGCCCTCGTCGAGGATGGAGTCGATCGGCACGCCGGCCTCGGTGAGCACCACGTGGGGGGCCAGGAGCAGCGACTGCACCCGGGTGAGCACGGCGATGTCGGCCGGGGCCACGCCGTCGGCCCGCCAGGCCTCGACGGCGTCGACGAGGGCGCGGGCGCCGGTGTCGGCGGCGTGGGTGCGCACCTCGAAGGCGCTGGCGTCGGAGGGCACGCCCGGGCCGGGCCGGATCTCCTTGGGGACCCGCACGTCGTTGTAGGCGAGGAGGGTGCGGGCGGCCACGGTGACCGGCTCCGGGCAGCGGTAGTTCACCTCGAGGGCGTGGTGGTGGGCGCCGGGGAAGTAGCGGTCGAAGTCGACGAGGAACCGCGGGTCGGCGCCGGAGTGCCCGTAGATGACCTGGTCGTCGTCGCCCACGCCGAACACGTCGGCCTGGGGGCCGGCGGCCAGGCGGACGAGGAGCACGTGCGCGGGGGTGAGGTCCTGGAGCTCGTCGACGAGGAGGTGGCGGTGGTCGGCCTGCACGGCCCGGCGCAGGTCCCCGTCGCGCACGAGCGCCTCGACGGCGCCGAAGACCTGCTCGTCGAAGTCGATGGCGCCCTGGCGGCGCAGCTCGTCGCGGTAGGGCTCGTAGGCGGCGGCCAGCCCCGGCACGTCGTCGAGCGCGTCCTCCACCTCTTCGGGGTGGCGGAGCCCGAGGCGGATGAGCGACAGGCCCTCCAGGTACGGGCCGATCGGGTCGGTGTTGACCCGCCGCTGCCGGCTTGGAACGAGCCGCTCGACGATGCCGCGCTGGGTGCGCTCGTCGATCACCTCGGGGCGGCGCCCCCAGGCCCGGGCCAGGATCGAGTACCCCCACGCGTTGATCGTCTGGACGCGGGCGCTCGTGCCGGGCAGGCGCGACGCCATCTCGAGCTGGGCCCGCTTGTTGTAGGCGAGGGCGATCACGGCGCCGGGCTCGTAGCCGCGGTCGACGAGCAGGTGCCGGTACCGCTCGGTGAGGACCCGGGTCTTGCCGGAGCCGGCGGGGGCGATGATGCGGGCGGGCCCGGAGGAGTGGGCCACGGCGGCGAGCTGGTCCGGGGCCAGCGTGTCGCCCGGTGCGCCGTCGCCGAACGG
>DATGRC010000142.1:0-6930 GCA_035303865.1 Acidimicrobiales bacterium
TCGAGCATCCGGTACATGGCCGGCACGCCGATGTGGATCGTGGCTCGGCGCGACTCGATGGCGTCGAGTACCCGCACCGGGTGGAAGCGGGACAGGAGGTAGGTGGGGACGCCCGCCGCAGCGAGGCCGAGCAGCACGACGAAGCCCATGATGTGCGCGACGGGCAGGGCGATCACGGCCTCGTCGCAGCGCAGCACGTTCGGCCAGGCGACGGCGGCGAGCACCTGACCGACGAGCGCCCGGTGGGTCAGCTCCACCCCCTTGGGGGCGCCGGTGGTGCCGCTCGTGTAGAAGAGCGCCCCCACCTCGCCGGGTTCGGCCGGGTGGGCGTCGGCGAGCGGCTCGGCGCCGTCGAGCTCCGCCGGTGAGCGCACCACGAGCGTGGCCGCCGAGTCGGCGACGACGTGAGCCACCTCCTCGGCCCGCATCTGGTCGTTGACCGGGGCGGGGAGGCACCCGGCTCGGGCGGCGGCCAGGCAGAGGAGCAGCATGTCGTAGCCGTTGGGGGTGTTGACGACCACGACGTCACCGGGCGAGGTGCGGGCGGCGATCGCGCCGGCCCAGCGGCGGACCTGCTCGGCCGCCTCCTCGTAGGTTCGGGTCGCACCGCCCTCCTCCTCGACGAGGCGGCGGCCGCCGTGGATCCGGGCCAGCCGGTCCATGAGCGTGCCGAGCGTGACGTCGCGTCGGACCAGCAGCGACGCTCGGGCCAGGGGCCGCACCATCACCCCGGTCTACCCGGCCGGCGCCCCGGCGGGCGCACCGGGCGGCTCATCAGAGCTTCTTGAGCGGCGCCCACGACAGGAGGAGGCGCTTCTCGCCGACGGAGGGGAAGCGGATCACGATCTCGGCCTTGTCGCCCTCGCCGTGGAGGCTGAGCACCACGCCCTCCCCGAAGCTGGCGTGGACGACGTCGTCGCCCACCTTGATGCCGAGCTGCTCGGCGCCGTGGCGGGCCGGACCGGTGCCGGTGCCGCCCTGGCTGGTGGGTCGCCGCCCGGCCCGCAGGGCGGCCTCGACCATGCGATCGCGGTTGGCGCTGCTGCCCCGGCCCCGGGACCCGTAGCCAGCGCCGCCGTAGCCGCCGCCCGAGTCGTAGCCGCCGGCGCCGTAGGTGCGCCCGCCCCGGCTGGCCCGGCGCTGCTCGATGGCCTGCACGAGGTGCTCGGGGATCTCGTCGAGGAAGCGGCTGGGCGGGTTGTACTGGGTGCCGCCGTAGAGGGTGCGGCTCCACGCGTGGCTGAGGTAGAGGCGGTCCTGGGCCCGGGTGAGCGCCACGTAGGCGAGGCGCCGCTCCTCCTCGAGCTCGTCGGGGTCGCCGATGGCCCGCAGGTGCGGGAACACGCCGTCTTCGAGGCCGATGATGAACACCGCCGGGAACTCGAGGCCCTTGGCGGCGTGGATCGTCATGAGCACCACCTGGCTGTCGTCCCCGTCGATCTCGTCGGCGTCGGCCACCAGGCTCACCTGCTCGAGAAACGCCTCGATCGACTCGGCGTCCTGCGCGGAGCCGACGAGCTCGGCGAGGTTCTCGAGGCGGCCCTCGGCCTCGATCGTGCGCTCGGCCCGCAGCTCGTCGAGGTACCCGCTGCGCTCGAGCAGCGCCTCGAGCAGCGGCGCCGGCTTGTCGTCGGCGGCGAGGTCCTCGACGCTCTCGAGCAGCTCGAGGAACTGGGCGATGCCCTTGGCCGCCTTGCCGCCCACGCCGGCGTCGTCGGCCCGGCGCAGGGCGTCCATGAACGACAGGCCGCGGGCCGACGCGTACGCGTCGAGCTTGCCGACGCTGCCGTCGCCCACCCCCCGCTTGGGGGTGTTCAGCACCCGCTTCACGGAGACCTCGTCGGCCGGGTTGACGACGGCCTTCAGGTAGGCGAGGGCGTCCTTCACCTCGCGACGGTCGTAGAACCGGGTGCCGCCGATGACCTTGTACGGCACGCCGTGGCGGGCCAGGGCCTCCTCGAGCACGCGGCTCTGGGCGTTGGTCCGGTAGAAGACGGCGATGTCGCCCCAGCGGTGCTCGCCGCCGTCGTGGAGGCGGGCGATCTCACGGGTGACCCACTGGGCCTCGTCCACCTCGTCGTCGCCGTGGTACCGCACGATCGGCTGCCCGTCGCCGCGGTCGGTCCAGAGCTCCTTCGGCTTGCGGCTCTGGTTGTTGGCGATGACGGCGTTGGCGGCGTCGAGGATCGTCTGCGTGGACCGGTAGTTCTGCTCCAGCACCACCACCGTGACGTCGGGGAACGCATCCTCGAACTCGAGGATGTTGCGCATGTCCGCGCCCCGGAACCGGTAGATCGACTGGTCCCCGTCTCCCACCACGCAGACGTTGCGGTGGGCCTGGGTGAGGAGCAGGACGAGCTCGTTCTGGACGGGGTTCGTGTCCTGGTACTCGTCGACGAGCACGTGGCGGAAGCGGCGCTGGTAGTGCTCGAGCAGGTCGGGGTTGGCCTTCAGGAGCTGGACGGCGTTGCCGAGCAGGTCGTCGAAGTCCATGGCCCCGGCCCGCTGCAGCCGAGCCTGGTACTCCGTGAAGACCTCCGCGATCGTGCGCTCGTAGAGGACCTGCGCGCGGTCGGCGAACTGGGCGGCGGTGAGCCCGTCGTTCTTGGCGGCGCTGATCGTGGCGTGGACCGACCGGGGCGGGAAGCGCTTCGGGTCGAGCCCCAGGTCCCGGATGACGTAGCCGGTGAGGCGGTTGGCGTCGGCCTGGTCGTAGATGGTGAAGGCCTTGGGGAAGCCGAGCCGGTCGGCATCCCGCCGCAGGATCCGCACGCAGGCCGAGTGGAACGTGGAGACCCACATCTTCTCGGCCACCGGGCCCACGAGCGCGGCCACCCGCTGCTTCATCTCGTCGGCGGCCTTGTTGGTGAACGTGATGGCCAGGATCTCGAACGGGCTGACGCCGTGCTCGCGGATCAGGTGGGCGATCCGGTGGGTGAGCACTCGGGTCTTCCCGGAGCCGGCGCCGGCCACGATGAGCAGCGGACCCTCGGTGTGGGTGACGGCCTCCCACTGGACGGGGTTGAGGCCCTGAGCGAGGGGATCGGCCGCGTCGGTCATGGGAGGGCAAGCCTACCGGTGGGGCCTGACAGCCCAGTCCGGCTAGAACCGGGGGGATGCAGCTCCACAAGCTCACCTCGACCGACGGGTTCATCGTGTTCGACCTCGACGACGCCCCCGCCGTGGGCGTGGTGCGCCTGGCGCCGAAGGTGCTGCGCGACGGCGCGGAGCTGCTGGCCCGCAGCACCACCTACGCCGCCGCCAGCTTCGGCCTGCGGGTGCGGGGCGGCAGCGGCGCGATCAACGCCAAGCCCGATGCCCGAGACGAGGCGGTGCAGGCGTTCGTGGCCGAGGTGGCCGAGCTGGTGGAGAGCGAGCGGTGGCTGCCCGGTCCCGGCCTCGGCGTCACCGCCGACGACCTGGCGCCGCTCCCCCGGGCCGAGCAGCGGGCGAAGGCGTTCGACCAGACGGCCACCGGCGAGAGCGCGGTGGCGGCCGCCGCGGGCCTGCTCGGCTCGCTGGAGGGGCGCCGCGTGGCGCTCGTCGGCAGCGGCCCGGTCGTCGAGGCGGCGGCCGCCGCCGCGTCGGCCCAGGGGGCGAGCCCGGAGCCGCAGGCGTCGATGGACGCGGACTGCGACGTGCTCCTGGTCGCCGGCAAGGCCGGCGTGCTCGAGCACGACCTGGCCGCCACGGTGAAGGCCAAGGCCGTCGTCCCGCTCAGCCCGGTGCCGGTCACGGCTCGGGCCCTGGCCGTGCTGGGCCGGGCCGGCGCCGTCGTCGTGCCGGACTTCCTCTCGACGGCCGCCCCGCTGCTGGCCGCCTTCGACCCCGACGGCGGCGACCCGATCGAGCGGGTGCGGGCCGCGGTGGCCAACCTGGCCGGCGAGGGCACGAACCTGTGGATGGCCGCCTGCGTGCGGGCCGAGGAGTTCCTCCGCACCTGGCAGCCCGAGCTCCCCTTCGGCCGGCCCCTCGCCTGAGCCGCCGTCGGGGCGGCACGGAGCCCTCGCTGGTCCCGAGGGCCCCGTCCGCCCGGGCCCTCGGGACCAGCTGGAGGATCCCAACAATCTGACGATATCGTCAGGTTGTAAGGATTGCGACCCGTCGAGGAGGCCCATGCCCGACCACGCGCTGGAGGCGGCGCTCAGCGCTCCCGTCTCCGAGGTCAAGGCCGAGCTGTTCAAGGCCCTCGGCCACCCGGCCCGCATCCGGGTGCTCGAGGTGCTGTCCAAGGGCGAGCACTCGGTCAGCGAGATGCAGCCGCTGGTGGGGATCGAGAGCTCCCACCTGTCGCAGCAGCTCGGGATCCTCCGCCGGGCCGGGCTCGTCACCAGCCGGCGGGAGGGCACCTCGGTCATCTACTCGCTGAGCGACCCGCTCCTCGCCGAGCTGCTGGCGGTGGCCAAGCAGCTGCTGATCTCGTCGCTGGTGGAGAACGAGTCCCTGCTGGCCGACCTGCGATCGGCCGCCGGGCGATGACCCGCCAGGCGCTCGGGCCGCTGCTCGCCCTCCTCCCCCGGCGGTCCGACTACGAGGGGCTCGACCGGAGCTGGCGGGCCGACCTGGTGGCCGGCCTCACCGTCGGCGTCGTCGCCCTCCCCCTGGCGCTCGCCTTCGGCATCTCGAGCGGCCTCACCGCCGAGGCCGGGCTCATCACCGCGGTCGTGGCCGGCCTCGTGGCGGCCGTCTTCGGCGGGTCCGACGTGCAGGTGTCGGGCCCCACCGGCGCGATGACCGTCGTGCTCGTGCCCGTCGTCGCCCGCCACGGCCCCGACGCCGTGCTCGTGGTGAGCCTCCTGGCCGGCGTGCTCGTCGTGGCCGCCGCGCTGGCCCGCCTCGGTCGGTTCCTGGCCTACGTGCCGTGGCCGGTGATCGAGGGGTTCACGATCGGCATCGCCGTCATCATCTTCCTGCAGCAGGTGCCGAGCGCGCTCGGGGTGCCGAAGCCCGAGGGGGAGAACACGGCGCTCGTGGCGCTGGAGGCGCTGGGCGACGCGCTCGACCACGGCTCCGTCGCGTCGGTCGGCATCGTCGCGCTGTCGGTGGCCCTGCTCGTCGTCCTGCCCCGCATCCGCCGGGCCCTGCCGGCGTCGCTCATCGCGGTGGCCGCCACCACGGTCGTCGCCGAGCTGGCCGACCTCGACGTCGCCCGCATCGGCGCCCTGCCCGGCTCCCTCCCGGCCCCGTCGCTGCCCGGGCTGTCAGCCAGCCAGGTCAGCGAGCTGCTGTCCGCGGCGTTCGCGGTGGCGGTGCTCGCCGCCCTCGAGAGCCTGCTGTCGGCCAAGGTGGCCGACGGGATGACCGGGGGGCGCCCGCACGACCCGGACCGCGAGCTGTTCGGCCAGGGCCTCGCCAACCTGGCCTCGCCGCTGTTCGGCGGGATGCCGGCCACCGGGGCGATCGCCCGGACCGCCGTCAACGTGCGCAGCGGCGCCCGCACCCGGGTGGCGTCGGTGGTGCACGCGCTCGTGCTGCTCGTGGTGGTGCTGGCGGCCAGCGACCTGGTCGGTCGCATCCCGCTCCCCGCGCTCGCCGGCGTCCTCATGGTCACCGCCGTGCGGATGGTCGAGATCCACAACGTCCGTGCCGTCATTCGGGCCACCCGCTCCGACGCCGTCGTGCTCGCCGTCACCGCGGTCGCCACCGTGGCCTTCGACCTGATCGTGGCCGTGCAGATCGGCATCGCCGTCGCCGTGGTGCTGGCCCTGCGGCACGTGGCCCGCAGCTCCCAGATCGTGCCGGTGCCGATCCCCCGGGACGCCGCCGGCGCCGGGCCCGACCGGGAGACCACCGACGACCTGCTCCACGACGGGATCGTCGTCTACCGCCTCGACGGGGCGCTGTTCTTCGGCGCCGCCCAGCGGTTCCTCACCGAGCTCACGCAGGTCACCGACGCCAAGGTGGTCGTCCTCGCCCTCCCCGACCTGCAGGTGCTCGACGCCACCGGCGCGCAGGCCCTCGGGGAGATCGTGGCCGAGCTCGAGGCGCGGGGCATCACCGTGCTCCTGAAGGGCCCCCGCCCCGAGCACCTGCGGATCCTCGACGCCGCCGGCGCGCTCGGCCGGCTCCGCACCCAGCACCACCTCTTCTCGAACCTCGACGACGCGCTCGCCCACGCCCACCGCCACGCCAGCGAGGACCACCGCACCGTCGCCCTCTGAGGCGGCGCGGCGCACCGGCTGAGCGGGGCCGGGGCCGGCTGCCCTACGCGGCTGAGGTCTCGAGGAGCCGGGTGCGGAGCAGGTCGAGGACCTGCTGGAGCGCGTCGTGGGTGGGCTGGCCGGGCTGGTCGACGAGGTCCTCGGTGAGGACCGAGTGGGCGAGGCGCCGGTGGCCCCACGGGTTGCCCTTCGACGAGTCGATCTCCACGGCGCGGAAGCGGTCGCCGAGCGCCTCGTGCAGGTGGGCGAAGCGCTCGCGGGGCACGAGCGGGTCGTAGCTGAACCGCAGCCCCAGCACGCAGAGGTCGGGCTCGGCGTCGAGGCGCCGCTGCACCGTGGCCAGGTCGTCGTCGCTCAGGTGCAGCGCCCGCTTGGCCCGCTTGGTCACGCCGAGCGGCAGCGACGGCTGGCTGAGCACCGGCGCCACCACGGACGGCTCCGGGGCCATGGCGAGGGCGAAGTTCCCGGTGAAGCACATGCCGACCACGCCCACGCCGGGCCCGCCGCAGCGCTCGTGCTCCTGGCGGGCGAGGGCCCTGCACCACTCGACGACGGGGCTGGTTCGGTTCGTGGCCCAGGCCGAGAACTCCCGTGACACGCAGGCCGGGACGAGCGAGCGGACCATGCCCAGGGGCGACGGCCCGGCGCCGGGCACGCCGAAGAGGTGGGGCAGCACGGCGGTGCAGCCGAGGTCGACGACCCGGTCGGCGAACTCCACCACCTTCGGCGTGATCCCCGGCATCTCGGCCAGCACCACGACCGCCGGACC
>DATGRC010000143.1:0-8629 GCA_035303865.1 Acidimicrobiales bacterium
CCCGGCGACCTGGTACATGCCGCTCTTGCCCGTCGCCTGCCGCTCCTTGTACGAGGCGGCGATGGCCTCGACGTACCGGTTCGGCGCGTCCACGTTCGCGAAGCGGCGGCCGAGGAAGAAGGAGTGCGCGCCCGCGCCCAGCCCGAGGTACGGCTCGGCGCGCCAGTAGACGAGGTTGTGCCGGCACCGCCGTCCCGGCTTCGCCCAGTTCGAGATCTCGTAGTGCTCGTACCCGGCGGCTCCCAGGATCTCGACGGCCGCCAGGTACTTGTCGGCCTGGTCGTCGTCGTCGGGGTGGCGGTCCGGGTCCGCCGCCAGGGGCGTGCCCGGCTCCACGGTGAGCGCGTAGGCCGACACGTGGAGCGGGTCCAGGGCCACGACGTCGTCGAGGGTGGCCTGCCAGTCGGCGAGGGACTCCCCCGCGCCGCCGTAGATCACGTCGAGGTTGAACGTCTCGTAGCCGGTGGCCCGGGCCAGCTCCACCGCCCGCACCACGTTGTCGCGGTCGTGGGCCCGGCCGAGCGCGGCCAGCACGTGGGCTGAGGTGGACTGCACCCCGAAGCTGAGCCGGGTGACCCCGCCGTCCCGGTAGGTGGCGAGCAGCGCCTCGCTGACGTCGTCGGGGTTGCACTCGACGGTCACCTCGGCGCCCGGGGCCCGGGGGATCCGGTCGAGGACCGACACCAGGGCCTCGGCCGGGACGAGCGACGGGGTGCCGCCGCCGACGAACACCGAGGTGGCCTCGGGCATCCCCTCGGCCACGAGGCGGTCGGCGTCGGCCCGGCAGGCGGCCAGGTAGGCGTCGATCAGGTGGTGGCGGTCCGTCCAGGTGGCGAACGAGCAGTAGTCGCAGCGCGCCGCGCAGAACGGGACGTGCAGGTAGACCCCGAACGGGGCCCCGGGCACCGTCAGCTGAGCGCGCTGACCGGCGAGCTGGCCGGCGCGGCCTGGAAGATCAGGCCGAGGTCGTCGAGCCGGGCGGTCACGAGCTCGGGGGTGACGTCGAGGATGGCGGCGATGGCCCGCAGGTCGTCGCGGCGCACGGTGAGCACCCGCCCGTTGAAGTCACCCCGCTGCACCTGGATGAGGCGCAGGTACCGCGACAGGGTCTCGCCCTCGGCGCCCTCGAGGCGCTCCACGGCGGTGAGGTCCAGCTTGACCTTCTCGTCGGGGCGGGGCGTGGGCCGGTCGAGGTCGATCACGACGTCGGCGTCACCGGGACGAGGACCGAAGTCCGGGCCGTCGTCACCGGGGAGGAGCTGGTCGACCGGCACCCGGTAGAAGCGGGCGAGGCGCTGGAGGCGGGGCACCGAGATGGCCCGCTCGCCCCGCTCGTAGGCGCCGAGCACCGACGCCTTGAACTCCTGCTCCGAGGCTGCCTCGACGTCTTGGAGCGAGAGGTGCTTCTGCCGGCGGATGGCCCGCAGCCGGCTCCCCACCTTCACGGCGTAGGCCCCAGACGCCGCGGCGTCGTCGAGTTCGCTCATCTTCCCGTTGTCCCTCCAGAGGACGGTCCTGTCGGACCAGCTCGCCCGCACCTGGTCCCGCTCCCCCTCGGGGACGGCCCCGGCTGTCGCGACGATGGTACGCGCGATCCGTGGCGGTGGACAACCACCCTCCGTGACTCGGACGGTCAGGTCCCCGTCAGATGGCCGCCGGGGCGACGACGCCGTCGCGCAGCGCTGTCAGCACGGCACCGGCGGTGACGGCGGCGGTCTCCGCCCGCAGCACGTGGGCGCCGAGCCGCACCCGGGGCAGCGACCGGTCCCGCTCCGCGGGCGCCCAACCACCCTCCGGGCCCACGGCGATCCCGGGCACGGCGAGCGAGGGCGCCTGGCCGTCTCGGTCAGCCGCCGCGATCGGCCCGAACCGCCCGGCCGCCAGGTCGTCGAGGGAGGCCACGTCGGTGACCTCGGGCAGCCAGGGCCGGTGGCACTGCTCGGTGGCGCTCGCCGCCACGGCCCGCCAGCGGGCGACGGCGCGCGCCGCGCGCTCGGCATCCCAGCGCACCACCGATCGCTCGGCCCGGAACGGCACGATGCGGTCGACCCCGAGCTCGGTGAGCTTCTGGACGACGAGGTCCCCCTTGTCGCCCTTCACGAGGGCGAACGCCACGGTGAGCGCCACCGGCGGGCGGGAGGCCACCTCGACCGGTCCGGTGCGCTCGACGGCGGCGTCGGGACCGAGCACGGCGGGCGCCCAGCGGCCCTGGCCGTCACCCACCACGAGCGGGTCGCCGGCTCCGCGGCGCAGCACCCGGGTGAGGTGGTGGGCGGCCGCCGCCGACAGCGCGGGCGCTTCGGGGTCGTCGACGAGGACGAAGGGCCCCGGATGGTCGACCGGGTGGGGCCCGCCGGTCACCGGAAGGCCGAGCGGATCTTGGCGAAGAAGCCCTCCTCGCTCGGGGCGACCTCCTCGCCCCGAGCGGCGGCGTAGGCCCGCAGCAGCTCCTCCTGCTCCTCGGTGAGGTCGTCGGGCACCTCGACGAGGACCCGCACGACGAGGTCGCCGCGCACGTTGCGCTCGAGGTGGGGCACGCCCCGCCCGCGGAGCCGGAACTCGCGGCCCGACGGGGTGCCGCGGGGGATGACGAGGTCCTCCGGGCCGTCGAGCGTCTCGAACGTGAGGTGGGCGCCGAGCGCGGCCTGCGCGAACGAGATCGGCAGGTCGCAGTGGAGGTCCTCGCCGACGCGGGTGAAGCGCTCGTGGGGCGACACCCGCACGTGCACGTAGAGGTCGCCGGTGGGCCCGCCCCGCACGCCGGCCGCGCCCCGACCGCTGAGGCGCAGCGTGGACCCGGTGTCCACGCCGGCGGGGATGTCGACGGTGTAGGTGCGGTCCTCGATGCGGCGCCCCTCGCCGCCGCAGTCGTCGCAGGGCTCGCGGATCAGCTCCCCCTGGCCGCCGCAGCGGGGGCACACGGAGTTCGTGACCATCTGGCCGAGGAACGACTGGCGGACCCGCTGCACCTGCCCGGTGCCGCCGCACTCGAGACAGGCCTCGGGCCGGTGGCCGGGGGCGCAGCCGGTGGCCTCGCAGGTGGTGCAGGCCACGGCGGTGCGCACCTCGACGGGGTGACGGGTGCCGAACACCGCGGCCTCGAAGGGCAGGTCGACGACGACCTCGAGGTCGGGGCCGCGGGGCTTGCCCGGGGGTCGGCGGGGCCCGCCGCCGAAGGGGCTGCCGCCGCCGAAGAACACGTCGAAGATGTCGTTGATGCTCCCGGTGCCGAACCCGGCGCCCATCGGGCCGTTCACGCCGTCGGCGCCGAAGCGGTCGTAGCGGGCCCGCTTCTCCGGGTCGGAGAGGACCTCGTAGGCGGCGGCCACCTCCTTGAAGCGCTCGGCGGCCTCCGGGTCCGGGTTGGTGTCCGGGTGGAGCTGCCGAGCGAGGCGCCGGTACGCCTTCTTGATCTCGTCGGGGGACGCGTCCCGCGACACCCCCAGCAGCTCGTAGTAGTCCGCCATGGGCGAGGTCTCTCCGATCAGCCTTCGGTCAGGCGCTGCGACAGGCGGTTGCCGACCACGGCGACGGCCGCCATCGCCTGCGGGTAGTCCATGCGGGCGGGGCCGAGCACGCCGATCGACCCGGCCGGCTCGCCGTCCACCTCATAGGGGGAGACGATGAGCGCGCAGTCGGCCAAGTTGGCCATGCCGGTCTCGGTGCCGATGGCCACCTGCAGGCCCCGGTCGAGCACGTCGCGCAGCAGGCTGACGACCACGAGCTGCTGCTCGAGGATGCCGAGGACCTCGCGAACGGTCTCGATGGCGTCGAAGGCCTGCGCGATGCGGGAGGTACCGCCGACGTAGACCTGGTCGGGCTCGGTGCCGCGCTCGTCGGCCAGCGAGCGCAGGGCGAGGTCGCAGAGGGCGTCGACGACGTCGTCCCCCGACGACCCCAGCGGCGGCAGCGCCGAGCGGGCGGTGCCGGCCAGGTGGGCGGCGAGGCGAGCGGACGCCGCGGCGATGCGCTCCTCCCCCGCCCCCTCAGCCAGGGTGGGGCCGGCCTCGCTCAGGTCGAGGTGGTGCTTCTCGACGACGCCGTTCGACAGGACCACCACCACGAGCGCGCTGGCCCGGGTGAGGCCCACCAGCTGCACCGAACGGATCGTGGCCTCGGTGGGCTTGGGACCGACGACGACGCCGGCGTAGTGGGTGAGGTCGCCGAGCAGCCGGGACGTGTCGTGGAGCATCCGCTCCAGCTCTCCGTGGGCCTGGTCGAAGAAGGCCCGCACCTGCACGGCGTCGTCGCCGCGGAGCCGGGCCGGCGGCGCGAGGTGGTCCACGAAGAACCGGTAGCCCTTCTCCGTGGGGATGCGGCCGGCGCTGGTGTGGGGCTGGCGGAGGTAGCCCTCGGCCTCGAGGGCGGCCATGTCGTTGCGGACCGTGGCCGAGGACACCTGCACGCCGGAGGCCTGCGCCACGTGCGCGGACCCCACCGGCTGCGCGGTGTCGATGTACTCCTCCACGACGGCCCGGAGGATGGCGGCCTTGCGTTCGTCGAGCATCTCGGTCGTGTGGTGACGGGCGCCGCAGCGCGGCTCCTGGCACTCGATCCTACCGAGTGCTAACCGCGACCGGCAGCCTCCGGCACCGTAGCGGGCACGCCTGCCGGCGCTCGGCCACCCGGCTCGGCGGTCACGGCGGCAGGGCGGCGAGCACCCGGCCGTGAGCGACCTCCACCCCCTCGGCCCGCAGCCGCCGCGCCTGCTCGCGGACCTTGTGGCTGGCGAGGGTGCCGTCGGCGCGGACCACCCGCCACCACGGCAGGCCGGCCCCGTGCTCGGCGAGGAACGCCCCCACGGCCCGAGCCGCGCCCCGCCGACCGGCCCGGCGGGCCACCTCCCCGTAGCTGACCACCTCGCCGGGCGCGAGGTCGGCGATCACCGACGCGAACCGGGCCTGCAGCGGGGTCACCGACGCAGCATCGCACCTGGCGGGGCGCGCCGACGGCGCTTACCTCGAAGGTCATGGCGCCGCCCGGCCGGTGGCCGCACGATCGGGGGGCCGACCGACGAGGAGGACCCGATGACGACGACGGCCCAGCCCGGGACCGGGCAGGATCGCGCGATGCGCCCCGACCCCACCGCCCTGTCCCCGGCCGAGCTCGTGGCCACGATGCCCTTCGCGCGGCACACCGGGGTGGCGATCAGCGCCGCCTCGCGAGAGGAGGTGGTGGGCCACCTCGACTGGGCCGAGGAGCGCACCACGCTCGGCGGCGGCTTCCACGGCGGGGCGCTCATGACGCTCGCCGACTCGCTCGGCGCCGTCGCCGCGTTCCTCCACCTGCCCGAGGGGGCGGGGACGGCCACGGTCAGCTCGAGCACCGTGCTGCTCAAGGCGGCCCGCCCCGGGCGGGTGACCGGCCGGGCCCGGGTGGTGAGCGCCGGCCGCCGGTTCATCACCGTGCAGACCGACCTGACCGACGAGGAGGGCCGACCGGTCGCGTCGACGACGCAGGTCCAGGCCGTGCTGGCCTGAGCCCGGCCCGTCAGTCGTCGAGCTTGAGGGCGGCGATGAACGCCTCCTGCGGGACCTCGACGCGGCCGATGTTCTTCATCCGCTTCTTGCCCTCCTTCTGCCGCTCGAGGAGCTTGCGCTTGCGGCTGATGTCGCCGCCGTAGCACTTGGCCAGCACGTCCTTGCGCTTGGCCTTGACCGTCTCGCGGCTGATGATCCGGCCCCCGATGGCGGCCTGGATCGGCACGTCGAACATCTGCCGGGGGATCAGGTCCTTCAGCTTCTCGGAGATACGCCGCCCGTACTCCTGGGCCTTGTCCCGGTGCAGGATCGTGCTGAACGCGTCGGCGGGGACGCCGTTCAGCAGCACGTCCACCTTCACCAGGTCGGCGGCAGCGTAGCCGGCGGGCTCGTAGTCGAGGGAGGCGTAGCCCTGGGTGCGGCTCTTCAGCTGGTCGAAGAAGTCGCGCACCACCTCGGCGAGGGGGATCGTGTACTGGAGCTCCATCCGCTCGGGCGTGATGTACTCCAGCTTCTTCATCTCGCCCCGCCGGTTCTGGCAGAGCTCCATGATCGCCCCGGCGTACTCCTTCGGGGTGAGGATCGTGCAGGTCAGCATCGGCTCTTCGATCCGGTCGATCTCGGTGACCGGCGGGAGGTCCGACGGGTTGTGGACCTCCACCACCTCGCCGTCGGTCTTGTAGACCTGGTAGGCGACCGACGGGGCGGTGGCGATCAGGTCGAGGCCGAACTCGCGCACGAGCCGCTCCCGGATGATCTCCATGTGGAGCAAGCCCAGGAAGCCGCAGCGGAAGCCGAAGCCGAGCGCGCCGGAGGTCTCGGGCTCGTAGGTGTAGCTGGCGTCGTTGAGGCCGAGCTTCTCGAGGGCGTCGCGCAGGTCGGAGAACTGGTCGCCGTCGATCGGGTAGAGGCCGCAGAACACCATCGGCTTCGGGTCCCGGTAGCCGGCCAGCGGCTCGGCGGCCGGGCGGCTGGCGTCGGTGACGGTCTCACCGGAGCGGGCCTCCCGGACGTCCTTGATCCCGGCGATGAGGTACCCGGTCTCCCCCGGGCCGAGCTCGGGCACCGGGGTGTGGGCCGGGCGGCGGACGCCGACCTCGTCGGCCTCGTGGGTGGCGTTGGCCTGCATGAACCGGAGCCGGGACCCGGTGCGCAGCACGCCGTTCACCACCCGAACCGAGGACACGACGCCGCGGTAGCTGTCGTAGTGCGAGTCGAAGATGAGGGCCTGGAGCGGCGCGTCCGGGTCCCCCTCCGGCGGCGGGATCCGCTCCACGACGGCGTCGAGCAGCGCCTCCACCCCCTCGCCGGTCTTGGCGCTGATCCGCAGCACCTCGTCGGCGGGGATGCCGAGCACCGACTCGATCTCGGCTGCTGCGCCCTCGGGGTCGGCGGCGGGCAGGTCGATCTTGTTGAGGCAGGCCACGATCTCGAGGTCGTTCTCGAGGGCCAGGTAGCAGTTGGCCAGCGTCTGGGCCTCCATGCCCTGCGCGGCGTCGACGAGCAGGATCACGCCCTCGCAGGCGGCGAGCGAGCGCGACACCTCGTAGCCGAAGTCGACGTGGCCGGGCGTGTCGATCAGGTTGATCACGTGGTCCCGCCAGTCGAGGCGGACCGACTGCAGCTTGATCGTGATCCCCCGCTCTCGCTCGAGGTCCATCGAGTCGAGGTACTGGGAGCGCATCTCGCGGGGGTCGACCGCGCCGCACAGCTCGAGGATGCGGTCGGCCAGGGTGCTCTTGCCGTGGTCCACGTGGGCCACGATCGAGATGTTCCGGATCCGGTCGAGCGCTGTCATAGGGGAATGCAAGACGCTACCGGCGCCGGCCGATGTGACGCGAACCGGGCCTCCTGGGTACGCTCGCACGGTTCGATTTCGCAGCAGAGGACGACATGGCCAACATCAAGAGCCAGATCAAGCGCAACCGACAGACGATCAAGCGCACCGCGCGGAACAAGGCCGTCCGCAGCGAGGTGAAGACCCGCACCAAGGCCGCGGTGGCGGCCGCCGCCGAGGGCGCCGACAACGCCGAGGAGCTGGCCCGGGCCGCCCAGAAGCGCATCGACATGGCCGCCGCCAAGGGCGTGATCCACAAGAACGCCGCCGCCCGCAAGAAGTCGCGGCTGGCCAAGCGCCTGGCCCGCGAGGCGGCCAGCGCGGGCTGACGCCCCCCAGCGCCGGCGCCCCCCGCCGGTCCCCAGACCTGAACGACGGCCGGACCCTGCGTCCGGCCGTCGTCGCGCGCCGTCCCGGCGAGGCGGCCGGGGCGCTCAGCGCGAGAGGCTGGCCAGGCGGGCGACGAGCACCTCGAGGACGAGGCGGTCGGTCCACGCCCGGCCGCCCCGCAGGTCGAGGTCGGCCTGGGCCAGCAGGTCGATGGCCCGCACGATCCGGTCGTGGCCGAGCCGGCGGGCCTGCCCGAGCGCCTTCTTGGCCGGGAACGTCGAGCCCTTCAGGCCGAGCAGCTCGGCGGCCGCCTTCTCCCCCGCCACCGCCGCGCCGTCGAGCTGGAGGAGGCGGCTGTAGTGCGTGTGCAGGGTGGCCAGCAGCTGGAACGGGTGCCGGCTGCCGAGCATCCGGCCGAGCAGCGCCAGCGCGGTGGCCCGGTCGCCGCGGTCGATGGCGTCGGTGAGGTCCCACGGGGGCACGCCCCCGTCGTCGCCGAGGAACGGCTCGATCTCGTCGACGCCGAGCCGGGCGCCCGCGCCGTAGGTGGAGCGCAGGAGCTCGAGCAGCCCGGGGAGGCGGCTCGGCTCGTCGCCCAGCCAGGTCACGAGGCGGGCCTGGCCAGCCTTGTCGACCTTCAGCCCCGCCTCAGCCAGCTGCTCCGGCACCCAGCCGGCCAGCTTGCTGCCCGGGCTGGTGTCGACCTGGGCGCCGCCGACCCTGGTGATCGCCTCGGTGAGCGACTTGGGGACCTTGCCGCCACCCCAGTCGAGGACGACGTGGGTGGTGGGCAGCGGATCGGCCAGGTAGGCGACCAGCGGCGCCACGAGCTCGGCCCGCTCCCGCTTGTCGACGATCCGGCCGAGCACGACCCGCCGGTCGGTGAGGAAGGGCGGGGTCTGGGCGGCGTCGACGAGGGCCACGATCGGGTCGCCGTCGTCGTCCGGCGGCCCGACCTCCACCTCCTCGACGACGAGGCCGC